>SBBM01000028.1 GCA_005239725.1 Planctomycetales bacterium | reverse complement strand
TTAACCGACGGCAGGATAATCTACGATTCCAAAGGCAGGGATTTAAAATTATTTGATGTCCATGACGGTTTAGGGGTTTATTTATTAAAGAAGGCAGGCATACCCACCATACTTATTACCGCTAAAAGTTCGCGGGCGATAAGGCCCCGCGCCAGGGACATGCGGGTTGAGGCGGTATTCGAAAATATTTCCCCGAAATCGAGTGTCCTGGATAAGATTTTAGCAAGATATAAAGTCGGCCTGGATGAGGTCTCTTTTATGGGAGATGACCTGGTGGATTTATGCCTTATGAAGCGGGTAGGTTTTGCCGTGGCTGTGCCCGGCGCATGCCCTGAAATCAAACAGGCAAGCCACTATATTACTTCTAAAGAAGGCGGCAGGGGCGCTGTGCGCGAAGTTGCGGAGCTGATTCTTAAAAGCCAGGGGAAATGGGGGAGTCTGGCGGGTGTTTATGATGTTTAAGAAATATGCTGCATTTTTAATCTTTCTATTATTATCCGTAAGCCCGGCCCTTTGCGCCCATAGGCAAAAGAAGGTAGAAGAAGAGCCTAAGCAGCAGATTGACGATTTCTCTATTTCCGGCTTTGGCGAGAAGGGCAAAAAGAGCTGGGACCTGGCCGGCAAATCCGCTGACATGTCAACGGACATAATAAAACTGAATAATATAACCGGCAACCTTTACGGCGAGAAAGAGGATGTCAGGCTCACCGCGGACAAGGGGAATTTTAATAAGGCGCAAGGTTTGGTGCACCTGGAAGAGAACGTAGTAATTACAACTTCACAGGGCGCAAAGTTGACTACCAACTCTTTGGATTGGGACAGAAAGAGGCAGATAGTTATGACCACAGATATGGTTAACATAGAAAAAGAAAATATGGTTACTACCGCCTGCGGCGCGCAGGGCTTTCCTAATTTAAGCCAGATAAGCCTGGGTAAGGATGTCCAGGTAGAAATAAAGCCTGCACAGGAAAAGGGCGGGCAAAAGCCGGTAAAAGATAAAATTATTATCACCTGCGACGGGCCTCTCCAGGTAGATTATGCAAAGAATATCGCCACATTCAATAATAATGTCAAAGTGGATACCAAGGATATCGTCATGTATAGCGACGTGATGAATGTATATTTCCTGCCTTCGGGAGGCGGTAGTGCTGCGGAGGGTTTAGGCGATACCGCTCTAATGGGCATGCAAATAGAAAAGATTCTCTCCCACGGTAATGTCAGGATTACAAAGGGCGAAAATACTTCTTATAGCGATGAGGCAATTTATACCGCGCGCGATAAGCAGGTTACCCTTTTAGGTAGCCCGAAGCTAGTGGTATATACAACGGAGGGTTTGAGTGCACCTGCTGGAAATTAAAGGCTTATCCAAATCCTATGACGGCAGGGAAGTGGTTAAGGAAGTTGACATACTTGTCAAGCGCGGGGAAATAGTCGGGCTTTTAGGGCCTAACGGCGCAGGCAAGACTACTACTTTTTATATGGTCGTAGGCATTATTCCTCCCAACGCAGGCTCTATCATATTTGACAACCAGGATATAACAAGGCTTGCTATTCACGAGCGCGCGCGCTGCGGCATCGGCTACCTTGCCCAGGAGCCTTCTATTTTCCGGAAGTTGACTGTAGAAGAAAATATCATGGCGATCTTAGAGACACTGCCTTTGAGCAAAAGGCAGAGGAGAGAAAGGCTGGATAGCCTGCTTGAAGAATTAAAGATTGCGCACTTAAGGAAGAGTAAAGCATTCACCCTTTCCGGAGGGGAAAGGAGGAGGCTTGAGATTACCCGGGCATTGGTTACCAACCCTTCTTTTATCCTTCTGGATGAGCCGTTTTCGGGCATAGACCCGATTATTGTCAATGAGGCGCAGGAGATAATCAAGGAATTGAAGAGGAAGGGCTTAGGGATATTGCTTACTGACCACAACGTCAGGGAGACCCTTTCCATAACTGACCGGGCCTACCTGATTGCCGAGGGTCAGATACTTATTTCCGGTACGGCAGAGGATTTGATTAATAATCCCAGGGCGAAAGAAGTATATTTAGGCGAGAAGTTCAGGATGTAGAGAAGAGGAGGACGGGTCTCCGCGAGAACCGTCCCCATTTCAAAATGAAAGGAAGGATGGAGTGAAAGTAGAGGTTAAGAAATTAGAAGGGACAATAAGGGAGCTTAATATTGCGGTAATGGGTGATACCGTAAAAAATAAATTTGAGGATGTTTTTGCGCGGATAACAAAGGATGCGAAAGTAAAGGGTTTCCGGCCTGGCCATGCGCCCCGCGACATAATCGAAAAAAATTACGCCTCCCTTGCCCATGAGAATGTGCTTAAGGAATTAATCCCGGATACTTACGAGGAGGCGATTAAAAAAGAAGGCCTGGAAGTCGTGGAATTGCCGCGTATATCGGATGTCAAATTAGACAGGAATACGCTTTCATATAAGGCGTCTGTCGAAGTAATGCCGGAGGTTAGCGTTAAAAATTATAAAGGCTTAAGAGTCGAGTACCAAAAAATAACCGTTGGGGCTGATGAAGTGAAACGCCACATTGATTCAATAAAGGAATCCAGGAAGGCGCCAGCGCTGAGCGATAGTTTTGCCAAAGAGCTGTGTTATCCGACGCTGGCGGATTTTGAAAAAGCCATAGAGACGCAGGTTTTCATCCAGAAGGATAATGCCCAGCGGCAGAAAATAGAAAACCAGATTATCGAGGAGTTAAGCAGGGATTTGGACTTTAAAGTCCCTGGCGCCCTGGTTGAGAGGCAACTGCAGGATTTACTCCGGCAAGCAAAACTTGATCTGGCGCTAAAGGGCGTGCCTAAAGAGACCATTGCCGAAGATGAGCCCAGGCTCATTAAGCAACTGGAGCCCGAGGCAAAAAAGCAGGTCAAGGTTTACCTTATCCTGTCTGCAGTCGCCAAAAAAGAAGACATCGCGCAGGACGAGCATATGCCGCGCAAGGTGATAGAATTTCTGTTAAAAGAGGCAAATTGGGTAGAGCAGAAATGACCTTATTCCAAACCCGCATCGGAATTTAAGGGGTAAAATTTAACGGAGGTGAATGATGACAACAAGAATGCAGACGTTGGTTCCCATGGTTGTAGAGCAGACTTCGCGGGGTTACGAACGGGCTTATGATATATATTCCAGGCTTTTAAAGGACCGCATAGTATTCATAGGCACGGCTATTGACGATACTGTGGCAAATCTGGTTATTGCCCAGATGCTTTTTTTGCAGATGGAGGATGTGCATAAAGAGATAAGCCTTTACATTAATTCTCCTGGCGGTTCGGTTACCGCAGGCCTGGCGATTTATGACACCATGCAGTTTATTAAGCCCGATATCGCTACCTATTGCGTGGGACAGGCAGCAAGCATGGGCGCGGTTCTCCTATGCGCCGGCACCAAAGGAAAACGTTTTGCCCTTCCCAATTCCCGGATAATGATCCATCAGCCCTGGGGAGGAGTGCAGGGAGCGGCAGAAGATATCTCGCGCCACGCAAAGGAAATTTTAAAAATGCGCGACAGGATAAATGAGATACTGGCTTTCCATACCGGCCAATCCCTGGATAAAATTCAGAAAGACAGCGACAGGGATTATTTTATGTCCGCCGAGGAATCAAAAGATTACGGATTAGTGGACGAAGTGATTACAGGGAAAAAGAAGTAATTTTTAGGAGGTTAGAAAATGCGCAAGAATTATTTGTTGACGCCGGGGCCGACGCCTTTGCCGCCGGAAATCTGCGCGGCGATGTCGCGGCCGATTATCCATCACCGCACCCCGCAGTTCCAGGAGGTTATAAAGGAAGTCCATGAGGGCCTGAAATACATATACCAGACAAAAAATGAAGTCTTTATGCTGGCCTCATCCGGCAGCGGGGCAATGGAGGCGGCAGCAGCAAATTTATGTTCTCCCGGCGATACGGTTATCACGGTTGAGGGCGGAAAATTCGGGGAACGCTGGACAGAGATAGCCAGAGCCTACGGAATAAACTGCGACGTCATCAAGGTGGAATGGGGAAGGGCGGTCGAGCCTTCCGCAATAAAAGATAAGCTTAAAAGCAATCCCAAAATTAAAGCAGTATTCGCTACATTATGCGAAACTTCCACAGGCGTGGCTACCGATATCAGGGCAATAGGCGAAATTGTAAAAGATACGGAAGCGGTGTTAGTTGTTGACGCCATAAGCGGCCTGGGCGCGATTGATTTGCAGGTGGATGCCTGGCATTGCGATGTTGTAGTTTCGGGTTCCCAGAAGGGCCTGATGCTTCCTCCGGGCTTAGGTTTTATTTCGATGAGCCCGAAGGCATGGAAAGTGGCAGAAAATTCAAAATGCCCCAAATATTATTTTGATTTAAGTAAGGCAAAAAAGGCATATGACAAAGTGGATACGCCGTTTACCCCGGCGATAACCTTGATTATCGCCTTAAAGGAAGCGTTAAATTTAATGAAGGCTGACGGCCTGGAGAACGTTTTCAGCCGCCATAAAAAAATGGCAGATGCCACGCGCGCGGCAGTCAAAGCGCTGGGATTAGAATTATTTGCTCCCGGAGCTGCTTCCGACGTAGTCACGGCAGCAAAAGTCCCCCAGGGCATAGATGGCGAAAAGTTAGTCAAGGCCATGCGCGATACCTACGGCGTAACTATCGCCGGCGGCCAGGACGAGATGAAGGGAAAGCTCGTCCGCATCGCACATATGGGCTACATTACCGAATTCGATATTATTACCGCTATTTCCTGTCTGGAAAAGGTTTTGCATCAGATGGGTTATAAATTCCAGTTAGGGGCCGGCGTCAAAGCCGCGGAAGAAGTCTTTAATGCCTAAGAAGTAAACTGCGTTTCAATGTGTTTGCCTGCCGTCAGGCAGGGTTTGGAATGAAGGCATGGTAAAGATGAATGAAGTGGATGCTCGGGGCACAAAATTTAAAGAGATTTGCCTGAAATACGGCACAGAGGGACTTTATGAGAAGATTCTGGAAGGAATTTAGAAATATGGAAAAACTTAACTTGCCTAAAGCCAAGCTGCCGGTTGATTTCAAACGCAAAACTCTGTCAATGGATGAATACTTGGAATTTGTCAATTTTAATTTTAAATATACGATAGACAAAAAAACAAGCAGAGACTGGAAGAAGGTGCTTTTGCGGGTGTGCCTTTTCGTCTGAAAGCGTAAAAGAGGCGTAATTATTTTTTTAGAACAAGGGGTATGAAATGAAAATACTTGTCAGTGACAAATTGTCGGAAGAAGGTTTGGAGATTTTAAAGGATGCCCCGGGTTTCCAGGTGGATGCAAAGGACGGTTTAAAGCCAGAAGAGCTAAAAGAGATAATCAAAAATTATGACGCGCTCATTGTCAGGAGCGCAACCAAAGTTAATAAGGATTTAATCAGTGCGGCGGAGAAGTTAAAGGTCATCGGACGGGCAGGAGTGGGTTTGGATAATGTGGATTTGGCTGCTGCTACCGACAGAGGCATCGTTGTCATGAATACCCCTGCCGGGAATACCATTTCCACCTGCGAGCACACTATGAGTCTCTTATTAAGCCTTGCTAGGAGTATACCCCAGGCGCATAATTCCGTGAAAAAGGGCGAGTGGAAGCGCGCAAAATTTATGGGCGTTGAGCTTTACCAGAAGACATTAGGCATTATAGGATTAGGCAGGATAGGTACAGAGGTAGCAAAGCGTGCCCTTTCTTTCGGGATGAAAGTGTTGACTTACGACCCATATCTTTCTAAAGAGGCAGCCAGGGAAATCGGCGTAGAAGCCTCGGATTTAGACGGAATTCTTAAAAATGCGGATTTTATTACCGTGCATGTGCCTTTGACCGACGATACCAGACACATGATTTCTGATAAGGAATTTGCTGTTATGAAAAAGACCGCGCGTATTCTAAACTGCGCCCGCGGCGGGATTATTGATGAAGCGGCATTAATCAGGGCAATGAAAGAAGGCAGGATTGCCGGGGCAGCACTTGATGTCTTTGAGCAGGAGCCGCCTGACCCGAATTCAGAAATCTTTAAACTTGATAATATCATTACTACCTGCCACCTGGGCGCTTCTACCGAAGAGGCCCAGGTAAACGTGGCGATAGAAGTTGCGGAGTGTGTGCGCGACTATTTATTAGGTAAAGGCATCCGTAACGCGGCTAATTACCCGCGCATTGATTCGGAATTGTATAAGATATTACAGCCTTATATTTTAATGGGCGAAAAACTGGGGAATTTTTCCAGCCAGATAATTGAGGGCGGGATAACCGGCGTGGATATCCAATACTCAGGAGATATCACGAAATATGACGCTGCCTCTATTACTATGGCCATAGTCAAAGGCCTGCTTACCCCTATACTGAAAGAGGCGATTAACTTTGTAAATGCCATTCCCCTGGCAAAGAGCCGGGGGATACAGGTAAGGGAAACAAAGGTATCCGTAGATGAGGAATTTGTAAACCTTATTTCCATAAAAGTTTCTTCGGATAAAGAAACAAGGGAATTTGCCGCGACCCTCTCGCCAAAGAGGGAGCCCAGGATTGTCAAAATTGACGGATTCTACGTTGAGGCCTCGCCTTCAGGTTATCTGCTTACGATGAAAAACTGGGATAAGCCGGGCATTATCGGGAATATCGGGACTCTGCTTGCCAGGCACAAAATAAATATTGCCGGGATTACTTTAGGCCGCAAGGAAGCCGGGGATGTGGCTGTGAGCATATTAAATATTGACAATCCTGTTTCGCCCCAAGTCCTGGAGCAGATAAGGAAGCTGGAGAATATTCTCTACGTAAAGTTGATAAAGTTATGAGAAAATCATTGTTTCTGATTTGGTATTTGTTGCTCGGGAGCGGCCCTTTATTTGCCGAAGAAATCACGCTTTTATACACCGGAGAAACACACGGAGCGCTCTATCACTGTGATTGTCCCGCAGAGCCTGACGGGGGCATTGCCCGCAGGGCGGCCCTGGTTAGAAAGTTGAGGGGGGAAAACCCCAATACGCTGCTTTTGGACTCAGGGGCCTTTTTTGCCGGCGGCATAATGGATGCCAACAGCCAGAATACCGAACTGGATAAGGCGCGTACCCGGGTAAATGTGAAAGGCATGGAATTAATGGGCTATGATGCTGCGGCAATCGGAGATGACGAATTTAGCTTCGGCAGGGAATTCTTGGAGGAGATAATAGAGAAGGCCAAGATGGATTTCCTTTCTTGCAATATAAAATTGAAGAAAACATCGGCGTATATTATTAAGGAAGTTGCGGGCCTAAAGGTTGGGATAATCGGCGTAAGCACGCCTTTAAAAAAGGAAAAAACCGGAGGGCTTGATGTGTTTAGCCCTGAAGCCGAGGTCAGCTCTATAGTAGCCGAGTTAAAAAAGAAAAGCGCAGATATTATCATCCTTTTAAGCCATCTTGGCGAGACCGATGATACGGCATTGATTAGTAAGGTGTCGGGGATTGACATACTTATCAGCGGCCATAGCCGGGCAAAGGAAGAGATTTATTCTAAGGTAGGCCCTGTCTTAGTTTTAAGGCCGGCCTGGCAGGGGAGGCGCCTGGGCAAGGCAAAGCTGGTTATAAAGGATAAAAAAATCGCAGATTTTAAAGTAGAAAACATACGTTTATCCAGCGAAATCCCCGATGACCGCGCCATACTTTCTATATTGCCGGAGTGTTTCTCCGATGCCAATTGCAGGCAGGAAGGCTCGATGGGAACCTGCCAGGACCGGGGGACAAATAAAAGCCGGTGCGTATTTACCAGAGCCACAGAAATACCCCTGACTATTATTGTTCCTAAAATTTGTAAAGTCTGCGATACAGCAGATATAATCAAATTCCTGAAAAATAAATTGCCCGGCTTAAATGTTTCTTACTTGCATTACCCGGATGACAAGGCAAAACAGATGGTTGATAACCTTAAAATAAAGGGATTACCGGCTTATATTTTGGATAAAACGATAGAAGGAGAAAAAAACTTTAACGAGTTAAATAAGGATTTATTGAATAAAGAGGGCGGGTATTACATACTCAGGCCTTCTTTTACAGGTATTTCTTATTTTCTGGGAAGAGAAAAAATAAAGGGTAAATTCGATGTATTTATAAGTTTATATGACAAAAATATGTCTGGAGTCATCGGGGCGATCAGAGATTTTAAACCGGCGGTGCATTTCTTGGCGCTTGAGAAAAACGGCGAAATTGAGGCTGCGAAAGGAAAACCCGAGGTAGAAGAGGATATGCGCAGCCTTTGCGTTTATAAATATTACCCGGAAAATTTTTATGATTATATTGCCTGCCGGGCGGAAAATATCCAGAGCACATGGTGGGAGGATTGCCTCGGCAAGCAAGAGCAAGACAGGGAAAAAATAATGGCCTGCGCTAAAGGCCAGGAAGGCAAAGCGCTTTTACTGGAGAATACCGGCTTGACAAGAGAACTGCAGATTATGTTCGGACCGGCGTATCTTATGGATAATCAGGAGGTATTTGGCACTTCGGGTGTTCCTTCCAGGGAAGAACTTAAAAAAACACTCGGAAGAGATTAATTAAAACTTGAGGAGTTTTTCCGCCTGCCCTGCCTGCCGTCAGGCAGGGGCGGGATTTCGCTAAATAAAAACTTAAGGAGTTCAATATGGCAAAACCAAAAATTTATCTTATTGATGTTACCAACCGCGACGGGGTCCAGACTTCACGGATATGCCTTTCTAAGCTGCAAAAGACGATGATAAACTTATACCTTAATGAGATGGGCGTATTCCAGTCAGAATTCGGTTTCCCGATTACGCATCATGAGACAAATTACCTGAATGCGAACCTGGAATTGGTTAAGAAAGGCGCGCTTTCATCTATAAGGCTGGGCGGTTGGCTGAGGGCGACAAAGGAAGATGTAAAACTTGCTTTTAAACTTGTCCCGGGTCTAGAGCACCTTAACCTTTCGATTTCTACTTCCGACCAGATGATAATCCATAAATTTAAGGGCAAGCTCGACCATGCCTCGATAATAGGAGAGATGACGGAGGCGGTAAAGGAAGCCTTAAAGTCAGGGGCAAAGTCCGTAGGCGTAAATGCCGAAGATGCCTCGCGCACCAGCATAGGTTATTTGATTGAGTTTGCCCAGGCGGCCAAGAGGGCCGGGGCGGACCGGATAAGGTATTGCGATACGCTCGGTTGTGATTCGCCGTTCAGTATTTACGAAAGGATTAAAGAACTCGCTGAGGCGGTCCAATTACCCATTGAAATACACTGTCATAATGATTTAGGGATGGTAGTGGGCATTTCGGTGTGCGGGGCAATGGCAGCCAACGACGCCGGAGTAGATGCCTATATTAATACCTGCCTGAACGGGATGGGGGAGCGCGCAGGAAATGCCGACCTTGTGGCGGTAATCCTGGCCATAAAATACGCAAACGGAATCAAGGATAAATACATCCTTGATGAACGGGTAGATTTAAAAATTGCCTGGAAGATTTGCAAATACGCATCTTACGCCTTCGGCATCCCGATACCTATAAACCAGCCCGGCGTAGGCTCGAATGCCTTTGCCCATGAGTCCGGCATCCACGCCGATGGAGCGCTTAAGGACAGGCGTAATTATGAGCTTTACGATTATGAAGAATTGGGCAGAGGGGAGCCTGAAATAATCGAGACCGGGCGTAAGATTACTGTGGGAGAATATTCCGGGATCAAGGGTTTCAGGAATGTCTACGATAAACTGGAAATTGTCTTCCATGACGATAAAGAAGCAGCGGAAATCCTGGAATTGGCGCGTTATGCCAATGTGCATAACCAGAAGCCGCTGGTGGACGATGAGCTGAAATTCATCGCCAAATACCCGGATATTGCACGAAAAATATTTACAATGGCGGTATAAAGATGGCGTCTAGCGGATAGTAAAATCCCTGTCCGCTTCCCGCTATGCGGGATCCCGCCGAAACGAAAACTCTGAGCGGGAAAACGCTATCCGCTCTACGCTAAAAATGAATACAGTTATAATTGGCGCGCAGTGGGGAGACGAAGGCAAGGGAAAGATTATTGATATCCTTTCGGACAAAGCCGATTATATAGTGCGCTACCAGGGAGGAAGCAATGCCGGCCACACCGTTGTGGTTAACGGCAAGGAATACATATTTCATCTTATACCTTCGGGCATTCTGCGCGCAAAGAAAGTCTGCTGCATCGGTAACGGTGTAACCATTGATCCTCAGGCTTTGATAAAAGAAATTAGCGGCCTACGTGAGGCAGGTATAGCGGTTGATAACCGCTTGAAAATATCTTATCTTGCGCACATAATCCTGCCGTACCACAAAGTCCTGGATGAACTCAGGGAAACAAAAGGGGTGCGTAAGATTGGTACTACCCGGCGCGGCATAGGTCCGTGTTATGCGGATAAGATTAACCGCTGCGGCATACGCGTAGTTGACCTTTTGAATCCGGCCTCCCTCAGGGAGAAGCTGAATGATAATTTAAAAGAAAAGAATGAAATCTTCAAAAAGGTTTACCGCCATCCCGGTTTTGATTTTAATTCGCTTTATAAAGAATACCTGAATTACGGCAAAATTATCTCGCCTTATGCCTGCAATACCGCAAGTCTGCTTGATAAAGCGATTAAGAATAAGAAAGATATACTTTTTGAGGGGGCGCAGGGGACCTTTTTGGATATTGATTTCGGCACCTACCCCTACGTAACCTCTTCTTCAACGACATCAGGTGGAAGCTCTATTGGCACAGGGGTTGCGCCGCTAAATATAAATAATGTCATCGGGGTGGCCAAGGCCTATACAACAAGGGTTGGGGAAGGTCCTTTTCCTAGCGAATTCCCCCCGGTTTTCGGAAAATTTATACGCGAAAAAGGCAGCGAGTTTGGGTCTACTACCGGCAGGCCGCGCAGGTGCGGGTGGTTTGACAGTGTTATGATAAAGGAGGCCGTGCTTTTAAACGGCATATCAGAATTGGCATTGACCAAACTTGATATACTGGATGGCTTAAAAGAGATAAAAGTCGCCTATGCCTATAAGTATAAAGGTAAGACATTTACAGAATTTCCTTGCGATTCCATGGTACTAAAAAACGCAAAGCCTGTATATAAAGAATTTCCGGGCTGGAATAAATCCATAGATAAGATAAGGTGTTACGCAGATTTACCCAAGAATGCAAAGGCTTACATATCGGCCTTAGCGGACATTTCAGGGGTGCGAATTTCCATGGTATCCGTGGGTTCAGGCCGGGAAGATACTATTTTTCTTGACTAGCTTTAAGGCTTGTGGTATATTGAAAATTCCTGGTTGCCCCGCTAAAAAGAGCGGGGTTTCGCTAAATAAAAATTGTTGTGCTCAAAAAGGAGCAAAAAATGAAGGCGAAGGTGTTTTTTAAAACGTTATCATTAATATTTTTAAGTATATTTCTGGCAGGATGCACGGTTATTTTCCAGAAGGGAAGGCGTTCGGATATCCAGAAAATCGAAGAATTATCCCAGGAATTAGAGGAGTTAAATCGCGCAAAGGGGATCCTTGTGGATAAGCTCGGCCAGGAAATCAAAGATAAGCAGGTGCGCTTGAAAATGATGGAAAAGGGCCTGGTTATTACCTTTGTGGCTGATGTTTTATTTGATTCCGGCAAAGCCAAGATAAAACAGGAGGCAATGCCCATCCTGGACAAGGTAGCCGAGGTATTAAAAGAAAATGTGCCGGAATTAAAGGTCGGCATAGAGGGCCATACGGATAATGAACCCATTAAGCATTCGGGCTGGAAATCAAACTGGGAGTTATCCACTTCCCGTGCATTAAACGTATTGCATTACCTGATTGACAACAGGGGGATATCGCCGGAACGCTTATCGGCAATCGGTTACGGCGAATATCATCCTGTAGCCCCTAATGATACGGTTGAGGGCCGTCAATTAAACCGCAGGGTTGAAGTGGTTATTATGCCCAGGGTCACGAAAGTAAAAAAGGCCAGGGCTGCGCAGGCTGCCGTGGAAGGGCCGAAAGAAAACCTTAAATAAGTATATTACGGAGGGGTTATGGAGGCAGGTATTAAAGATAGGGTAATTCTGATATTAGCTATGCTGACTGTAATATTATTTATTACGGCAGCAGGCTCTTGTAGCAACGCGCGCATACAAAAGATTGCCAGGGATAAGGAAATGGCGAAGAGGCTGGATTTTGAGGAGAAGGCGGATAAATCCGCAGAGCAGATAACATCCCTGAAGGATAAATTAAATAAAAAAGAGCAGGAACTATCAGAGGAAAAGTCCGCGCATGAGGTTACGAAGAAGGCATTAACGCAGGAACAGATGGTAAATAAGAGCATAAAAGAAGAACTGGGAAAAGTTACAAAATTAAAAGAGGCCCTGGAAGAGGACCTTAAAGAGGCTTTAATAACCGGTAAGTCAGGCAGGTTAAAGAGATGAAATAGCGAAGAATATATGTAGGAGAACATCTCTACAAAAAAAGGGGAGAATATCCCTTTTTTTATTAGAGCGCAAGGAGGTGGAAAATGGCGGCACTGCGAAGAATAAAAGATAAAATAAAGAAGGTCATCGAAAAGAAGAAAAAAATAAAGGTGGCAAAAGCATCCTCCGCGAAAATAAAAAAGAAGAGTATTATTAAGCAAATAATAAAAAAAGAGCCTCTAAGAAAAGAGCAGGAAATATTGGGACAGGAAGAGGTAGCGGTAGAAAAGACAAAATTTTCCCATCCGGAAATCCCCCGGCCGAGCCTAAGGATAATGTCTCATGATTTGCCCTGGGGATACGGTAAGGATAAGATAGTTTTACAGGTGCGCGACCCGCGCTGGCTGCACGCTTACTGGGAAGTTACCAATAATACCTGGGATAGATTTAAGAGGGACCTGCAGGGTAAATTTAACGGCGCCAAGATGACGCTCAGGGTTTATGATGTGACCAATATTGTCTTTAACGGCGCAAATGCCAATAGTTTTTTCGACATTGAGCTCAGCTACGGCGCAAATAACTGGTATATTGATACCAACGGCCCGGGCAGGTTCTGGTGCGTGGATTTAGGGTTAAAATTACCTAACGGCGAATTCATAACCATTGTCCGTTCAAATACCGTGTGCACTCCCCTGGAGGGCCCGTCCTGGATTACCGATGAGGAATGGATGATCCCCGAAGAGATGTTCGGCAGGCTTTATGGGTTAGGGTTTGGCTTAGGCCAGACTTCTCCCCTGGGGAAAGCCTGGCAGGAAAGAGTCAAGAAACTCTTGTTTTCAGGGGCTCTGGCTTCACCGGGAATGGCTTCTATGGCCAGCCCCGTAAAGAAAGTGCCCAAGGAAAGGAAGTTCTGGCTGGTGGTTGATTGCGAATTAATTGTTTACGGGGCAACCGAGCCCGATGCAAAAGTAACTGTCCAGAACAGGGAAATAAAACTGCGTCCGGACGGCACCTTTACCCTGCGGTTTGCTCTCCCTAACGGCGAGCAGGTCATACCCGTAAAGGCTGTTTCTTCCGATGAACTGGAAGAGCGCACAATAACCCCAATAGTAACCAGGGAAACTAAAACCGCAAGTTTGCTTAAAGAGGCTGTGCAGAAGAGCGAATAAACTATGCATAAAGGATACCTCTGTTTAGTTTTACATACCCATCTTCCGTTTGTCAGACACCCCGAACATGATGATTTCCTGGAAGAGGACTGGCTTTACGAAGCCATAACCGAAACCTACATTCCTTTGTTGGGGGTTTTTGAAAAATTGGCCGAAGACGGGGTGGATTTCAGGGTTACCGTGTCCTTGACACCCAGCTTAATCTCGATGCTTTCCGACCAGCTTCTCCAGGAACGTTACTTAAAGCACATAAACCGGCTGATTGAGCTTGCGCACAAAGAAATAGAGCGCACCGCCTGGCAGCCGCAATTCCAGCACCTGGCAATAATGTACCTGAACCATTTTTGCAAAGCCCGGCAAACCTTTGAAAAATACAACCGTAACCTGGTTGCAGGTTTTAAGAACCTTCAGGATGCGGGAAAAATAGAAATAATTACCTGCGGGGCAACCCACGGGTATTTTCCGCTTATGGATGTATGTCGCGATTCCATAAAAGCGCAGGTGCGGGTGGCGGCAAGCCATTATGAAAACGTATTCGGCAGGAGGCCCAGGGGGATATGGCTTCCCGAGTGCGGTTATTATCCCGGGCACGATGAAATCCTGAAAGAAACAGGCATCAAGTTTTTCTTTAGCGATGCGCACGGAGTATTACACGGCACACCCAGGCCTAAATACGGGACGTTTGCCCCTGTTTATTGCAAGGGTACGGGTGTGGCCTGCTTTGCCAGGGACCTGGAATCTTCCAAGCAGGTCTGGTCTTCTATTGAAGGTTATCCCGGGGATTATAATTACCGCGAATTTTACCGGGATATCGGCTTTGACCTGGAATATGATTACATAAAACCCTATATCCACCCTGACGGCGTAAGGATAAATACCGGGATAAAATATTACCGCATAACCGGCACAGGCGACCATAAAGAGCCGTATAATCCGGAATGGGCTAAGGCCCGGGCAGCAGAGCACGCCGGAAACTTTATGTTTAACCGCCAGAAGCAGGTAGAATACCTCCATGACTTCCTGCATAAGAAGCCCATAATAGTTTCTCCATATGACGCGGAATTGTACGGCCACTGGTGGTATGAGGGCCCGATGTGGCTGGATTTTCTTATCCGCAAGATTGCTTTTGACCAGAAGGAAATACGTATGATTACTCCTTCGGAATACCTCGCCGAGAACCCGCGCAACCAGGTGATTACTCCTTCGATGTCCAGCTGGGGCTGGAAGGGTTACAGCGAGATGTGGCTGCAGGGCTCTACGGACTGGATTTACCGGCATTTGCACAGCGCTTCGGAAAGGATGACGGAATTGGCAAAGAGTTTCCCGGATACCAACGGCTTGCACAGGAGGGCTTTAAACCAGGCCTTGCGGGAATTGCTTCTTGCTCAGAGCTCTGACTGGGCATTTATTATGGGCACAGGCACGCACACTAGTTACGCCGTACGCAGGACTAAAGACCATCTCCTCCGGTTCACACGTCTATACGAAGACATAAAGTCAAACTCCCTTGACGAGGCATGGCTTTCCGACATCGAATACAAAGACAACATATTCCCGAACATAGATTACCGAGTTCATCAGTAATTCTAGCGCGGAGCGTAGAGCGGATAGTGGATAATAGTAGAATCCCTGTGCGCTTCCCGCTATGCGGGATCCCGCTGAAACGAAAACTCTAAGCGGGAAAACGCTATCCGCTAAACGCTAAAAACCTTGATAGATAAAAATAACATACCGAGGCACATAGCTATAATAATGGATGGCAACGGCCGTTGGGCTAAGGAGAGGGGCCTGCCCAGGACAGCCGGGCATAAGAGAGGGGTTGAGAGGGTTGAAGAGATTATCCGGGCGGCAGCCGAGGTGGGAGTTAAGGTGCTTACCGTATTTGCTTTCTCAAGCGAAAACTGGACAAGACCGAAAAAAGAAGTAAATATGCTGATGAGCCTTCTGGATAATTTCCTGGAGAAGCGGATTGCGGAATTACACAAGAACAACATTAGAATCAGGGTTATCGGGAGGGATAAGCCCATCCCGGATTATATTTTAAATAAGATTGACAGTGCGGAAAAAAAGACGGAAAACAACACGGGGCTTACTTTTGTCTTAGCTTTAAATTATGGCGGAAGAGCAGAGATAATTGATGCGGCAAGGAGGTTTGCCGAGGCGGTCGCCTCCGGCAAAGAGAGCCCCGAAATGCTCAATGAAGATAAATTTGAAAAATACCTTTATACCGCAGGGCTCCCTGACCCCGACCTTCTCATACGCACAAGCGGAGAGATGCGCATCAGTAATTTCCTGCTCTGGCAGTTGTCTTACGCGGAATTTTATTTCATTAAGAAATACTGGCCGGATTTCGGAAAAAAGGACCTCCAGACGGCGATAGAAGAATATGACAGGCGGGAAAGGAGGTTCGGCGGCATAAATGCTGTTAAAAAGAATAGTTAGCTCGGTTGTGCTTATTAGCTTTGCAACTTTGGCCGTATTTACTGACTGGCTGTTCGGCCCGACAATACTCTTTTTTATTGTGACCGGGCTTTATGAATTCTTCACTATGGTGCAGAACAAAGGCATAAATATATACAAATATTTCGGCATAGGCATGGGCACGATTATCCCCTTATCCATACTTTACCGCTTTGAGCTAACCGATAAATGGGAGCTGCTTTTTATCCTGCTGGCATTATTATTTTTGATTATTATGCAGTTCCGGAGGAGAGAGAGTTCCGGCACCATTATAGGCATCTCCGTAACGATATTCGGCATACTTTATGTTGCCTGGTTTTTCAGTTTTCTGATTAAAATAAGGTATCTGCCGGACGGCATAGGGTTATTGGGGAGCGTTATAATGATTACGAAATTAAACGATATAGGCGCTTATCTTATCGGCAGCCGTTTCGGAAAGACGCCTTTAATGCCGCGCGTAAGCCCAAAAAAATCCGTGGAAGGCGCGATAGGAGGCTTTATTTTTAGCGTGCTTAGCGCCCTGGCGTGCAAATCGTTTCTGCCGCTGTCGAATTTACACCTTCTTTTAATCGGCATGCTTTTGGGGGTTTTGGCACAGCTGGGCGACCTTTCGGAGTCTCTGATGAAGCGCGACTGTCAGATTAAGGACTCGGCACGAATTATACCCGGGATAGGGGGAATCCTGGATTTAATTGACAGCCTTTTGTTTACCGCCCCGGTATTTTATTTTTACTTGAGTATATTCGTAAAGTGAAAAATATAGCAATATTAGGCTCAACCGGCTCCATAGGCCGGAATACATTGGATGTTGTAAGGCACTTTCCCGGGAAATTCAAAATCACGGCACTGGCGGCGCACTCCAATATTGAGGTTTTATTTAAGCAGATAAAGGAGTTCCATCCGGTCTTTGTCTGCGTTGCGGACAAGGAAGCAGGCATTAGCTTAAAGCGCAGGGTAGGCAGTAAAATAAAACTGTTTACCGGCGAGTCCGGGTTAGGCCAGATAGTTAAAGATAAGGGAATAGACAAGGTTGTATTGGCTATAAGCGGCGCAGATGCGCTTAGACCTCTATTGAGTGCGATAGACAGCGGTAAGGAAGTTGCCCTGGCAAATAAGGAAGCGCTGGTAATCGCAGGCTCAATAGTTATGTCCAGGGCTTTTAAAAAAAAGGCAAAGATTATCCCTATTGACAGCGAACAGTCGGCGATATGGCAGTGCCTGGCTGGAGAAGATAAAAATGCGCTGAGAGTGATACACCTGACTGCATCAGGAGGGCCGCTGAGGGAGTTAGATAAAAACAGGTTAAAGAGTATTTCGCTGAAAGAAGTTATGAAGCATCCGCGCTGGAAGATGGGCAAAAAGATTAGCGTTGATTCCGCAACCCTGATGAATAAGGGCCTGGAAGTTTTGGAGGCGATGTATTTATTCGGCGTGGGCCCGGAAAAAATAAAAGTAGTCATACACCCGGAGGCGATAATCCATTCCATGGTCGAATTTATGGACGGCACAATTATCGCGCAGTTATCCGCTACCGATATGCGCATACCTATACAATATGCACTCTCTTACCCGGAAAGGCTTGCCAATAAGCTTGCCAGAGTGGATTTTTATAAATTACAGAGGCTCAGTTTCCAGGAGCCGGATTTAAAAAGGTTCCCCTGCCTGCGCCTTGCTTATCAGGCAGCGTATGACGGGGGGACCGCGCCTTGCGTTTTAAATGCCGCAAACGAGGTTTGCGTGGAAGAATTCTTAAGAGGCGGGATAAATTTTATTTCTTTGCCGGGAATTATCGAGAGGGTTTTAGAAAGGCATAAGAATACCGGTAAGCCGGGCATAAATGATATATATCACGCTGACGGTTGGGCAAGGCAGGAAACAAAAGGTTTAATCAGGAGGATGGGGTGATTTCGTTATTTATATTTTTTGCAATACTGGGCGTATTGATAATCGTCCATGAATTGGGGCATTTTATTATGTCGAAGAGGCTCGGCGTGAGAGTGGAAAAATTTTCTTTAGGGTTTGGCCCCAGGCTTATTTACAGAAAAAATAGGGGCACGGAATACAGTATCTGCGCCATACCGCTTGGCGGTTACGTAAAATTGGCCGGCGATACTTATGATGAATTTAAAGGGAATCCCGACGAATACCTTGCCCAAGCCCCCGGCAAACGTTTCAAGATAATATTTTTTGGCCCCCTCCTTAATTATATATTAGGATTTTTATGTTTCTGGCTCATATTTTTTGCGGGTTACCCCACGCTCACGACTAAGGTCGGGGGTTTAGTCGAAGGATACGGCGCTAAAAAGGCGGGTATAGAGGCCGGGGACAGGATTATTGCTGTAGACGGCAAGAAAGTAACGTACTGGGAGGAGTTGCAGGAGGCTATTCGGGAGAAGGCGCATTCCGGCACGGTCAGGATTTCTTTTATTAGGAATAACGAGGAGAAAAATTTAGAGATTAAAATTAGGGAGAATAGTTTCGAGGATATCCTGGGTCAAAAGCGCACCGCCGGGATGATAGGCGTTATGCCCTCGGATGAGATTTTAAAAGTAAGGCATGGGCCTGTAAAATCATTCCTCCTGGCCTTAAATAAAACCTATGATTTGACTGTTATGACTTATAAAGCGCTTTGGCGCATGATTACAGGCAGGCTTTCGATGCGCGAGTCTGTAACCGGGCCTTTGGGAATTTTTTATATAACCTCGCAGGCAGCAGGCATGGGGATGATCGCGGTTATACATTTGGTAGCTTTATTAAGCGTATCTTTGTGTATTTTTAATTTATTGCCGCTTCCGGTGCTGGATGGCGGGCACATCTTATTTCTGGCTATCGAAAAGATAAGGGGAAGGTCTTTGGGTGAAAAGGCCGAAAGGGTCATAGTTCACATCGGGTTAAGTTTAATTATAACGCTGGCGGTCCTGGTATCGCTGAATGACCTGGTTAAGTTCGGGTATGTTGAGAAAGTAATTGGGTTTTTTAAGTGAGGACATAAGTTATGGAGGTGAAACCTACATAACTTATCCGTCCGAACTTGCCCCACACCCAGAAAGCCATAGCTTTCTAGCATGCCTGCTGGGTGTGGGGTTAACTCGCGCAAATAACTTACGTCATCCGCCTACGGCGGACTTCCCTAAGTTATGCGCTCATTAAAAATGATTATAAGGCGCAAAACTAAGGTTATAAAAATCGGAAACATTGCCATAGGCGGGAATAATCCTATTGCCATACAATCTATGGCAAAAACCAGGACAAAGGACAGCTTTGAAACCATACGCCAGATTAATGAATTGGCTAAGTCTGGATGCGAGATTGTGCGTCTGGCGGTAAAGGACAACGAGGACGTCAGGGCGTTAAAAAAGATTAAGCAAAAGGCAGTGCTGCCGGTAGTCGCGGATATCCATTTTAACTGGCGGTTTGCCCTGGAGGCTATAGATAACGGAGTGGATAAAATCAGGCTTAATCCCGGAAATATCTCGAAGAAGGCCGAGGTCAAAGAAATCGCTAAGGCGGCAAAACGGGCCGGCATACCTATCAGGGTAGGATTAAATTCAGGCTCAATAGGGGATACTCCCGACCAGGTAAAAAAAATGGTGAAGAGCGCCCGGGATTATATCGGAATTTTAGAGGGGTGCGGGTTTTATGATATTGTAGTTTCTCTGAAATGCTCCGATATTATCGCTACCGTAGAGGCGTACCGCCGGATGAGTAAACTTTGCGATTATCCTTTTCATTTAGGTGTTACGGCAACCGGGTTTCCGGCGGAGGGCGCGATAAAATCGGCTATTGCCATCGGGAGTTTATTGATGGAGGGTATCGGTGATACAATAAGGGTTTCCCTTACGGATAGACCCGGGGAGGAGATTAAGGCGGCTCAACGTATATTGGAATCTTTGGGCCTGCGTAATTTCGGGCCGCAGATTATCAGCTGTCCCACTTGCGGCAGGTGCGATGTGGATCTGGTAAACATAGTGAAAGATTTGGAAAGCAAACTATCCGCTATCCGCTATCCGCTATCCGCTCGGACGCCAAAGGTGGCGGTAATGGGTTGCGTGGTTAACGGCCCCGGAGAGGCAAGGCATGCGGATTTGGGAATTGCTTTTGGAAAAAAGGAGGGGTTATTTTTTAGAAACGGCAAGGCAATCAAGAAAGTGTCTGCGGATAAATGCGTGGAATCATTAGTAAAGGAAATTAAGAAATGCTCTGGACAAAATCATTCATACCGACATTAAGGGAAACTCCCCAGGAGGCAGAGTCAGTCAGTCACAAGCTTATGCTGCGCGCAGGGTTAATCCGCATGCTCGTGGCAGGGGTATATTCATACCTGCCTCTGGGCCTGAAGGCTCTTGATAATATTGAAAGGATAATCCGGCAGGAGATGAATGCCGCGGGTGGGAATGAACTGCTACTTCCGGCATTACAATCCCAGGAGTTATGGATAAAATCCGGCAGGGATAAGGATATCGGTACGGTAATGATCAGGTTTACCGACCGTAAAGGCCGGCATATGTGCCTGGGGCCTACACACGAGGAGGTAATTACCGACCTGGCTAAGAATTATATCTCTTCCTACCGGCAGTTACCGCTCATATTATATCAGATACAGACGAAATTCCGGGATGAGATACGTCCGCGTTTCGGCCTTATCCGGGCCTGCGAATTTATTATGAAAGATGCCTATAGTTTTGACCGGGATGAGGCCGGGTTGGATTTAAATTACCAGGCTATGCTCGGCGCTTACAAGAAGATCTTCGAAAGATGTGGCCTGGATATTTTGGTTGTTGAGGCTGACCCCGGGGTGATGGGCGGCAAGGTTTCGCATGAATTTATGGCGCCTGCGGCAAGCGGGGAAGACCTGGTTTCATCGTGCCCGGAGTGCAAATTCACTAAGACATTCGCCGAAGGAAAAGATGGGTCCTGCCCTGAATGTAACACTGAGCTTGAAAAAATAAATACCATTGAGATAGGTCATATCTTTAAATTAGGCACAAAATACAGCTCTACCCTGGGTGCGAATTTCCTTGATTCAGAAGGAAAACAGCGTCCGGTTATTATGGGTTGTTACGGCATAGGCGTATCCAGGCTTATCCCGACCATAATCGAGCAGAACTACGATAAAGACGGGATTATCTGGCCTGATGAAATAGCCCCCTACAGGATTGTTATTTTACCTCTGGATATAGTTAATGAAAAGATTATGGCATTGGCAGAGAAGATTTCTAACGAGCTTGCGGATACGGGGATTGATGCGCTTTTAGATGACCGCGATGAGCGCCCGGGGATAAAATTTAAAGATGCGGATTTAATCGGCATTCCGCTTCAGATAGTTATCGGCAAGGAATATTTAAATAAAGATATGCTGGAGCTAAAAATACGCAGAGATAATAAAAAAATAAGCGATACGCCGGAAAATATCCTCTCTCAAATAAAAGGGGCTTTAAATGGATAGGGAAGAAATAGCCGGAGAATTGGAGAGTATAATCAGCCAGTACCTGAAAGAACAGGGGCTGGAGTTGGTTGAGTTTATTTACAGGCGTGAAGGCGCGGGCCGTGTTTTAAGAATTCTGGTAGACAATTCTTCCGGTGGGATAAGCCTGGGGGAATGCGCCAGGCTAAACACTCAGATAAGCGGAATACTGGATGGAAAAGATATTATAAAGGAGAGTTATACCCTGGAAGTCTCTTCACCTGGCTTAGGCAGGCCGCTGAAAACCAGGAGTGATTTTTTGCGCAATCTGAATAGGAAAGTTACGGTATTCCTGAGGGAACCGGTAAACGCGAAGTGGGAATTTCAAGGAGCGATAAAGGAAGTAAAGGATGATTCCCTGAGTATAGAAACGGATAAAGGGGAGGTTATAGAAATACCTCTATCAAAAATATCCAAGGCAAAACAGATAGTAGAATAAAATTCGAATATACGGAGAAAATAATATGAGCAAAGAATTAATAGCGATAATTGAGCAGATAGAGCGTGAGAAGGGCATTAAAAAGGATATTCTCGTCCAGGCGGTAGAGAGTGCAGTGTTAAGCGCGGTGCGCAAGGTTATTGATGTCAAGCCTGACGAAGAGCTCAGGGTGGAACTTGACCGCTCTAGCGGCGACATTACAGCCTTCCGCAACGAAGAAAAGATTACTTCCGTGGATTTCGGCCGTATTGCCGCTTCAGCCGCAAGGCAGGTGATTATACAAAAGATACGTGAGGCGGAAAAAGAGGTAGTTTTCGACGAATTCCAGGGTAAGGTCGGGGAGATTATCAGCGGCACGGTGTACAGGTTTGAAAAAGGCAATATTATCGTTGACCTCCTGGGGAAGGCCGAGGCCATACTCCTTAAAAGCGAACAGTCTCCCAAGGAGGAATTCAGGCAGGGCCAGCGTATCCGCGCTTATGTCATGGAGGTAAAAAGGGAAACAAAGGGCCTGCAGATTATTTTATCCCGCCGGCACCCTAATTTTGTGAAGAAATTATTTGAACTGGAAGTCCCGGAGATATATGATGGGATAGTGGAGATAAAATCCATATCCCGCCAGCCGGGCGAGCGCACTAAAATTTCGGTCTGGTCTAAAGACGAAAAGGTGGATTCGGTAGGCGCCTGCGTGGGCATGCGCGGAAGCCGGGTCAAAAATATTGTCCAGGAGTTAGGCGGGGAGAGGATTGATATCGTCCGCTATAACGAAGATATACGGGAATATATAAAGGCTTCGCTTTCGCCGGCGGAGATTTCCGAGATAAAATTAAATAAAGAAGAGAAGCGGGCAGAGGTCATCGTGGCTGATGACCAGCTGTCGCTTAGCATCGGAAAACACGGCCAGAACGTAAGGCTTGCCTCGCGGCTTATCGGATGGGAGCTTGATATACGCACCAGGACCCAGATTGCGGAAGCGGCGCTGGCGGGGGTAAAGAAAGAAGAACCGAAAGAAGAGGAAAAGGGGGAAAAGGAAGAAGCGGTTTCCCTGGAAGATTTATCCGGAGTGGGCGAGAAGACATTAGCCAACTTAAAAGATGCAGGTTTTAATACGGTGCAGGATTTGGTGAAAGCGAATGTTGAAGATATGATGAAAGTAAAGGGTATAGGCGAAAAGAAGGCACGGAAATTATGGGCAGAGGCCAGAAAGGCTTTGAAGCAAACTAGAAAATGAGGACAGAGAAAATTATGTCAGAAATAAAAAAAGAGAAAACTAAAGTTGTAAAAAGAGCAAAAGAAAAAACCCCCAGGGCGCCTGCTGTTAAGGCAGCGGCTAAGCCTAAGGCGGTTAAAAAACCGACAGTTAAAAGCGAGGCCAGGGCCGTAAAAAAGACAGTGCGGGCTAAACGTGTTCTTCCTGCGGCACCGGCTGCCGGGCATGCGCCGAAGCCGCATGTAGCGCATAAGAAAATTACGGCATCAAGATTTCCATTGTTGCCTCCGGAGGTCCTTAAGCCCATAGTTCCCAAGGTGGAAGTCAAAAAACCGGAAGTCGCGAAAGTTGAAATCCCTGAACCTGTAATCCCTAAGCCCGAAGCCCCAAGGCCCGTAGTGCCTAAACCGGAAATTCCCAGGCCCGAAATTAAAGCGCCCCCGGCGGCAGAAAAGGAACTGGAATTAAAGTTGCCTATCACCGTAAAAGATTTGGCGATTAAATTACAGGACAAACCGTCAAATCTGATTAAGATTTTAATGGGTATGGGCTTAATGGCAGGGATGAATAACGCGCTTACCGAGGCGGATGTTATAACGGTATGCCAAAAATACGGTTTTAAAATAAAACACGCCCTTGATGAGGAGCAAGCAGCTTTAAGTATCCATACAGAAAAGGATTTGCCCGAATCTTTAAAACCGCGCTCGCCGATAGTCACTTTTATGGGCCATGTTGACCACGGCAAAACCTCGTTATTGGACGCAATCAAGAAAAGTAAAGTGGCTGAAGCGGAGCACGGCGGGATTACCCAGCACATCGGCGCCTACCGGGTTAATTTGCCGCACGGCGAAATTACATTTTTGGATACCCCGGGCCACGAGGCATTTACGGCTATGCGCGCCCGCGGGGCAAGCGTTACGGATATAGTGGTCCTGGTGGTTGCGGCTGATGACGGGATAATGCCTCAGACCCAGGAGGCAATAGACCATGCCCGCGCCGCAGGGGTAAGTATAATCGTGGCTGTAAATAAGATTGATAAACCCGGGGCGGATATAGACAGAGTAAAGAAACAGCTTGCCGGGCTTGGCCTTACCGCGGAAGACTGGGGCGGAAAGACTATAACCGCTCCGGTTTCGGCTAAAACCGGCGAAGGTATTGATAATTTATTGGAGATGATTTTATTAGAAGCGCAGATGCTGGAATTAAAAGCCAATCCTAATAGGCTTGCGGCAGGGGTAGTCCTGGAGGGAAAACTTGTAAAGAGTAAAGGCCCGATGGCCACTCTTCTTGTGCAGAAAGGCACATTACGTTTAAACGACAATATAATCGTCGGTAAATGCTACGGCAAGGTAAAGGCAATGTTTGACCACCTCGGCCGTAACGTAAGCGAAGCCCCGCCATCTTGCCCGGTTGAAGTTTTGGGCATAAGTGACGTTCCTCAGGCAGGAGAGCAGTTTTTTGTTATTGCTGATGAAAAAACCGCCAAGGAGCTGGCGGCAAAGAGGCAAGAGAAGGAAAAAGAGCTTCAATTAAAGCCGGTAAAGAGGATGGGGCTGGAAGATTTATATTCGCAGATAAAAGAAGGCAAACTTAAAGAATTGAAACTGATACTAAAGGCGGATATGCGTGGCTCTCTTGAAGCAATAAAAGACACTATCGGTAAGTTGAATATTTCCGAAGTAAGGCTGGATATAATCCACGAAGGCATAGGTAATGTGAATAACTCCGATGTGGTCCTGGCATTGGCGTCCAATGCGCTTATCCTGGGTTTTAACGTGGTCGTTGATGAACAGGCCAGGGAATTAATCGCCAAAGAAGGCCAGGATGTAAGGCTATACAATGTTATTTACGAACTCGCTAATGATATTAAAACAGCTTTGGAAGGTATGCTTGAGCCAAAGCTTAAAAAGGTATTCCTGGGCAAGGTAGAAATAAGAAAAGTCATGAAATTAACCAAGGCGGGCATAGTTGCCGGTTCCTTTGTTATGAAAGGCAGAATTAACCGCGGCGCCTCGGTTACCCTGGTGAGAAGCGGGCAAGTTGTATATGAAGGCCAGCTTTCTTCCCTGAAACGTTTTAAGGATGACGTGCGGGAAGTCGAAGAAGGATTTGAATGCGGCCTGACCTTAAAGGGTTTTGCCGACGTGCAGGAAGGCGATATAATAGAGGCCTACGAAATTCAAAAGATTGCAAGGACATTATAAAAACAGTAACTAGTAATTTAGTAACTAGTAACTGGTAATAAAACCAAAAATGCCAAAAATTTATATCTTTTGGTTTAATGTTTTGAAAATTACTGGTTACTCGCTACTAGCGTACTAGTTACTGTACATGCTATGAAGAGAATATTGAGCGGCATGCGGCCTACGGGGAAGCTTCACCTGGGCCATCTTGTCGGCGCATTAGATAATTGGAAAAGCCTGCAGGATGAATACGAATGTCTTTTTATGGTTGCCGACTGGCATGCCCTGATGAGCGAGTATGAAAATCCGGAAAACTTAAAAGAAAATATCGTAGATAATGTTATTGACTGGCTTGCCTGTGGCATCAACCCCAAAAAATCCCATATCTTTATCCAGTCGCATATCAAAGAGCACCTGGAATTATATATAATACTTTCGATAATCACTCCCTTGGGCATGCTTGAGCGCTGCCCGACGTATAAAGAGCAACTACGAGAGATGACAAACCGGGATTTGAGTACTTACGGTTTCCTGGGCTATCCGGTATTACAGGCTGCGGATATATTGCTTTATAAAGCAGAAAGTATTCCGGTGGGTGAAGACCAGCTTCCGCACCTGGAGTTGACCCGGGAGATCGCCAGGAAATTTAATAAACTCTATAAAAAAGAAATTTTTCCTGACCCCAGGGCACTTCTCACAAAGGCCAACAGGCTTTTGGGCCTGGACGGCCGTAAGATGAGTAAGAGTTACAATAATTATATTGCCCTCTCCGAAGAGCCGGATGTAATCCGTAAGAAGGTCCAGAGCATGTTTACCGACCCGGCAAGGATTAAGGTGTCTGACCCGGGACATCCAGAAAAATGCAATGTGCACAGTTATTACGCGGTATTTGCTCCAGAGAGGAAAAAAGAAATAGATGAACAGTGCCGTAAGGCGCACGTAGGCTGCACTAACTGTAAAAAGGAATTAGCCGAAATCCTGGTTAAATTCCTAAAGCCCATCCAGGAAAAGAGGCACGAACTTCTTAAGGCTAAAAGCCGTGTCTTTGAAATATTGGAAGAAGGGGAAAAGAAGGCGGCGGGCGTTGCGCGCGGCACTATTTCGGAAGTAAAAAAAATAATTAATTTAGCATAACTTATGACTTATAAAATAAAACTGCAACTTTTTGAGGGTCCCCTGGATTTACTCCTCTACCTTGTCAAAAAAGACCAGCTGAATATTTACGATATACCGATTGCCCAGGTCACCGAGCAGTACATTCAGTATTTAGAATTGATGAAATCCCTGGATTTAAATTTAGCCGGGGAATTCCTGGTAATGGCGGCGACACTTATGCAGATTAAATCCAAAATGCTGCTTCCTGCCCAGGAAACGGATGTTGTTGAGGAAGAAGGGGAAGATCCCAGGGCAGAATTAGTCAGAAAATTGCTGGAATATGAAAGGTTTAAGGAGATAGCCCGGGAGTTGCGCGAAAGGGAAGCCAGCCAAAAAGAACTCTTTAGGCGCCAGAAAACAGGCCTTGATGAAAAAGATATGGTTGCTGATGAAGAAAAACCCCAATATTTTGAGGCAAGTATATTTGATTTGATTGACGCCTTTTCCAAAGCCCTTAAAGACGCGCCCAGAGAATTATTCTACCAGGTTATCAAGGACGAGTTTACGGTTGCCGAAAAGACGCATCAATTACTGCACCTTATGATGCTAAATAAGACCGTGAATGTTTCGGAGCTATTTTCCAGGGCCAAGGACAAAATAGAGGTAATCGTAATTTTCTTAAGTATCCTGGAATTAATCAAGATGAAAGAAATCGTTATAATACAGAAAGAATTATTCGGAGAAATTGCGATTGTCAGGAATGAAGCCAATATAATACCCTATGCCAAAAGAGAACAAGGATGAAATTTTAGAAAGCCGCATTATTGAAGGGGCGCAGGAGAACGAAGAGGATATTGTTTTAAATATCTCTTTAAGGCCGCATAAGTTATCGGAATTTATCGGCCAGAAAGAGATGGTCGAAAACTTGAAAGTCTGCCTCACTGCCGCAAAACAACGAAAAGAGCCTCTGGAGCACATACTTTTCTCCGGCCCTCCTGGTTTAGGCAAGACCTGCCTTGCCCATATCATTGCCCATGAGATGCACGGGAAAATCACCGCGACCTCGGGCCCGGCGATAGAAAAGGCCGGGGATTTAATCGGGATACTTACTAATCTGGAAAAGGGGGATATACTTTTTATTGACGAGATACACAGGCTTTCCAAGGTCGTCGAGGAGTTCCTTTATCCGGCAATGGAGAGTTTTGAGATTGACTTTGTGATTGATAAAGGCCCGTATGCAAAAACAATAAAATTCCACCTGAAGCCTTTTACTCTGGTAGGTGCGACTACGCGCGTGGGTTTATTGACCGGGCCTTTGCGTTCGCGTTTCGGCATCTTGCACCACCTGGATTTTTATCAAATAGAGGATTTGGCAGAGATAATCAAACGTTCGGCAGAGATTATAGGTATTGACGTGGATAATGAGGGGGCAATGGAGATAAGCCGCAGGGCGCGCGGCACTCCCAGGATCGCAAACAGGTTGCTGCGCCGGGTGCGCGATTATGCCCAGGTCGCCAAGATAGAAAAGGTAACTGCCCTGGTTGCGGCAAAGACTCTGGATGATATGGGTATTGATAAGGCAGGCTTAGACGATATTGACCGCAGGTTCTTGAAGTTGATTATTGAGTTTTATAACGGCGGGCCGGTAGGGGTTGAGTCCCTGGCCGCCAGCCTTAATGAAGAGATAGACACCTTAGTTGACTCCGTTGAACCCTATTTACTTAAAGCAAGATACTTGAAGCGGACTTCCCGCGGCAGGCTCGCCACCAAACTTGCATTCGACCATTTCGGGATTCATTATAATAAAGAGAAACAAGAGGAGATGTTTTAGCAACTGACAGGGACTGTTATTAATTGGGGACAGACCGCGTCTTGGCTATACCAAAGAATTAGAAGAGGCCTGTCCCCACAAAAAGTAAAAGGGGACTGTCCCGCAAGGTTTATTTTACAGTTTGCGTGTGTCTTGCCTGTGTTTTCGCGGGGACGTTCATTTTGCCCCAGCGTGGCAAATTTCGTCCTTCGCTTCCGCTCAGGACGAAACCTGAAAGTTAAACGCAGGGTTTCGCTCCCCTGCGGTGCCTCGCTCTCGCTGACTCTGTGATGGCTGGCGAGCCATGCCCGCTCGGCATCCTCGGAGGCCCCGCTCAACCACAGCCAAGCCCCCCGCAAAATTTATTAGTTATGCGTTTCCGAGCAAAAAGCTAAAGAACGGAAAAAATCATGAGCGAGAAAACCGGCGGGTTCATTAAAGCGTTAAAAATTTGTTAGATTTTGCCTCTTCGCTGCAGGATTATTGAAGGCTGGAAAGAACAAAAACAACAAAAACACCGGAAATTCAACTTATGAGCTGTGCAGTGTAAGGGGCAAGGTTGGGAGGTGTGATTTGGGAAAAACGTTTATAATTTTCGGTATGGTGTTGATTATGATAGGGTTGCTGCTTACCTTTATCAATAAGATACCTCTTTTGGGGAAGCTACCCGGGGATATTTATATTCAAAGGAAAAACTTTACTTTTTATTTTCCTTTAGCGACTTCTATTTTGATAAGTATTGTCCTCTCTTTAATATTCTGGCTATGGTCAAGGCGATAAGCAAAGAAATAATTTTATTGGCTATATCCGGTGCGGTTATTTTTCCCGGTTGGCATGCGGCATACGCGCATGAGGTGCGGGTTGAGGTTGTAAAGGATGCGGAATCTTTAAGTCTTAGGGTTAACGGGCGTTATGAGGTGCGTGACGGAAACCATAAAATTCTTTACCGGGGGAAGAGATTAAATGCCACAATAGCCGCTTATGGGGGAGGCATATTAATCGGAAAAATAAGTTTTAACCTCCCTAAGATTATTATTGTGCCTGTTGACGGCGATGTCGCAATAGATGAGCGTAAATTTAATGGCGGGATGCAGTTTATAAAAAAGCAAAACAACCACATCGCCGCCATAAATTACATCAACCTTGAGGATTATATAAAGGGTGTTTTATACCATGAGGTATCGCACTACTGGCCGCCTGAGGCATTAAAGGCGCAGGCAGTAATCAGCCGGACTTTTGCTCTCCACCAGATGCAGGTAAATTCTGCCTTAAATTATGACGTAACAAGCGACGTGTATTCCCAGATTTACGGAGGAAAAATTTCCGAACGCTACCGCACCAATAAGGCAGTTGATGATACGCAAAATTTGGTGCTTACCTATCAGGGAAAGATACTCCCTGCTTATTTTCACGCTACCTGCGCCGGGCACACCGAGGATGTATCTTTGCTCTGGGATGTGCGTTCGCTGCCCTTAAAAGGGGTGGTATGCGGATTCTGCAAGGATTCGCCGCATTTTAGCTGGCATGCTGCTTTTTCGCAATCTGCGATAAAAGAGAAATTGTCCCAGGCAGGCTATAAGATTGATGCGGTAAAAGATATCGCGATAAACGGCAGGGATGGAAGTGCAAGGATTACAAGCTTAAAAATATCCGGCAATAAAGAGGAGTTGAATATTCCGGCAAAAGATTTCAGGAATATAATGGGCCCTGATATTATCAGGAGCACGAATTTTAGCGTGGATGTGAATAAAGACGGCGTGGCATTTGAAGGTTTTGGCTGGGGCCACGGCGTAGGATTATGCCAGTGGGGCGCTTATTTTATGGCAAAAGAAGGCCGCAGTTATAAAGAAATCCTCAAACATTACTATCCGGGCTCAGATGTTGAAACTCTCAGATTTTGATTACCACCTTCCCAGGGAGTTGATTGCTCAGTATCCTTTAAAAGAACGCGATGAGGCAAGGCTTCTGGTTTTAGAGCGTAAGAATGCCAAGATAGAACACCGCATCTTTAAGGATATCGGGGATTATTTTAACAGGGGCGACCTCGTCGTCTTAAACGATACCAAAGTCCTGCCCAGCCGCATAAAAGGCTCAAGGATTACAGGCGGAAAAGTTGAAGTTTTACTTTTAAACCGCAAAGAGGGTTTAACTTTTAATGCCTTAATCAAGCCGGCCAGGGTAAAACCAGGAGAAAAGATAATTTTTAACGGCGGAACGGCTTCAGGCATAATGAGCGCGAAAAACGAAATCACTTTTAACCTTAAGGATATAGAAGCCGTCTATAATTTAGGGGTTATGCCTTTGCCTCCTTATATAAAAAGGGAAGCCGAGAGTTTAGATAATATTTATTACCAGACCGTGTACGCGGATAAGGAGGGGGCAGTTGCCTCGCCTACCGCCGGCCTGCATTTTACAAAAAGATTGCTTGAGAATATGGGTGTTTCAGGAGTAAATATCGCTTATCTTACTTTGCATGTCGGTATCGGGACGTTTAAGCCGGTAAAATGCAAAAATATTACCGAACACAAAATGGAGCCGGAGTATTTTAAGGTCCCTGATAGGGCAGCGGGATTAATCCGGGATACGCGCGTGAACAAGAAACGCATATTTGCCGTAGGCACAACTTCCCTGCGCGCCTTAGAATCTTATGCTGCCGGGAAAAAAGAAGGGTATACGGACTTATTTATTTATCCGGGATATGAATTTAAGATAGTTGATTCATTACTAACCAATTTTCATCTTCCCTGCACCACCCTTTTTATGCTGGTTTGTGCGTTTTGCGGAGAGAAACTTGCCAAAAAGGCATACCAGGAAGCAGTGGATAAGAAATATAGGTTTTACAGTTACGGCGATGCCATGCTCATTATCTAAACTTGTTGCCACTCCACGGCCATTATGATAATATTAAACATATGGTAAAATCGACTTTTCAGGTAAAGCTGAATATGACTTTTATCGCATTAGTAATCGGCATCCTGGCGGTTACGACATTATTTACATATCAGAGGATGGTTATGCAGCAAAAGGAGCAGCTGCGCGCCAAAATATTGAGTTTAGCCAAGCTCGGAAGTATGCTTATTGACGGCGATAAACACAGCCAGATAGCCCCGGAACTGGCAAGCCAGAATACGCCTGCCTATAAAGAAATCAGGGAGGTTTTAAAGAAAATAAAATCCGCATCGCCCCTTATTGAGAATGTTTATACGATGGTTAAGACTGATAAAGAAAATATATGGATGTTTATCGTGGATTCGGGGGACAATAAAGGCGACATCGCTTATTGCGGAGAAAGGTATGATGTTTCAGGGATGCCGGAAATGCTGCTTGCGTTTGATGGCCCCATTGTGGATAAAGAGCTATCGGTGGATAAATGGGGCGTATGGCTTTCGGGCTACGCGCCTGTCTATAACAGGAGAGGAAAAAAGATAGCTATCGTAGGTCTTGATGTTTCGGCAAAATCCATAAGGCAGATGGATTTGTCATTGGCAAGGAAACTTTTTTTAATACTTATTTTCGGAATTATCCTTTCTTTATTTATGGGCTGGCTTATTTCGCGCAGCATCGCTTTGCCCGTGCGTGAGTTAATACGCGGCGTAAGAGAGGTAGGAAAGGGCAACTTAGCAGAGAAGATAAACGTAAAATCCCATGATGAAATTCGGGAATTAGCCGGCGCCTTCAATAGGATGACTGACGACCTCAGGGAGTCGCAGGCTAAACTACAGAGGCATTATCTATCTACGGTAAAAGCACTGGTCCAGGCATTGGAAGCAAAAGACCGTTACACTAAAGGGCATTCCGATCGGGTGACGGCTTATGCGGTTGCCACCGCTAAAAAGTTAGGGCTTACTAAGGAAGAAGTAAAATTGATTGAAGAACTCTCTATTCTGCATGATATAGGCAAAATCGGCATACCCGAGGGGGTATTAACCAAGCAGGGAGCGCTTACCGACGAGGAATGGCGGGTGATTAAAGAACATCCTGCCATCGGCGAAGAGATACTTAAGCCGATAGAATTTTTAAGGCCGGGATTGTCAATCGTGCGCGACCATCACGAGCGCGCTGACGGCAAAGGTTATCCCGGGGGCTTAAGACAACAGGAAATTCCTATCCTGGCTTCCATTGTCAGCGTAGCCGACGCCTATGATGCCATGACTTCCGACCGGCCTTACCGCAAAGCCCTTCCAAAAGAAAAGGCCATAGCTATCTTGAGGGACCACACGGATAGCCAGTTTAACGGCCACGTTGTAGAGGCATTTATCGAATCCCTAACATGAACCACTTTGAGTTGATTCATCAGGATAAGGCAAGCCGGGCAAGGCTGGGAAAGCTGTTTACCGCGCACGGCGAAATTGATACGCCGTGTTTTATGCCTGTGGGCACCCAGGGCAGCGTAAAGACTTTGTCCCCGGAGGATTTAAAAGATTCCGGCGCCGAGATTATTTTATCCAATGCCTATCACCTTTTCCTGCGCCCGGGCACAGAGGTGATTAAAAAGGCAGGAGGACTTCACAATTTTATGCACTGGGACAGGCCCATACTTACCGACTCCGGGGGTTACCAGATATTTAGCCTCGCGCTTTTACGGAAAATAAACGATGGGGGGGTAGAATTCCAGTCGCACATAGACGGGATGAAGCATTTCTTGACCCCGGAAAATGTCGCCCGGATTCAGATAGACTTAGGTTCGGATATTATCATGCCTCTTGATGAGTGCGTGCATTACCCCTGCGCCAAAGACCACGCCGGGGTGGCTATGCAGAGGACGATTGATTGGGTTTCGCGGACAAAAGAGTTCACAGTTTCTAGTCCGGAGTTTATCGAGCAAAAGCAGATGCTTTTTGCGATTGTCCAGGGGGCTACCTATGAAGATTTACGCAAAGAATGCGTGAAACGGATGATAGATATAGGTTTTGAAGGGTATGCCTTAGGGGGGCTTTCGGTTGGAGAACCCAAGAGTTTAATGTATCATATTGCAGGCATTACGTTAGAAGTACTACCTCGTGATAAACCGCGCTACTTTATGGGCGTAGGCACGCCACCAGATATTATGGAATCGGTAGAATCAGGCGTGGATATGTTCGATTGTGTTGCTCCTACGCGTTACGGCAGGAACGGCACTGCCTTTACGAGCGCGGGCAAGCTTATCATCAGGAATGCGCCTTTTACGCAGGATTTTACCCCTCTGGACCCGGCGTGTAATTGTTATACCTGCAGGAATTTCAGCCGTGCGTATCTTAGGCATTTATTCAATGCGGAAGAGATACTTGGCTTGCGGCTGGTTTCTTTGCACAATGTGTATTTTTACCTGGATATGATGGCAAAAATGAGGGAGGCCATCGCGCAGGATAAATTTAAGGAATTTAAAAAAGAATTCCTCAAAAAATATGCCAGTAACTAGTAGTTTAGTAACTAGTAACTGGTAATTAAAAAAATATAAAAAGCAAAGCGGATTTTTAAAAAGAAAAAATTACTAGTTATGAATTACCAGCGTACTAGTTACTAGAAAATATGCGCATAGATATTTTGACTATATTCCCAAAAATGTTTGCCCCGGTTTTGGGTGAGTCCATAGTCAAGCGGGCGCAAGCCAAGGGCAAGGTTGAGATATTCATACACGATTTGCGCGATTACACGGCAGATAAGCACCGCAAGGTTGATGACAGACCTTTTGGCGGAGGTTCGGGCATGGTTATGCGGCCGGAACCGATATTCCGGGCGATAGAATGGATAACGAAAAACGAAAAACGAAAAACAGAAAACTGCAATTCAAAACTTAAAACCGGAAAGCCAAAAATTATATTACTTACACCGCAAGGCAAAACCTTAACGCAGAAATTAGCCAAAAAAATCTCAAAATACAATCATTTGATTTTAATCTGCGGGCATTACGAAGGGGTGGATGAAAGAGTCAGGCAGCGTCTTGTAGATGAGGAGATTTCTATCGGCGACTATGTCCTTACCGGCGGGGAACTCCCGGCAATGGTCCTGGTTGATAGCCTTGTGCGGCTTATTCCCGGGGTGCTCGGCGATAAAAATTCCTTGAATTTTGAGTCATTTGAAGGTAATCTATTAGAATATTCCCATTACACCAGGCCCGCTACTTTTCGCGGGATGAAGGTGCCGGAGATATTGCTGTCAGGCGACCATAAGAAGATAGAAAAGTGGAGGAAGCAGGAGGCATTGTTGAAGACAAAGAAAAGAAGGCCGGACCTTTTGAGAGCCGTCCTTTAAGTCCGAGAGGAGAGCAAATGGATAAGTTAAAAATTATTGAAAAGGATTATACGAAAAAGGAATATCCCGATTTCAGAGTAGGCGATACCCTGAAAGTCCTGACTAAGATCCCCGAAGGGGACAAGATAAGACTGCATCCTTTTGAGGGCGTAGTTATTGCCAAGAAAGGTTCGGGGTTGCATACCATCTTTACGGTAAGAAAAATCTCTTACGGCGAAGGCATTGAGCGCGTTTTTCCTTTATGTTCTCCCGTCATTGAGCGGATAGAGGTAGTAAAACGCGGGAAGGTAAAACGGGCAAAGCTTTACTACTTGCGGGGCAAGATAGGAAAGCATGCTACAAAAATTGCGAGCGACGAAGAAAAAGTTAGTAATCAGTGATGCCAGTAACTAGTAACTGGTAATTAAAGCAAAAACATAAAGCAAATTTTTTAAAAAAGCAAAAATTACTAGTTACTCATTACTAGCGTACTAGTTAGTGATAAATGCTGTATTACGAGAAAAAGTTTAAAGGTAAGGGTTTTGATTTAGTCGCAGGGATTGATGAGGCAGGTAGGGGGCCTCTGGCGGGGCCGGTAGTTGCGGCGGCAGTATTATTAAGGCAAACGCGTTTTAAAAGCCGCATAGACGATTCCAAGAAGTTAACCCTTATCCAGAGGGAGAGGGCCTTCTTTGAAATTGTAAAAAACTCGGTATTCGGCGTAGGCGTAGTGAACGAAAAGATAGTTGACCGCCTGAACATTCTGGTTGCAACCCAGATAGCAATGGAACAGGCGGCGCTAAGGCTTATTGCGAAAATAAAACGGCTCGGGAATAAGCAGGTTTGTTTTATCGTAGACGGCAACGTAAAACTGGACATCGGTTTTCCTTTTTTTAACATCATAAAGGGCGACGCAAAATCCAAGAGTATTGCCTCGGCTTCAATCCTGGCTAAAGTCACCAGGGACCGTATAATGTCGGTTTATGACAGGGCTTATCCGGAATATAATTTTTTAAAACATAAAGGTTATGGGACAGGTCTGCATATGGAGCTTCTTGCGCAATATGGGCCATCTGCGATTCACAGGCGGAGTTTCCTGTAATGTCGAAAAGTAATCTGTGCCTGGGTAAAGCCGGCGAAGAAAGTGCAATTGTTTTCTTAAAGGACAACGGCTATAAGATCCTGGCCAGGAATTATAAATCGAAATTCGGCGAAATAGACATAATCGCAAAAGACAAAGATACAGTCTGTTTTATTGAAGTAAAAACCCGCCGGACCGGCAGGTTCGGGGCGCCTCAGGAAGCCGTATTAAAGTCAAAACAGAGAAAAATTTCCCGGGTTGCGGTTAATTTCCTGAAGGAAAATAAACTTCTGGATGAGAGGGCGCGGTTTGACGTTGTCTCTTTTGTATATTCGGATAACGGCATAAAACAGAATTTAATCAGGAATGCCTTCGAATTGGACGAAAGGACTATTTATTAAGTGCTATATGCAAACGGGACTATAAAAAAATACCTGGATGATCTGGCGGCGAGAAGGTCTGTTCCGGGAGGGGGTTCGGCGTGCGCATTGGCGGCTGCCCTGGGGATGTCTTTGATAAGCATGGTAGTGAATTTTACCATCGGTAACCCGAAATATAAAAAGTACGAAAAGCGGCTTAAGATAATATTATCTCAGTCGGAAAAATTAGGCAAAGATTTTTTAAACTTAACCGACCGGGATATCCTGGCTTATCAAAGTAAAAATATAAAAAAGGCAATAGAAGTCCCGCGCAGGGTTGCCGGTTTATGCCTGGAAGGGATAAGGCTTTGTGCGGAATTGGTTAAGAAGGGGAATGTAAATCTGGCAAGCGATATCGCAGTGGCTGCTGCTTTATTGGAAGCTGCTTTTACCGGAGCGCATTTCAATGTAAAAATAAACTTTAAATGCCTGGGCGATAATGTATATGCAAAGAAACTAAATAGAGAATTAGATGCAGAAGCTAAAGCAATAAGGACTATCAGACGGCAGGCGGAGGCCGGAATTGGCAAGATTATTGGAAGGTAAGGCTATAGCGGATAAAATAAAGCGCGGGTTATTACAAGAAGCCGGGCGGTTAAAAAAGAAAGCCGGCCATGCCCCGCTTTTAGCCAGTATCGGGTTAGGCGATAATGAATCCGCGAAGATTTATGCTGCTTCCCAGAAGAAATCCGCAAGCGGCTTAGGCCTGGATTACAGGCCTTGCCGGTTAAAAGTAGGCACATCGGAACGCCGGCTCGCTGAATTTATACAGAAATTAAACAGGGATAAGTCCGTAAACGGGATTATCCTGCAGTTACCTTTGCCTAAACATATTGATTACCGCAAAATCAGCAGTTACATAACCGTGGATAAAGATGTAGAAGGCATGCATCCGGCTAATATGGGCAGGCTTGTTTTTGGCCAGGCGAAAATTGTGCCTTGCACTGCCGGGGCGGTAATGGAGCTGATTGCGGCTACGGGAATTGATTTATACGGCAAGAATGCGGTTGTCGTGGGCCACAGCGAAATTGTAGGTAAGCCCGTAAGTTTGTTATTGCTGGATAAATTCGCCACGGTATCAGTCTGCCATATCGGAACAAGTAAGGCCGGAAAGTTAGCGGATTATGTAAGACGTGCTGATGTTTTAGTTGTGGCAGTAGGTAAGCCCGGTTTAATCAAGGGTGAATGGATTAAGAAGGGCGCCATAGTTATTGATGTAGGCATAAACCGCGCGGGTAACAAAATTGTAGGCGATGTGGAATTTAACGGGGCAGAGAAGCGCGCCTCCTGGATTACGCCGGTTCCCGGCGGAGTAGGGCCTTTGACCGTAGTTATGTTGATGAAGAACCTGGTTGAGGCAACAAAATTACAGTATGGTTTAATATGAACTTTAATGAACCTGCCAGTTTTCTCGCTCAGGTCGATTTTGCCCTAACGGGTGCGGCAATGTTCTTTCATATTTTCGGTGGCTGCTGAACTCGGCCGTCCCGCTCTAGCGGAGACGGCGCTCGGACAGCATCGCCATCCCGAGATTACCAGCCATCCGGCCGGTCCCGGGATTCCCGGAAATATTCAAGCTGCATTGCCTAAAATCGATATTCGCTGCGAAAACCGCCAGGTTCATTTAGAATAGGCGGAATTAATAAATGAAAGCGGAATTAAATAAAATTTACAACATGGGTTGTGTAGAGGGCATGAAATTCATACCTGATAACACAATAGATTTAGTCATAACCGACCCCCCCTTTGCAATAGAATTTAAAGCAAAGAGAAGCAATTATAATCGGACAGAGGCAAATGTTTTAGAAGGTTATCGCGAAATTCCTAAAAAACAATATTATGATTTTACAGTTCAATGGATGAAGCAAGTTTACAGGATTTTAAATGATTCAGGAAGCATGTATATATTTTCTGGTTGGAATAATCTCAAAGATATCCTAGTTGCAATTGACGAATTAGGGTTCATCACCGTTAATCATATTATCTGGAAATATCAATTTGGCGTTGTAACAAAGAGAAAATTTGTTACTTCGCACTATCATTGTCTTTATGTGTGTAAGAATGATGAAAAAAGAAAATTTTTTCCCTATGAGAGGTTTGAAAAGAATTTAAGGGATGTATGCGGCAGAAGCCTGCATTACGAAGATAAAGAAGACGTTTGGTATATAAAGAGAGAATATTGGAATGGTGATCAAAAGACGCCCACAAAACTTCCTGCTGAGTTGATAAGAAAAATATTAACGTATTCAAGTAAGGAAAACGATGCCGTTTTAGATCCATTTCTTGGTTCTGGGCAAGTGGCGGTAGTCAGCAGGATGATGCATAGGCGTTATATAGGCTTTGAAGTAGTTAAAGAATATTATGAATTTGCAAAAGAGAGGTTAGAAAAAAATACTTACAGAATTAAGGAGAAGAAAAAGAATTATTTTGAAGAGGGGGATTTATTCTGTAATCTGAAAGGATGAAAATGGAATTTTTAACAAGCTCCAAAGGGATTGCGAAAATATTATCAAATAAGATTCCCAAGAAATGGGATGGCAGAGGTTCTATCTTAGAAATGAAAAAATCATCTTTCGCCCATTGGAAGCAGATGGAATGGATAGGTTTTTATTTTCAATTTCTATGTCAAAAATATCTTTCTGGTATTGTAAAGATGCCGGGACCTAAATATAACAATGTCGAATTTGATGGATTTAAAAATATTCCCTGGGATTTTAAAGCGCATGCGATAAATACAAGCAGCCATCAGGTTATTGTTAACGATAGCAAAGCAACCGCCATCGCTTTAGGCAAAATAAGCGTCCCTGTGAGAAGCAAAACAAGGCAGCCGCTAGCCAACGGAAATTAAATGACCTTTAAAGAGAAATTATACGCGGGGAAGTTTTTGCTGACTTCGGAGGTCGGACCGCCGAAAGGCATTGAAACCGCAAAAATCCTGGAAGAAATTGAGCCTATCCGTAACCGGGTTGACGCCATAAACGTTACCGACTTGCAGAGTTCAGTGATGCGGTTAAGTTCCCTGGCAGTCTCCGTTATCTTGAAGCAGAAGGGTTTTGAGCCTGTATTCCAGGTAACCTGCCGTGACAGGAACCGCCTGGCCTTGCAGTCGGATATTCTTTCAGCTGCCAGCTTCGGCATCGAGAATTTGCTTATCCTGACCGGAGACTACACTACTTTAGGCGACCATCCGGAGGCGAAACCGGTTTTTGACCTGGATTCGGTGCAGTTATTGCGCGTAGTGAAGAAACTTCAGGAAGGCTTTGACATGAACGGGAATAAACTTGAAGGAAGGGCGCCTAAGTTTTGTGTAGGCGCTGTAGTTAACCCCGGGGCAGACCCCATAGAGCCCCAGGTTATTAAGATGGAGAAAAAGATTGCGGAGGGCGCGGAATTTTTTCAGACCCAGGCAGTATACGATATTAAAACTTTTGAAAATTTCCTCTCAAAGATAAAACACCTGAAGGCCCCCATCCTGGCGGGGATTGTTTTTCTAAAATCCGCCGGCATGGCAAGGTATATGAATAAGAATGTGGCAGGAGTTTTTGTCCCGGAGGGCCTGGTTAAAGAGATGGAAGGGGCAAAAGATAAAACAGCCAAGTCAATAGAGATTTCCGCAAGGTTAATAAAAGAGTTAAAGCCAATGTGCCGAGGCATACACCTTATGCCTATCGGCTGGAATAATATTGTGCCGCAGGTTTTGGATGCGGCCGGATTATACTGAGATAATGTCGCGGGTAGTAATAATCGGCGCCTCAATTGCCGGGCATACGGTAGCGGTAAGTTTAAGGGAAAAAAATAAAGATTGCGCGATTACCTTAATAAGCGAGGAAAATTGCCCTTTATACGATAAGCGGCGGCTCTTTGAGATATTGGCAGGTAACAGCGGGGGAAAAGACATTTTTCTTGCCGGCGAAAATTTTTATAACGATAGGGACATTTCGTTTTTAAAAGAGAGAAAGGCGTCTTTGATAAATACGGAAAAAAAGACAGTCAGCTTTAAGGACAGGCCGGCTAAGGAGGCCCTGGAATATGATTTCCTGGTTATCTGCTCGGGCAGGAGGTTTGTCCTTCCGGAGATACCCGGCATAAGAAAAGAAGGAGTTTTTAAATTTTATTCGTTTGAGGACGCCAGGAGATTTTCCGGCCGCCTGAATTTGGCTGCCGAGGTTTGCTTGATAGGTTCAAATGAACTCGCACTTAAGATAGCCGGGGTTATCGCTTCAAGGCAGAAAGAAGTAAGATTAATAAGTCCCGGCACTCTCAGCGCTCTCTCGGCGCCTGAAGGGGTAGAGGCTGTCAATAGCCAGGTGACGGAGATAATCGGCGAATCCGAAGTGTTAGGCATAAGGCTTAAAGAGGGAAAGATAATCGGCACATCAGCGGTGTGTTTTATTGAAGATACTAAAAGTAACATTGAATTTTTAAAAGGCTCCGGCATAGAAGTAAAAGGGGATTTTGTATCCGTGGATGGCTGCATGCGCACGAATTTAGGCAATGTTTTTGCAGCCGGCGCAGTATGCTTGAGCAAGGATTCGGCCGGAAGGATGAAAAGCTGGAATGAGGCAATAAACGAAAGCCTGCTTCTTGTTGATAACCTGGTTAAAGTAATATAGTTAGGGGGCAAAAATATTTTCTTGACATTTCCTTTATTTTATATATCATGAAAATATAACATGCCCACCTTAATGAAAAGGAATATACCCTTAATATTAGCGGTCTTAAATTTCAGCGTATTTTCTTGCCTATTTGCCCAAGGACAACAGGCGCCTAACCAGGACCTTTCAATGCTCCAGAAACAAGCCAGGGATTACCGTGAGGAAGGCTTAGAGGAGCAGCGCCTGGGTAACCTTGACGAGGCAATGGCCTTTTATCAGAAGGCGATAATAACGGATCCCTTTTATGTCGTAGCTTATAATGACCTGGGCATAGTTTATGAAGCAAAGGGGTTTATTGACCAGGCAGAGGCGTGTTACCTGAATTCCATAAAACTCAATCCCGATTACCCCAACGTATATTCGAACCTGGCCTTCTTGTATGAAGGCAAGCGTGATTTTGAAAAGGCGGCTCATTACTGGGATAAAAGGATGAAACTGGGCCTTCCGGATGACCCCTGGAGAGAAAAGGCTGAAAAACGGCTGCGTGACCTGGCAGAGGTAATCCCCAGCCTGAAAGCGCGGTTTCTGGAAGAAGATGCCGTCCGGCTTAATAAAGAGCTGCTGGTTAAAAAGGAGCAGGACGCAAAGAAGGCCCAGGAGCATCTCAAGACAGCCAAGAAATTTTATATGGGCGGCGAATATGAGAAAGCCATGCAGGAGATGGAAGTCGTATTGTTATTAGACCCCAGGGCGCCCGGCGGCGCAGAGATGTTCGAGATGGTCAGCGCCAAATTGAGGGAGAAAGAAAGGCTCGCTACTATCCAGCGCATGCAACAGCATTTCCAGGAAGGGGTAAGGCTTTACCAGCAGGATAACTCCAGATTAGCTAAATCTGAATTTAATAAAATATTAGAACTTACCGCATCACCTCGAGAGAAATAACTATAATTATAATCCCTGTCTATAACTTAATGTTATTGCGCTAACGGTTTTATTTCTGTCTATGCAGTTTCCCGATGCATAAATCCAGGCTATTTTTAGTAGATGCTACTGCCTTTTGCTATCGGGCATATTATGCCCTGCCGAAATTTTCTACTTCTTTCGGGCAGCCTACCGGCGCGGTTTACGGGTTTATAAATATGTTGAATAAAATTATGAAAGAAAATAGGCCCGAATTTATGGCGGCTTGTTTTGACGTTTCAAGGGATACTTTCCGTTTGAAAAAATTTGCGGAATATAAAATACAGCGCCCTCCCATGCCTGATGAGCTGTCCAGCCAGATGCCCCTGATTAAAGAGATAATCTCTGCCTACGGCATAATGCTGCTGGAGAAAGAGGGTTTTGAAGCCGATGATATCATTGCCACGGTTTGTGCGCGGGCGAAGAAAAAAGGGATGGGCGTAACAGTCATCAGTTCCGATAAAGACATATTGCAGCTTGTGGATGATAATACCCTGGTTTTTAGCCCTTTCAAAAGTGAAGACGTAACTTACGATGTCAGGAGAGTCAGGGAGCGTTTTGGCGTGACCCCCGATAAGATAACCGACATCATCGCCCTTATGGGGGATGATGTCGATAATATTCCCGGGGTGCCGGGCGTAGGGGAAAAGACCGCGGCAGGATTAATCAGGGATTTCGGTTCGCTGGACAACGTATTGAATAACATTGGCAGCATAAAGCAGGAAAAGATAAGGAGCGCGCTAAGGGCGGGCATCGAAAAAATAAAACTCAACAGGGAGCTTGCGCTTCTGGACAAGGAGATTGATTTAGATTTTGACCCCGAAGAATTTAAAATTGCCCGGCCGGATTATAAAGAATTATTCAGGATATTTAAGCGCCTTGAGTTTAAGGCCTTTTTAAAGGATTTGCCTCTTGCCGAGGAAAGAGAACTCCTCCTGCCGGAGACGGCTAAAATAGAGGATAGCCAGTTAAAAGACTTGATGACAGGCAGAGATGAGCTTCTCTTATACGTGGATAGCGCGGGCAGCTTTTTATTCTCTGTGGCTGATAAGTTTTTTAGATTGGGAGCCTTCGGCCGAAACATAAAAGGCATACTTGCCGACCCAAAAATAAGAAAGATAAGCCATGATTTAAAAAAAATGAAGGTATCATTGGCAAAAGAGGGTATTGTCATGGAGGGCCTATATTTCGATACGATGCTTGCGGCTTATCTTATTAATCCTTCGAAATCCGAATACAATCTGGAGGCCCTTGCCTGGGATTATTTATCCAGGAATGTCCGGCGAGCCCAGGCGGATAGTTTTAATGCCGTTTTTCTTATTAAGGAATTAAAGCCTAAATTAGAGCAAGATTTAAGGGACAAATCGCTTTTTGCGCTTTTTTCCGAGATTGAAATGCCTTTAGTTGAAGTTTTGTCTGAAATGGAACTAAGCGGGATAAAATTGGATTTAAATGTATTGAAATCCCTCTCGCGGGATTTAGAGAAAAGGTTAATCCGATTGGTTGAGGATATTTACGATAAGAGCGGCGCCCAGTTTAATATAAATTCTCCCAAGCAATTAAGGGAGATACTGTTTGAAAAATTAAAACTGCCTGTTGTTAAAAGGGGCAAGACAGGGCCATCTACGGATGATGAGGTTTTAAAGGCGCTTTCCGCGAACCACGAACTGCCGGCATTGCTGCTTGAATACAGGCAGTTGATGAAGCTTAAGACCACATACATTGATGTCCTCCCGGAGCTGGTTGACCCTGGAACAGGCAGGATTCATACTTCTTTTAATCAGACAGGCACAGAAACAGGCAGGCTAAGTTCCAGTAACCCTAATCTGCAGAATATACCGGTCAAGACGGACTTGGGTAGGAATATAAGAAAGGCAATTATTGCTTTTGATAGCCAGAGCCGCCTTTTATCCTGCGATTATTCTCAAATAGAATTAAGGATACTGGCGCATATTTCAAAGGATGAGAATCTACTAGGCGCATTTAAATCCGGTAAAGACGTGCATAAAATAACCTCATCTTTAATCTATGGCCTGGATGAAAAAGATGTTGATAATAATATGCGCGACGTTGCCAAGAGGATAAACTTCGGCATTATTTACGGGCTAAGCGCTTACGGCTTAAGTCGGGATCTGGGGATTTCCCCGGACGAGGCTCAAAAATTTATTGATTCTTATTTTTTAAGGTATCCGGGGGTAAAAGATTATATCCAGGGACAGATTAAGAAGGCGGAGAAAGAAGGCTTTGTTACTACTATCCTGGGCAGGCGCCGCTATATACCTGATATCAATAATAAAAACCAGGCTATACGCTCTTTTGCCCAGAGGCAGGCAGTTAACACCCCTATCCAGGGTTCAGCCAGCGACCTGATAAAGCTGGCAATGGTGCATATACACAACCGGATAAAAGGGCGGGGATTCAGGTCAAGGATGATTATGCAGATACACGATGAGCTGGTGTTTAATGTTAGGCGCGAAGAGAAAAATGAATTCATCGCATTAGTTAAAGACAGGATGGAGAATGTCTTAAAATTAGATGTCCCGATAAAAGTAGATATGAAGATAGGCAATAACTGGCTTGAAATGGAAGAGGTCAAATGAACCTGCCGGTTTTCTCGTTCAGGTCGATTTTACCCCACGTTAGGTTCATTTATAATAGTTCATTTAGCTCGATTGAATTTCAGGCTTCTGTTGGAGCGCACATAAGAATTTTTTCGGCAAAAGCCTGCAAGGATTTACGAGGAGCAGAGGGCGCTAATTCGATACAGGCTATCTGGAGCGACGCAGTAAACCGTAGCAGGCGGCGAAAAAATTCAGTGCGCGGAAAGAGAGCCTAAAATTAGACAATGAAAAGTTAGATTTTATATGGAGGATGTAAGATGAAGATTGTTTTTTGCGCGAGTGAAGCGGTGCCGTTTGCTAAAACCGGAGGTTTGGCTGACGTGAGCGGGGCGCTGCCTCTGGCATTGGAGAAAGAGGGCCAGGAAATTGCGATGATTATGCCGGGGTATAAGTGCATACATGAGAACAAGCAGCTAAAATTAAAGAAATTAAAAGGAGGCATTTCATATTCTAAAACCGGCAAAAAAATAAAGGTTTATTTTATTGATAATGAACAATATTTTGGCCGCGATTCACTCTACGGAGACAAGTCAGGCGATTACCCGGATAACCTTGAGCGGTTCTCATATTACTGCAAAAGGGCACTTGAATTATTAAAGGAAATAAATCTGAAAGCAGATATTATCCATTGTCATGACTGGCAGGCGGCATTTATACCGCTATACCTTAAAAATTTATATGCCAATGACTCTTTCTACGGCGGAATAAAGACGATGTTCACTATCCATAATATAGGGTATCAAGGATTATTCCCTAAAGAAGAATTTCCTAAGCTTGGACTGGACTGGGGCCTTTTTAATATGGAGATGCTGGAGTTTTACGACAGGGTAAATATCTTAAAGGGTGGCATTATCTTTTCCGATGTCATTACTACGGTAAGCGATACTTACAGCAAAGAAATACAGGGTCCGGAATTCGGTTTCGGCATGGAAGGTATACTTGCCAAGCGCAAGGATTCCCTTTTCGGGATATTAAACGGCGTGGATTATTCTATATGGGACCCGGCAACGGATAAATTCATTTTTAAGAAGTTTTCGCTAAAAACAACGCAAGATAAATACGAAAATAAGCTGGAATTGCAAAAACTCTGCAATTTGCCGCAGGCTGTGGATGTCCCGCTAATAGGCATGGTATCAAGACTTGCCCAGCCTAAAGGGTTTGATATCCTGGTTGAAGGTATTGAGGAAATCGTAAACCTGAAAATCCAGATGGTTATCCTGGGCATCGGGGATTTAAAATACCACCGTCTTCTGGAGGATATCGCCAAAAAATACCCCAAAATCTTTTCTTTGCATTTAAAATTTGACGATAGGCTGGCGCACAGGATATATGCAGGCTCGGATATTTTCCTTATGCCGTCTAAATATGAACCGTGCGGCTTAGGCCAGCTTATCAGTTTAAAATACGGCACCATACCGGTTGTGTTTAGGACCGGCGGCCTGGCCGATACCGTAGATAAAAGCAACGGTTTCGTGTTTGATAATTACGATAAAGAAGGATTAGTCAATGCCATAAAAGGTGCCTTAAAGGCATACGTTTCAAAGAAGAAGTGGGATGCCCTGGTGCGTCGGGCAATGGGCTATGATTTTTCCTGGAAGGAATCCGCCAAAAAATACATAAAACTATATGCGAAGGCGTGCAGGCAGTAAGAAGTTGATACTCGGGCTTACCGGTAGTTTCGGCAGCGGCAAGAGCACTGTGGCGGGGATATTCAGGTCCTTCGGGGCAAAGATAGTTGACGCGGATGAGATTGCCCACAGGTTGATTAGCCGCAAGGGCCTTGTTTATAAAAAAATACTCAGGGTTTTCGGCAGGGGCATACTAAATAAAGATAAGGATATCGAAAGGAGTAAATTAGCCACGGTTGTTTTTAACAATCCGGGCCTGCTTGGAAAATTAAATAAGATTATGCACCCTGCGATAATTAAAGTTATGAAGGGAGAAGCCGGCGCAAGCCGCGCAAAGATAATTGTCCTGGATGCGCCGTTGCTCGTTGAGGCAGGGTTAGCGAAATCGGTAGACAAAATAATTTTGGTGACAGTAAAGAAAGATACTCAAATAAAAAGACTTCAGCGCAAGACCGGCCTTAGCAAGGAGGTAATATTAAAAAGGATCAGATACCAGATACCCTTGAAAGAAAAGGCGAGGTTAGCGGATTTTGTAATAGATAATAACGGAACGCTAAAAAACACAAAGAAGCAAGTAACCAAACTAATACCCCGCCTTATTAGATAGGCCGGTATGCCCTTTCTGGGCAAGGAGGATGTTGTGGAGAAATTAGACATTAGCAAATTGAAGGATATGAAAATTGCGGAACTAAATAAAATTGCCAGAGAGCTGAATGTTAACGGGTTAAGCGGGCTTAAAAAACAGGAGCTTATTTTTAAACTGCTTTCCGCCCAGGCGGAAAAAGAGGGTCTTATGTTTGGGGAAGGTATCTTGGAAATATTGCCTGAGGGTTTCGGTTTCCTGAGGTCTCCGAACTATAATTACCTACCCTGCCCGGATGACATATACATTTCTCCTTCCCAGATAAGGAAGTTTGATCTGCGCACCGGGGATACGGTAAGCGGACAGATCCGGCCGCCGAAAGAGGGGGAGAAATATTTTGCCCTTTTGAAAGTTGAGGCGGTGAATTTTGAAAATCCGGAGGAGGCTAAAGAGAAAGTCCTTTTTGATAATCTCACTCCGATATACCCTCATGACCGGTTTAACCTGGAGACCAAGCCGGATGAGATATCCATGCGCATTATGAGCCTGCTTACTCCTTTGGGAAAAGGGCAGCGCGGGCTTATTGTTGCCCAGCCTTACAGCGGAAAGACGGTCTTACTGCAGAAGATAGCCAACGGCATAACCGCAAATAACCCCGATGTCATCCTGATTGTGCTTTTGATAGACGAGCGCCCGGAAGAAGTTACCGATATGCAGAGGCACGTTAAGGGAGAAGTAATATCTTCGACTTTCGATGAACCGCCGGAAAGGCACATCCAGGTTGCCGAAATAGTCCTGGAAAAGGCCAAACGTCTGGTCGAACACAAAAAAGATGTGGTAATCCTTTTGGACAGTATAACCCGTTTGGCCAGGGCCTACAACGCGGTTATGCCGCATAGCGGCAAGGTTCTCTCCGGAGGCATTGATTCAAATGCCTTACAAAAACCGAAACGTTTCTTCGGCGCGGCAAGGGCAATCGAAGAAGGGGGGAGCCTTACTATTATCGCTACCGCCCTCGTTGATACGGGGAGCCGTATGGATGAAGTTATCTTCGAGGAATTTAAAGGCACGGGCAACATGGAATTGCAGCTTGACAGGAACCTCTTCCAGCGCAGGATTTATCCGGCAATAGACATAAAGCGTTCCAATACCCGCCATGAAGAATTACTTTTGGAGCAGAATGAATTGCAGAAGGTTTGGATATTGCGCAAGGTTTTAAATGAATTAAATAACGTGGAGGCAATGGAGTTACTGATTGAAAAACTGTTAAAGACAAAGAATAACGAAGATTTCTTAAACAGCATGAATCAATAAAGCAGTGACGAGCAAACTGGTAACGAGTAACTAGTAATTAAAACAAAATCAAACGAGGGAGGATAGAGATGAAGGATAAAATTCACCCTAATTACAAAGATGCGACAATAGTCTGCGCCTGTGGCGAGACAATCCACACCCGCTCGACCCGCCCGAATATCAGGGTTGAGATATGCTCAAAGTGCCACCCATTTTTTACGGGAAAGCAGAAATTTGTGGATTCCGCAGGTCGGGTTGATAAATTTATGAAAAAATATGGGAAAAAATAAGTTGTATGGATATTAAGCAATTGGAAAAATTAGAGGCGCGCTATCATGAGATTGAAGGGCTTTTGGCTTCAAGCGAAGTTATTGCAAACATTGAACAGCGCAATAAATTGGCCAGGGAGTTTGCGGATTTGCGGGATCTGGTCTCCATGTTTAAGGAGTATAAAAACATATCCGCAGAGATAGATACCCTGGCAGGCGTGTTTAAGGAAAAGCATGATTCCGATTTCCTGGAGTTGGCTAAAAGGGAACTTGCGGACTTAAAGGCAAAACAAGCCGGTATAGAAGAAAAAATAAACGTTGCCCTGGCAGGCGAGGATGAAGACGCGGGAAAAGATATAATTGTGGAAATACGCCAGGGAACAGGCGGATTAGAGGCGGCTTTATTTGCCACCGACCTTTACCGTATGTATACCAAATATGCCGCGCAAAAAGGCTGGAGCGTGCAAATTTTGTCTGCCAGTGAAACCGAGATGGGCGGGTTTAAAGAAGTGGTCTTCGGCGTAAAAGGCAGGGATGCCTATAAACGGCTTAAGTTTGAAAGCGGCGTGCACCGGGTGCAGCGCGTGCCGGATACTGAGGCCCAGGGCAGAATCCATACTTCAACAGCGACAGTTGCGGTGCTGGTTGAACCGGAAGAAGTCGAATTTGAAATTTCGCCCGCTGACCTGCGGATAGATACTTACCGTTCTTCCGGCCCCGGGGGGCAACATATGCAGAAGACGGATTCCGCAGTAAGGATTACGCATATACCCTCGGGTGTTGTGGTTGCCTGTCAGGATGAGCGTTCGCAGATAAAGAACAAGACAAAGGCTATGAGAATTTTGCGCGCAAGGCTTCTGGATATGAAGAGGCAGGAGGATTTTAAAAAGATTTCCGCAGCCAGGAAGTCGCAGATAGGCACCGGCGACAGGAGTGAAAAAATCCGCACTTACAATTTTCCTGACCGCAGGGTTACCGACCACCGTATAAATTTTACAACCCACCAGCTAGAATCTGTATTGGAAGGGGATTTGGATGAAATATCCGATGCCCTGATAAAGGCCGCCCGAGAGAGAACACAAGAGAATGAATGAGGCTGAAGTTTTATTTGCCGAATTATTAAATTGCGACAGGTTGTCTTTATATTTGAATAAAAATGCGACGTTAGACACAAATACCAGGAATGCGGCGGCAGGCGTATTAAAAAGAAGGATTTCCGGCGAACCATTGGAATATATATTGGGCAAGACTGAATTCATGGGGTTGGAATTTAAAGTCAATAAAGATGTATTAATACCGCGGCCGGAAACGGAAATTTTGGTAGAGACAGCTTTAAAGATTGTGTCAGGTATCAAGTGTCAAGTATCAAGTGTTAATATCCTGGATGCCGGCACAGGCTCAGGTTGCATCGCCGTATCTTTGGCAAAATTGTTATCCGGGGTAAAGATTGACGCAATTGATATCTCCGAAGGCGCATTGCACCTGGCCAGGGAGAACGCCAGATTAAATAATGTCAGTGATAAAATCAGGTTTATCCAGAGTGACTTATTTGCTAGTTACGTCCTGCCTGCCGGCAGGCAGGAGTTAGGAGTTATAAGTTACGATGTAATTGTTTCTAACCCCCCATATGTTGCAAGGGGGGATATAAAAGGCTTATCCAGGGAGGTGCAGTCTGAACCGGCGGTTGCTTTAGACGGCGGGCCGGATGGCCTTGATTTTTACAGACGCATAATAAAGGAGTCACCGCCTTATTTGAAAGGCAACGGTTTTTTAATCATGGAAATGGGTTTTAATCAAGGGAAAGATATCCAAAATTTGCTTCAAGAAAGCGGATATTTTAATATAATAGAGGTTATAAAGGATTATAGCAATATAAGCAGGTTTGTAGCAGCGCAAAAAGGGATGAGCTAAAATGGATAAATTAGTTATCGAAGGCGGCCAACGACTTAAAGGAGGGGTTTCTGTCTCCGGTTCAAAAAATTCGACGTTACCGATACTGGCGGCAACGTTGTTGACCGATGATTCCTGTCTGATCAAGGGGGTGCCTTCCCTGCGGGATATCAATACAATGCTAAAGATACTGCGTTCTTTAGGTAAGGGTGTGGAATACGACAAAGGAAGGGTGATCGTTGGGGCCAGCGGCAATAAGAATTACGTTGCCGACTACAGGCTCGTTTCGACTATGCGCGCTTCATTCTGCGTTTTAGGCCCTCTTTTAGCCAGGTTTAAAAAGGCTAAAGTCTCCCTGCCCGGGGGCTGCGTTATCGGCATAAGGCCGGTGGATTTGCATATTAAAGGCATTAAGGCATTGGGGGCTGATGTTAATATTGAATCCGGGTATGTAGTGGCTAAGGCGCGTAAACTTAAAGGTAATCATATGTATTTAGGCGGTGTCTACGGCTCTTCAGTCCTGGCGACCGACAATGTGATGATGGCGGCAACTCTTGCCCACGGTAAAACCGTGATTGAGTCCGCGGCCTGCGAGCCGGAAGTTGCGGACTTAGCGGAGTTTTTGATTAAAATGGGCGCAAAGATAAAAGGCCACGGCACTCCTATTATAGAAATAGAAGGGGTAAAACATCTGCACGGCGCGGAATATACGGTAATACCCGACCGTATTGAAGCAGGCACATTCATGATTGCCTCGCTTATTACCGGCGGGGACATAGTCATAAAAAATATATTGCCTCAGCATTTAGGCGCGGTGATTGATAAGCTGGATGAGGCAGGGGTTTCCCTAATCGGCAATAATGGTTCTATGCGCGTCAGACCTAAACGCCGCCTAAAGCCTGTGAATGTCAATACCCTTCCCTATCCGGGGTTTCCCACCGATATGCAGGCGCAGATAATGAGCCTGATGTGCTTGGTGCCCGGCATAAGCGTAATTACCGAAAAGATTTATCCCGACAGGTTTATGCATGTAGCCGAACTTAACCGTATGGGTGCCCGCATTCAAAGAGAAGGCCCCCATGCTATTATAGAGGGCGTAAAGGGTTTGTCGGGTGCTCCGGTTATGGCTTCTGACTTACGCGCTTCCGCCTCACTGGTATTGGCGGGGCTGGCAGCGCGCGGTAAAACTTCGATATCCAGGATTTATCACCTTGAGCGGGGCTATGAAAACCTGGATAAAAAATTAGAAGCGTTGGGCGCCAGGATCTGGAGGGAGAAAGAATAGCGCATAGCGTAGAGCGTATAGCGGATAGAAAAAACTATACGCTTCCCGCTATGCGGGTTCCCGCCGAAACGAAAACTCTGAGCGGGAAAACGCTATCCGCTAAACGCTAAAACTTCGAGGGTTGACTATGATATTGATGATTGATAATTATGATTCGTTTACTTATAACCTCGTGCAGTATCTGGGTGAACTCGGCAAGGATATCAAGGTATTCCGGAACGATAAAATAAACTTAAGCCAGATTAAGCGCATGAAGCCGGAAAAAATAGTTATTTCTCCCGGCCCGGGGAGGCCGGAAGACGCCGGTATTTCCTGCGATGTAATCAAGGAATTCGCAGGCAGGATTCCGATGCTGGGGGTCTGTCTCGGGCATCAGGCCATAGGGTATGTTTACGGCGGAAAGATTATAATCGGTAAAAGGATTATGCACGGCAAAACCTCTTTGATATACCATGACAGAGAGGGAATTTTTAAAGGTATACCCAGCCCTTTTCAAGGCACGAGGTATCATTCTTTGCTTGTGGAAAAGAAAAGCCTGCCGGCTGCCCTTAAAGTAATCGCCTGGACAAAGGAAAAAGAAATTATGGGTTTAAAGCACAAGAAGTATCCGTTGTGGGGTGTGCAGTTTCATCCGGAATCTATTTTGACAAAGGCGGGGAAGGATATTTTAAAAAATTTCATTAACCTGAAATGATTATTGAAGCGACCCAGAAACTATTAAAGAAAAAAAACCTTTCGGCTCAGGATATGCGTTTAGTTATGCAGGAGATTATGTCGGGCAAGGCGCATACGGAGGAGATAGTTTTTTTTCTGCTTGCCCTGGAAGAGAAAGGGGAGACTGTTCAGGAATTAACCGCAGCCGTAGAAGTAATGCGCCGGCAGGCCACTCCAATTTCAGTTTCCAAAAAGGATATTTTGGATACCTGCGGCACAGGCGGAGACAAAAAAGGGACTTTTAATATTTCCACTGCCGTAGCCTTTGTTGTTTCCGGGTGCGGGATTACCGTGGCCAAGCATGGCAACCGTTCGGTTTCCAGTTGCTGCGGGAGCGCGGATGTCCTTGAGGCCCTGGGCGTGGATATAAATATGCCTAAAGAAAAAGTGGAAAAATGCCTGGATGAAATCGGCATCGCCTTTTTATTCGCCCAGAACCTGCATCCGGCAATGAAACATGCCATGCCGGCAAGAAAAGAGATCGGCAGAAAGACCATATTTAATATTTTAGGCCCTTTAAGCAACCCTGCCGGCGCCACTCATCAGCTGGTGGGCGTATACGATAAAAAATGGACTGCTGTCCTTGCCGAGGTGTTGAATAACCTGGGCTCATCCTGCGCCCTCGTAGTCCACGGAGAAGACGGGCTGGATGAAATAACCACGACTGCCAAGACATTTGTCGGCGAAGCCAGGCAGGGAAAATTAAAAAATTACGAAATAACCCCTGAAGAGTTCGGATTTAAAAGGGCGGAGTTAAAAGACCTTATGGGCGGTACAATTTCTGAAAATGCCGGTATTATTATGAGTATCTTGAAGGGCGAAGACGGGCCCAAGAGGGATATAGTTATTTTGAATGCTGCAGCAGCAATATACGCGGCGGACAAGGCAAGTTCTATAAAAGATGGAATAAAATTGGCCGTTGAATCCATAGATTCAGGGGCGGCCCTGAAGGAGTTGGAGTTATTGAAGGGGTATTCTAAAAAGTGAAAGACGCGCTAAAAGAGATAACCGCAAAGAAAAAGGCAAGAATACTTTTAGCCAGGCAGAGTTTTCCGGAAGAAGATTTAAAGGCAAAGGCGCAGGCGCTTGGCCCGGCGCGGCCGTTTATTGAAGCCATAAATAAGAAAAATGAGATTTCTCTTATTGCCGAGATTAAAAGGGCGTCTCCGTCAGGGGGGGTCATCCGCCAGGACTTTAACCCTCAGGAGATAGCCAGGGTTTATCAGGATGCCGGCGCCCAGGCTATTTCCGTATTGACAGAAGAAGATTTTTTTCAGGGGAACCTTTCTCATATTAACGAAATTAAAAACACCGTAAACTTGCCGGTCCTAAGAAAAGACTTTATATTAGAACCGTACCAGGTTTATGAATCGCGTTTTTTCGGGGCAGACGCGATATTGCTGATTGCGGATTTATTAAGCAAGGATAAATTATCCGAATTAATCAACCTGACGAATACCCTCGGCCTTGATTCTTTGGTAGAAGTCCATAACGAGAAAGAACTAAAGAAGGTGCTCGGCATGAAAGAGGTTACGCTCATCGGGATAAACAACCGGGATTTGCATACTCTGGAAGTGGATTTTAGGATTACCGAGAAACTTTTCCCCTTAATTCCTAAGGATAAACCTGTGGTTGTAGAGAGTGGCATAAAAACGCGCCAGGATACATTGTTCTTAAAGATCCTCGGGGCAAAAGCGGTTTTGATCGGCACTGCATTTATGGAGGCCGGGGATATAAAAAAGAAAATAGAAGAGGTAATGGGTTGGTAAAGGTTAAAATATGCGGAATAAGTAACCTTGATGATGCGCTTGCATCGACCGATGCCGGATGCGATGCCTTGGGGTTTGTATTCTATAAAAAGAGCCCGCGTTATATTGCCCCTGAAGAAGCGAAGGATATAATAAAAGGGTTGCCTGATAGGCTCATAAAGATCGGCGTATTTGTGAATGAACGGGAAAAGGAAATCCGCAGGATAGCCGGGATGTGCGGGCTTGATATGCTGCAATTCCACGGCGATGAATCTCCGGAATTTTGCAGAAGATTTAAAGATTATAAGGTAATCAAGGCTTTTAAAATAAAAGATAAGATAGATTTAAAGAATATGCTAAAATATAATTCGTTTGCTTATCTCTTTGATACGTTTGCAGAGAAAAAGGCAGGCGGTACAGGCAAGAAATTTAACTGGAAGATTATTCTTCATGTGGGCGGTTTAAAGCGGCCCATATTTTTATCCGGCGGTTTAAGCGCACACAATGTCAGGCGAGCAGTAGAATGCGTAAGGCCGGATTGGGTGGATGTGTGCAGCTCGGTAGAGAAGCGCCCCGGTAAAAAAGACCACAAAAAAGTAAAGGAATTTATCGCTGCGGCAAAAAGGAAAAGGTAAATAGAATGAAAAAATGCCCTTATTGCGCTGAAGAGATACAGGATAGAGCACTAAAGTGCCGTTTTTGCGGAGAGTTCCTTAAAAAGAAGAAGAAATGGCAACGTTGTCTTATCGGCTGTCTTATTGTTTTTGTTGTAGCGATAATATTGGTAAATTTATTTGCGTATTTAAGCCTTTTTTTCTTCAAATGGGCTTTTAACAATGCATTTTGTTGGAAGCCATATTTACGCCCGCATTATTATCCCCAGTTTGGCCAGGGCCTAGAAGGGATATTGCGGGATTTCTTTGAGGGTTTCAGGCAATTCGGGGATAAATTCAGGGATTTTTTTAATTTTTGCCCGAAGGATTATAACCGGATTACTTTTTAAGTAAGTTTAAAAAACGTTAAAAAAACGGGACGGTTCTCGGAGAGAACCCTCCCCTACGAAGGACGGAGTTATATGCTACCGGATAAGAGAGGTTATTTTGGGGAATTTGGCGGCAGATTTGTTCCGGAAACTCTTATCTACGCCCTGGATGAGCTGGGGAGGGAATATAAAAAGGCAAAGCGCGATAAAGTCTTTCAGGGAGAATTAGATTATTATTTAAAGGAATATGCGGGCAGACCTACGCCTTTGTATTTGGCGAAAAATTTAAGCAGGTATTTAGGCATAGTAAAGGTTTATCTGAAGAGAGAGGACCTCTTGCATACGGGCGCGCATAAAATAAATAATACGCTGGGACAGGTTCTTCTGGCTTTAAGAATGAAGAAAAAACGCATTATTGCCGAAACTGGCGCTGGCCAGCACGGCGTTGCCACTGCCACTGTCTCCGCGATGTTCGGCCTTAAATGCGATATCTATATGGGCGAAGAAGACATTGAAAGGCAGAAACTCAATGTCTTCCGGATGAAATTATTAGGCGCGCGTGTTATTCCGGTTAAGACCGGCTCAAAGACATTAAAAGATGCTATGACCGAAGGCTTAAGGGATTGGGTGACCAATGTGCGCACCACGCATTATATTATTGGTTCTGTTGCCGGACCGCATCCTTATCCTTTGATAGTCAGAGAATTCCAGGCGGTGATCGGCCGTGAGGCAAGGAGACAGATTCTGGTAAAAGAAAAGCGGTTGCCAGATTGCCTGGTTGCCTGCGTAGGCGGCGGAAGCAATGCTATGGGTTTATTTTATCCATTCTTTAACGACAGAGAAGTAAAATTCATCGGCGTTGAAGCAGCGGGTTTCGGGCTTTTTTCAGGAAGGCACGCGGCGACACTTGTGTCCGGAAGCACGGGGGTATTGCATGGCTCAAAGTCCGGATTGCTGGAAGATAAATTCGGCCAGGTAAAAATTGCCCATTCTATTGCCGCAGGGCTGGACTATCCCGGCGTAGGTCCGGAGCACGCCTATTATAAAAAAATAGGCCGGGCCTCTTATGTTGCCGTAAGCGATAAAGAGGCCCTGGAAGGATTTAAACTCTTATCAGAGCTGGAAGGTATACTACCGGCATTAGAGCCGGCGCATGCGGTTTTTTATTTGACCAAGCTAAAGAAAAAAATAAATAAGAATTCCATTGTTATTCTTTGCCTCTCTGGGAGAGGGGATAAGGATACTCAAACAGTGGCGGAAAAACTAAAGTTGTGAATAGAATAGGCCGTAAATTTAAAGAATTAAAAAGGCAGAAGAGAAAGGCTTTTATTGCCTTTATAACTGCCGGATATCCGGACTTGAACACCACCCAAAAACTGGCGATAGAATTTGCCAACATCGGAGTTGATATCCTGGAATTAGGCGTCCCCTTTTCCGACCCCATGGCTGATGGCCCGGTAATCCAGGAGGCATCGCAGGCAGCTTTAAGAAATAAAGTGAACCTGGATAATATATTGGGATTAGTAAAAGATGTGCGCAAGCATACGCAGATGCCTTTATGCCTGATGACGTATTACAACCCTGTGTTTTGTTTCGGGGAAGATAAATTTGCCAGAAAGGCAGCGGAGGCAGGCGTGGACGGTATAATAATCCCGGACATGCCGCCTGAAGAGGGAAAGGCGTTTGTGCGTGCGGCAAATAAATTTAAACTGGACACTATCTTCTTCCTGGCGCCCACAAGCACCAGGCAGCGCATAAAATTAATATCAAAGGCGTCCAGAGGTTTTATTTATTACGTTTCTTTGACCGGCGTTACCGGGCCCCGGCAGAAATTACCCGCGGATATCGCGGATAATATAAGAATAATAAAGAGGCATACCGATAAACCTGTATGCGTGGGTTTTGGGGTATCTAATCCTTATCAGGTAAGACAGGTTCACAGGTTCGCCGACGGCGTAATCATAGGTAGCGCGATTGTCAAAAAAATAAAGGAAAATATAGGCAGACGGGATTTAGTCAGACGAATAAGTAATTTCGTCCGAACCCTTAAATAGGGGACG
>SBBM01000046.1 GCA_005239725.1 Planctomycetales bacterium | reverse complement strand
TTGGTGGAGCTGGAGGGATTTGAACCCTCGACCTATTGCATGCCATGCAAGCGCTCTCCCAGCTGAGCTACAGCCCCGAAATTTACTATTGACCTTTGTTATTTTAGAATATAAAATGGTGAGCGTCAACTACAAATATTGCCGGAGTGGCGAAATGGCAGACGCAGCAGCCTCAAAAGCTGCCGAGGGCAACCTCATGGGGGTTCAACTCCCTTCTCCGGCACCATACTTCTTCTTTTATCCTCTCAGCCTCTTCAAGATTGCATTCTGATTAATGTAAGGCAGGACTGCGCGATAGATACGGTGGGTTATAATTTCGTAGCCTGTTGAATTTGGATGCACAAGGTCGGTCTTTAAGTTAGAACTTGTAATGATACCGTCTACCAGGCGCGGGATAAGTATAGTGTTGTATTTTTCGCTTAAACGCTTGAATTCCTCTCCGTAATCGCTCATAATAATATTGTTGCTGATATCAGCTATCGCTACCATCGCCCCCCGGGCCAGGATAGCCTTAATCATTTCTTCTATATTCTTTATTGTCTCATCCAAAGGCAATTGCCGCAAAAAATCATTGCCTCCGAATTCAATAATTACCAATAAGGGATTCTTATCCAGACAATCGGTTTTTAGTCTCTTTATCGCCTCGGATGAGATTTCTCCGTCTATCCCGGCGTTAATCACCGGCATCGCCGTCATCTTGCCTAATAAAGAAGGATAATCTTGTCCTTTCTTAACACCCACTCCGAAAGTTATGCTGTCGCCAAAACAAATAATGTTTTTTCCTCTTGAATCTATATTTTTAATTTTGCGCTTTATACAGCCGGATAATATAACAATGCCGCAAGCTATGAATGCGATAAACAAGGAGATGTTTATTCTGGCGCTATTTTTTAACATATCCAAGCCTCAATTGGCCGCAGGCCGCGTTTATATCCTGCCCGCGCGGCTTTCTTAGTGTAACATTTAGGCCCCGCTTTACAAGGGAATCTTTAAAAAATAAAATAGCCGGCTTATTCGGCGGCTCGATGTTAAGCTCTTTTATGGTGTTAGCCGGGATAAGGTTGACTTTGCAGTTTAACCCTTTCAGCATCTTTGCCGTTTTTTCCGTATCTTTCAAATCCGAATTTACGCCCTGGATCAAGACATACTCAAAAGTTATCTGGCGGTTTGTCTTCTCAATATATTGGCGGCAGGCGCTAATTAATTCTTTTAAAGGGTATTTTTTATTTATCGGCATGAGGCTGGAGCGTATTTCTTCATCGGTGGAATGTAATGATACGGATAATTCTACCTGTAACCCTTCGTCGGATAGCCTCTTAATCCCGGGAATTATCCCGCAGGTAGAAATCGTAATCTTTCTTGCCCCGATATTAAATCCCTGGGGAGAATTTATGATCCGGATTGCCTTAATCACATTGTCATAATTATCCAGGGGCTCGCCCATGCCCATAAATACCAGGTGGGTTAACTTTTCCGGCAGGGAATTCTCTTTTAAATATGAGACCTCATCCAGGATTTCCGCCGAACTCAGGTTTCTTTTAAATTGAGGGATTCCGCTTGCGCAGAAACGGCAGGCGAATTTGCAGCCTACCTGGGTTGAAACGCACCCGGTAACCCGGGAAGGAGCAGGAATGACCGCCGCCTCAATAATATTATCATCGCCGAGCGCAAGGATTAACTTTTTTGTCCCGTCTAAAGACTCAAAAACCCTATCCAGCCGTAAATCAAAAAGATAAAAATTTTCCTTTAACTTTTCCCTTAAAGAGGCCGGCAAATCGCTCATCCCGCCAAAATCTTTTACGCCCCGCTTATATATCCAGGAAAAAATCTGCCGGGCATGGAAATCCGGCTCCCCCCATTTTTTAAGGAGTTCTTTTAGCCTTTCAAGGCCTAACTCTTTTATGTCCGTCATTGCGCCCCTAATACCGGTTTTATGCCGACAACTCTGTAAAACAGGTCTTTCGTTGTTATCTGCTCTACCGGCCTCACCTCTTTTATCCTGCGTGAGAATACCGATACAACTATCAGCCTCAAAGCTCCGGATATAAAAATAAGGGTTAAGATTTTATAACCGAAGAAAACGGGCAGATGGTTTACCAGATACCCCCCCGAAAGAGAGCCTAAACACAAGGCTGACCCGGTAAAGGCGGTAAAATATGAGATGCAACGCGTCCTTTTCTCAGGAGTAACTGCGTCATAAATAAAATTTATTGAGCAGAGGTTAAATCCCGACCAGGCAAAACCGGCGATGACCTGCACTAAAAAAAGGTAAAGAGGATGCGTATTTAACAACCAGAGAAAGGGGATGGCGGCAATAAATAAAGAGGTAACTTTCAGCACCTTCATATTGCCGATCCTGTCCGCATTCCTGCCCCATCGGTCAATGGTAAAAATGGAAGTAACCGCCACGGCAATCACTAAAACCGTATAAGTCATATAATTAAACTTTAAATCCCTGAGCATATATACGGAAAAAAACGGCGCTGCCAGGTTAACCGAAAAATTAAGCGCTGCCACAAATATAACAAATTTGGCAAAATTTGATTCCCTTGCCCGCCTGATAAAATCAAGGAAGGTAAAATAAGATTCCTTTTTTATCTTTAAAGGAGGGTCATACATCCGCGTTAGAAAACACCATGAAATAAAACGGCAGGTAAGAGCGATGCTAAAAATAATGAGGAACCCTCTCAGAATGTTATTCTTGAATATGTGCAAAATAAACCCGGACAGAAAAACGCTGGCTGTAATAATCATCCCGAAGATTTTATTCCGCCAGCCGAAATAACTTCCCCTTCTGGTGCAAGGAAGGTGGTCCGACATGAGGCTAAGCCAGATAGGCCCGGCAAAGGCATTAAAAGCAGCAAAGAGAGTAACAAAAATTATAAGCGCTGTAACTTCAAAACCCTTAAACAAATAGGGGATAAAAATTATAGGCAGGCCCATAACAAGATGCAAAAATATTGCTATGTTAATGACTTTTTTCCGGGACCCCGCTTTCTCCGTGATGTCTGCGGATTTTAGCTGGGCTAAAGAACCTATCAAGTTGGGAAGCGCATTTAGTATACCAATCTGAAAAACCCTTGCCTTTAAGGCCAGGGCATAAGGGGTAATATAATCGGAAGTCATCCCCAGCATGCAAGAGGCAAATATGCCGTCTAAAAATGACATCTTGAGGCTGTTGCGTATTTTGCCTGTGCAACGTGCCGGATGAGATAAATTTTGTGCCATATAAAGTAGGGACACCCTTTGCTTTGACTAGGTGGGTGTCCCTTGTTTTTTGCGCAAGAGTTCTTTGTCTATTTTGCCGACCCGGTTCTTGGGTAAAGAATCCGTAAACTCGAAATGGTGCGGGATTTTGAAATGCGCCAGCTGCTGGCGCAGGAAATAGCGCAAATCCTCTTCGTCTAAATTCTTGCCTTCCTTCAAAACTATAAAAGCCTTGGGAACTTCCCCTCTCAATTTATCGGGCAAACCAATAACCGCGTTTTCAGCAATATCAGGGTGCCTTTGAATCACCGCTTCTATTTCCGGCTCAAAGACAATCTCGCCGCCGACTTTTATCATCTCTTTTTTCCTGCCGACGATATAAAGGTTGCCTTCTTTATCTATCCGGCCTAAATCCCCGGAGTGAAACCAGCCATTGCGCATACTCTCGGCAGTTAACCCGGGGTCTTTATAATAGCCGTCGGTAACTACCCAGCTGCGCACCGCGACTTCACCGACACTCCCGGAGGGCAACTCTTTATTTTCTTCAGAAAATATCTTTACCTCTATCCAGGGCGCAGGCCTGCCCACGCTTTCGATATTATCCGAACCCATAGGAAGTACGGTTGTGGGGGCGTTGGTCTCCGTCAAACCCCAGCCGTTTAAAAGCTGCGCTTTTGGACAATATTGATGGAACCTGCGCAGGGCTTCCGGAGAATTAGAAGCCCCAAAAGTAACCATCCAGCGCAAAGTTGATAAATCAAATGTTTCAAATTCCTTCAGCTGCAAAAGGGCGTAATACATTGAAGGCACAATCCAGAAGCAACTCACTTTATAATGCGCGATATTCCTCAAGAATTCCAGAGGGATAAACCTTTCCATTAATATAACAGTGAGCCCGAAAGATATGCAATTCTGGATATAAATAAGCCCGCCCAGATGGGAGAAAGGGAGCGCGCACAAAGTAACGTCTTTTTCATTCAGGTCCACAAAGAAATTCATGGACTTCGGCGGAGCGCCCAACTGCAGATAATTTATCAGTACCCCTTTCGGCTTACCCGTTGTGCCGGAGGTATAAAAAATAATGGCGTAGTCTTTATCCTCAACTTTAATTTCCGGGGTTTTATTACCTCCACCGGCAAGCAACTCTTCAAAAAACAAAAACGGTTCTTTCCTTTCATGGCAAATAATTATATCTTTCAGACTACGGCATTTTTCTTTAATCGCATCTAATGAAATTGTTGCTTTTGTCTTAGCGATTAACAATCTTGCCTCGGAATGCGATATGCAGGATATAAGCTCGTCCTCGGTAAGCATGAAATCCAAAGGCACGGCGGTTAGCCCCAGGCACCACACGGCCAGATAACTATAGATATACTCCGGCCAATTCGGAAGGTATATTGCTACCTTATCGCCTTTTTGTACGCCTAAATTTTTCAGGGAACCCGCCAGAGAAAAAACAGTATCGCGTAATTGGCGAAAGGAAATTGGCTGCTCTTTAAAAACTACCGCCGGCTTATCGGCATGCACTTTTACCCTTTCTTCCAAGATTTTAACTATGTCCATTTAAAAACCGTACCAGTAGTTCACCAAAGGTTTGGCATCTTTGGATTTATCGATAACCAGGCTTTTCAAGCGGGTATATTCCCAGAATCCTTCCCTGCCCAATTCTTTCCCGAAACCGCTCTGCTTGAAACCGCCATAGGGAACTTCATTGTAAAACATGCCGTAAGTATTAACCCAAATTGTGCCGGCATTGATTTTCTTGCCTAAATTTTCTGCCGTGGTTTTATTTTGGGTCCAGATGCAGGCCGCCAAAGCAAAATCCGAGTTATTGGCCAGTTCTATCGCCTCTTCAAGATTAACAAATCTACTTATACAGGCAACCGGGCCGAATACTTCTTCTTTAAATATACCCATATCGGGCGTGACGTCGGTTAACACCGCCGGCTCAAGGAAAAAGCCGTTTTTAAACTGCGGGTCTTCGGGAATTTTCCCACCGCAAAGTAATTTCGTCCCTTCTTTCTTTGCTTTTTCAATAAAACCTATTACCTTATCCCGCTGTTCTTTAGAAATCAATGGGCCCATCTGGGTCTCGTAATCCATGCCTGGGCCTAATTTTATTTTCTTTGCCTTTGATACAAATTCGCTGGCAAATCTATCATAAATAGCGTCTTCCACAAATATGCGCGACATTGCCGTGCACATCTGGCCCTGATTTAAGAATATTGAACATAAAGAGCCGTTTACTGCTGCCTCTAAATCCGCGTCTTTTAAGACTATGTTTGCAGATTTTCCCCCTAACTCCATAATGAGTTTTTTGGCGTATTTTGCGCAATATCCGATAATCTGTTTCCCGACTTCGTTTGAACCGGTAAAAGAAACCAAATCCACCCTTTTATCCGCGCAGAGCGCCTCGCCGATTCTCGTGCCGCTTCCGTTAATAATATTTACTACACCATAAGACAAGCCTACCTCATGAATAATCTTAGCCAATTCTAGGGCGGTTAAAGGAGTTAGACTGGATGGTTTAAGTACTACTGTATTACCTGCGGCTAAGGCCTGGGCAAGTTTCCAACAGGAAATTAACAGCGGATAGTTCCAGGGCACAATTAAAACTGCTACACCTAAGGGCTCACGCAAGATTTTGCTTTCAGCATTGCTATCAGATAAATCTATCCTTTCGCTTTGCAGATAACCGGCAAAATTATTCGCAAAATGTTCGAAGGTTTTGGCCGCCGAAGGGATATCCATAAAGGTTGATTCTTTGATAGGCTTGCCGTTATTCAGGGTTTCCAACTTTGCCAATTCTCCTGCTTTATCCAAAATCCCTTGGGCTATCTTCAAAAGAAAGGCTTTACGCTCATCAAAAGACAATTTCGCCCACGGGCCTTTATCAAAAGCGTTGCGGGCTGCCTGAATAGCAGCCGCTGCATCTCTTACCGAAGCCACAGCTACTTCCGCAACAACTTCCCCCGTCGCCGGATTAATTATCCTCTCCTTCTCGGAAGAATCTTTGAACTCACCGTTAATATATAACCTGTACATTTTTAGTCCCCTTCTTGGGTTCCGCAGGGACAGCCCCCCCCTTCCTATTTTCTGAAATAGACAAGACGGAATCTTTCCCCATAAAAAAGACGTTAACAATCCCTATTGTTCTATTTCTTATGCGGCTGGAGGATAACTTTAATACTCTCTTTTGCCTCAGCCACGAGTTTAAATCCTAACGCCGCGTCCTCAAGGGGCAGACGATGCGTAATCATTTTTTCAACCGGAATAGTCCCGGCGCGCAGCGTATCTATCGCCATCACCGTATCTTGCGGCGCGCTTCCGTAAGAGTGCATGATCTTGATACTCTGGCGCCAGAAATCATTCGCCGGCACAGAAAGGTTAATTCCTGGTTCAGGCGCGGCAAAACATAGAATTATTCCTGCGCGGTCAACGCACTGCATTGCCTGGGCGAATGCAGAGGTTGCTCCGGTGCAGACAATCACCAGATCCGTAAACCTATTCTCGTTTACCTTGCGCAGGCGCTCGGGTAGATTTTCCTTAGCATTGATTACCGCGCGCGCTCCCAATTCCTTTGCCGCTTTCAGGCGGTATTCATTTATATCCGTAACAAAAATCTGCCGGATGCCGTTTGCCTGCGCAGATAAAAGATGGAGCAGGCCGGAAATCCCTGCTCCCAGAATAAGTACGCTTTGCCCAGATTTAATATCTACCATCCTTTGTCCGCGGATAACACATGCCAGGGGCTCGATAAAAGTACCCGCATCGTAAGATATTTCTTCAGGTAGCAGGAATATCCCGCGGTCCACATTGATTTCCGGCACACGGATATATTCCGAGAATCCGCCAGGATAATAATTAGTAGTGTGTAAGGTTTCGCAGACGGTATGGTGTCCGTTCAGGCAATAGCGACAGGTATTGCAAGGCACATGATGGGCGACAAAAACCCGGTCTCCTTTTTTATAGGCCCTAACGCCCTCTCCAACTTCAACAATTTCCCCGGAAATCTCATGACCCAGGACAAGCGGCGCTTTCTTAGCCCTGTACCACTCCAGGACATCGCTGCCACAGATCCCGGAGGCCATAACCTTTACCAATAATTCACCCGCGCCGATTTTGGGCTGAGGCATCTCTTCTATCCGCACATCCCGGTTATTGTAATACATTGCTACATGCATTGAACACCCTTTCTATTTTTTCCCTTTAGATTTAACTTCCTGGAATATCTCCTGGGCCTTTTTCGCATCGGCATTCTCATGGATAATCGCCTGTAATGCCCTGGCCACTCCCAGAGGATGCGGGCTCTGCCAGACGTTCCTGCCTAAGTTTATGCCGATTGCACCTTTCTGCATACCGTCATAAACGAATTTAAATACGTCGGTTTCGGATTCACACTTTGGCCCCCCGGCCATAACCACCGGCACCGGGCAACCCTTGACAACTTTTTCAAATCCCTCTTCGCACCAGTAAGTTTTTACCACGCGCGCGCCGAGTTCCGCGGCAATACGGCAGCTTAAGGCAAGGTAACGGGCGTCTCTTTTGTCTAATTCTTTACCCACGGCCGTAACTGCCATTACTGGTATGCCATAATTTTCGCAAAGATTAACCATGTTGCTCAAGTTTAAAAGCGTTTGTTTCTCATAGTCGCTTCCCACAAAAACTGAAACACCCACTGCAGAGACATTCAGGCGGATAATTTCTTCTATTGAAGTAGTCAGGCCCTCGTCGGCTAAATCTTTTCCCGCCATGCTCGTTCCGCCGGATACCCTTAAAATTATGGGCTTCGTGTTTGCGGCATCTATTACCGAACGCAATACGCCGCGCGTGCAAAAAAGCGCATCGTAATAGGGAAGCAGCGGCTTGATAGTTTCTGCCGGATTCTCCAGGCCGGTGGTCGGCCCCTGAAAATATCCATGGTCTATGGGCATAAAAAAACAGTGCCCATCGGGTTTAATTAACTGGCTTAAGCGGTTTTTCATTCCCCAATCCATATGCACTCCTTTATTTTATTTTTACCTGTTTGAACAATTCAAATAAACGACTAAACGGTACATACCAACGCGAAAGTTTGCCAAGTTCTCCTTTTAATTTCATCTTTCCCTGTGTTACAGCTACAAAAGGGTCAAGCTTTCCCAAAAATATCAACTCCCAGATATCGCCGGGAGCGGAAATTACAAAAGGCGCATCTTCGTCGAATTCCAGATTTATAATCCTGCCCTTTTCAAAATTAAATTTATACACCTTATCCTGGCCGTCAAGCTTTATGGCAAGATTTAAAGTCAAATCCGATTCCGCACCTTTTTTGGCAATGAATTCATCTTTATTTACCAAGTCCACAATTGCCTGAATATGCCCCCTGGAAAACATAAGGTATGCCGTATCTTGAAGGAAATTTTCTTTAATCTCTTTGTCTAAATCATCCAGAATATCCTTTTTAAAAAGCCGGGCAACCGCCGCCACTTTTACCGCTTCTTCCAGCGATTCAACCAGATACAGGGCGTCGCTAAATTTATCGGCGATAGAAACTACGCCGTGGTTCTTGACCACAACCAGATTGCTCACCTTTAAAGCATCGGTTACAAGTTGCGGTTTAGTAATGCTGGGGGTATCCTGCTCGACAACCGGGAGATTGCCCAGATAAAACTTTGTTTCAAAAGTCAGGGCCTTGAGGTTAGAGTAGACGGCAAAATAAGCATTAACCAACGTAGGGTGGCAATGGATGATGACCCTGGTGGGCAAACTCTTATAAACCAGGCCGTGCAAAGGAAACTCGGAAGTAAGCCGGGGATTCTTTATATCTTCTTGATTGGCTAAATCAACTTTAATAATATCATCGTGGGTTAGATTACCCAGCGAGCTACCGGTGGCGGTAATTAAGATGTTATTTTCATTAATACGACAACTTAAATTCCCCGAACGGGCAACCACCAGGCGCAGCTCATATAATTTCTTGCCGATATTGATTATACTGTCTTTTAATACCTTTTCTTTTCCGAAAATCATCTCCCTATCTCCAGATGAATATGCTTAGTGATTAAATTATCCGGCGTAATATCAAATGCCGGGTAATATGCCTTAACGCCTTTAGGCGCAATTGCAATACCACAATATTCTAACAACTCTTTATCCGGCCTTACCTCTATTTCAATATCACTCCCGCTTTTAGCGCTGGATGCCGGCGGGCATAAGACATAAAAAGGGATATTAAAATGCTTTGCCAGGATAGCAATCTGGTATGTGCCGATTTTATTGGCAATGTCGCCGTTTTGCGCCAAGTGGTCAGCACCCACCATAACTTTATTTATTCTTTTCTCGTGCATAATCTGAGCCACCATATTGTCAGAAATTATCGTTACCTCAAAACCACCCTCCTTTAATTCCCAGGCAGTCAGGCGTGAACCCTGTAAATAAGGACGTGTTTCGGTAACATAGAAACTTATCTTTTTATCTTTCTTCAGACAGAACTGCGCAATCAAAGGCATCAGCCCGGAAACATTGCAATGCGTGAGGATAACGTCTTTATCATTAAACAAGAGGCTTGCCTTTTCTGCCTGTTTTATGCGCGCCGCTTTAAGATTTTCCAGAAATTTAGAAATACATTTGTCTAAAGGCGCGCCGCTTTTTGCCCAACCCAAAACCATATCCGTAAGGAATTTAAAAGGGAGCGTAGGCCGGGTTGAGTTTATTTCTCCGGCTATTTTAATTAATAAGCCCGACAAACTTTTTTTCGCTTTATTTTGTTTCAGCGCCTGCAGAAAAATATAAAACACTAAAATTACCTGGCCGACAGCGCGGGTCTTCATTTCCCGGATTACCTGACAAGCCTGTTTGTAATTTGTGGCTCTTGAGTAAACTAATTTTTGTGGCAACCTTGTCTCGTCCAGGATATAAATAGTGTTACTCTTTAAATCAACCGGCCAGAATAATGGCGATACTTTCATTATTTCCCTTCCAGTCTTTTTACTGTTTCTAGAGCAATCTCAATAAGTCTGGTTTCAGCCATATAATACATCGGATTCATAAAGCCCATTTCGCCGGTAATTACATTATCGCTCACCGCTAAAATAGAGCCGGCTTTAACATTATAAACCTGGGCAATCGTAAGCAAGGCTGAGGAAACCATATCTACGGCCATTGCGCCTTCTTTACGCTTTGCCTCTACTATCTCCCTGGTCTCGCGCAATAATGCGTCCGTAGTCCAGGTTGTGCCGCGATGCACGTTGGCCCCCATACCCTTAGCCACTTCATACAAAATATCAGTAATTTTCTTATCTGCCATGGTCTCAAAATTATTATCCACATAATAAGGCGTGACGCCGTCTCCGCGTATAACCTTATCGACAACCACCAAGTCTCCCACTTTGATATTTTCATCCAGCGCGCCACAGGTACCGATACGGATAATGTTAGGGATTTTTGCATTACACATAACTTCCGTAGTAATAGAGGTATCCGTTGAGAACCTACCGCCGTTTATGGCCGTGATTTTAATCCCCTGGAAATTTCCGGTATACATAGTGTATTCCATAAAGGAAAAATTGCGCACCGGGTTTTCGATTTTTTTTATTAAAACTTCCAGCCGGTCGCGCGGCCCGGGCACAATGGCGTATTTACCCACATCTTGCGGCCTCAGCTGAACCATATCTGTTAAATCTTTCCCTGTCAGGTGTATCTCTTTCTGCATTTGCATACCCATTTCTCCTTTTTGAGCACAAAAATATTTTATTTAGCGAAATCCCGCTATTTTTGGCGGGGCTAAAACTTCTCCCAATGTAATAAATCCTTGAGCGCCCTTTTCTCCCCGATTCCGAACTGACCGTCAGATTTTGGATAACCCAAGGGAATCAGACTGACCA
>SBBM01000008.1 GCA_005239725.1 Planctomycetales bacterium | reverse complement strand
ATAGTTGATCCTCTGGCGCTAAAGATACTTGAGGGCGGCATTAAACCGGGCGATAAGGTTACGGCTGAGATTAAGGATGGAGATATCTTATTTAGAGGTTGACAGCATAAAACATTATGTTAAAATTACATATTTATGGTGCGCCGGGTTGATTACACAAATCGCAGGAATAAAGTTCTGGCCGCTACTGTAGCTTATTACATAAGAAAAGGCCAGCCGGTCAGCTCGCAGGAGCTTTGCTGCGCCTTTGGCTTAAGCTCCGCGACTATCCGTAATATCCTTGCCGAACTGGAGGAAGGCGGCTATCTTTCCCATCCCCATACCTCAGCCGGAAGGATTCCCAGCAATAAAGGCTACCGCTATTATGTAGATTTCTTGATGTCGGTGACGGAACCCCCCCTTGAGCAAAAAACAATTATCCTTGAGGAATATAAGAACAGGGTAGCTTCTCTGGAAGAGGCTTTGGAGAAGACTTCAGAGATAATCGCTAGGCGCACGCATTATGCTTCAATTGTTTCTTTCTTTGAGTGGGGAGACAGGATTTTCTACCGCGGCTTAAGCAATATAATCGAGCATCCGGAGTTTCATGATGTTCAGAAGCTAACATTTGTGCTGAAATTGTTGGAAGAACGCAAACACCTCCTGGATATTCTTAATCAGGAGATTAATGAGCGGTTACGGGTTTATATAGGCGAAGAGATGGGTTGTCCGGATTTAAGCGACACTTGCTCCTTGGTGGTCTCGGCTTACCGTATGAAAAATAAAGAAAAGGGAAGGCTTGCGGTATTGGGGCCGCGCAGAATGAGCTATGAGCAGGCGGCCTCTACTCTGGAATTTATCGCTGGTACCCTGAATAATGTGCTGGAAGGTTTTTAATTATGGTAAAACAAAATAACAATAATCATAAGGAGAATTCCCAGAAAGATGAGAAAGAGCCGGTGACTAAAGAAAAAACGGTCACGATAAAAGAAGTAGAATACGCGCAATTAAAAGCAGACAGCGAAAAGGCGAAAGAATACTGGGACAGACTGTTAAGGATTCAGGCGGATTTTGAAAATACACGGAAGCGTCTGGAGAGAGAAAGGCAGGATTACGTTAAATTTGCCAACGAAGGTATTATATTGAAACTTTTAAACGTGTTGGATGATTTGGAGCGCGCGGTGGAGCTTGCCCAAACCCAGCATCAGGATTTGCCGGCATTTTTAAAGGGTGTAGAAATGATCTTGGCGCATTTGTATGAAACACTGAAAGAGCACGGAGTTAAGCCCATTGAAGCAGAAGGCAAGATGTTTGACCCGAATTTCCACGAGGCACTTATGCAGGCAGAAGATAAAGAGTTGCCCGAACATACGATTATTGAAGAATTGCAAAAAGGTTATTTGTTGAATGAACGCGTAATCAGAACCGCAAAAGTAAAGGTGTCAAAGAAGTAGTATACAACGGGTAGCGTATAGTAAACGCTAAACGCTAAAAAACAGGAGGTCAAAATGTCTAAAGTCATCGGGATTGATTTAGGCACATCTAACTCCGCGGCAGCGGTTATGGAAGGCGGTAGGCCGGTGATAATTCCTTCGGCAGAAGGCGCAGGCGTTGCCTCAGGCAAGGCCTTCCCTTCGTTTGTCGCTTTTACCAAGGAGGGGCAAAAGCTGGTGGGCGAGCCGGCAAGGCGCCAGGCATCCATAAATCCTGAAGGCACAATTTTTGCCGCAAAGCGTAAAATGGGCCAGGATTTTCATTTTAAGGTACATGGTAAAGAGTATACGCCGCAGCAGATATCCGCGTTTATTCTGCAAAAGATAAAAGTGGATGCCGAAGCCTATCTTGGCGATAAGGTTGAAGAAGCAGTTATTACATGCCCGGCGTATTTTGATGATAACCAAAGGACTGCTACAAAAGACGCTGGTGAGATTGCCGGCTTAAAGGTTTTAAGGATTATCAATGAACCGACAGCAGCCTGCCTTGCTTATGGTTTGGAAAAAGCCGGCAAAGAATTAAAAATATTAGTTTTCGATTTCGGCGGCGGCACTCTGGACGTAACCATTATGGAGATGTGGAAAGAAGGCGGCTTTAAGGTTATGGCCACAAGCGGGGATACGCAGCTGGGTGGCACGGATATGGACAATGTGCTTATTGAATATATTGCCAGGGAATTTAAGCGCGAACACGGTATTGATTTAAAGAACGATAAGATGGCTATACAACGCCTGCGCGAGGCAGCAGAAAAGGCCAAGGTTGAGCTTTCCAGTACCCTGACTACCGATATAAATCTGCCTTTTATTACTGCCGATGCCACCGGCCCGAAACATTTGACCATGTCAATTAACCGGGCAAAACTGGAAGAATTAGTCGGCCCGATTATTGAAAGGTGCCGTCACCCGTTAGAGCAGGCATTAAAAGATGCTAAAGAAGCATTTGCAAAAGAAGGGGTTAATTTTGGAGACAAAGGCGTGGATAAGATTATTATGGTCGGCGGCCCTACCCGCATGCCCATTGTGCAGAAATTCGTGGAAGAGTATTTCGGCAAGACAATCGAGCGGGGGGTTGACCCTATGGAATGCGTGGCATTGGGCGCTGCGGTACAGGCTGCGATTATCAAAGGCGAGGTAAAGGATGTGTTATTGCTTGACGTTACGCCTTTGTCTTTGGGCATTGAAACTTTAGGTGGAGTCAACACTAAGTTAATCGAAAGAAATACTACTATCCCTACAAGAAAGAGCCAGATATTTTCTACTGCCGCGGATAACCAGACAGCAGTCACTATCCGCGTAATCCAGGGCGAGCGCCAGATGGCGGATGCCGAAGGTAACGTGGAATTGGGGAGGTTTGATCTGGTAGGGATACCGGCTGCGCCTAGGGGGGTTCCGCAGATTGAGGTTAGTTTTGATATTGATGCTAATGGTATCGTGCATGTGTCAGCCAAGGATTTAGGTACAGGCAAGGAGCAGTCTATCCGCATTACCGCGCCCAAAAAACTCTCCAAGGAAGAAATCGAAAAGATGGTCAAGGACGCGGAAAAATTTGCCGCGGACGATGCCAGGAAAAGGGAAGAGGTAGAGGTAATCAACCAGGCCGATGCCCTTGTCTATAGCACAGAGAAATCGCTTAAGGAGTTCGGAGATAAGGTTTCTCAATCCGAGCGTGCCGATATCGAAGCAAAGATTAATGATTTAAAGCAGACGATCAAAGATAAAAACGTAAATAGTATTAAGAAGGGTATGGAAGATTTGACCAAGGCTTCCCATAAGCTTGCGGAAGAAATATACAAGCAGGCAGCGGAGAAACATCAAAAGGCCCATGGCGGCGGTACCGGCAAGGAAAAAGAGAAGCCCGAGGAACCTAAAGAGGAAAAACAGAAAAAAGACGAAGATATTATTGACGCGGAATACAAAGAGGAAGACGACAATAAATAGCGGATAGCGGATAGCGGATAGCGTATAGTTTTTTAAAACGCTAAACGCTAAACGCTAAACGCTAAACGCTAATGTCTACTAAGCGCGATTATTACGAAATTCTGGGCGTTAAGAAAAATTCTACTCTGGAAGATATAAAAAAGGCGTACCGGGAAGCGGCTTTGCGCCACCATCCTGACCGGGTGCCTGCAGAGCAGAAAAAAGAGGCAGAGGAGAAGTTTAAGGAAATCTCTGAGGCCTATGCGGTTTTATCCGATGCCTCAAAGCGCGCGTTATACGACCAGTATGGCCATGCCGGAATAGACCAGAAGTACGCCTATGAAGATATCTTTAAGGGCGCGGATTTCAGCAGCATTTTTGAAGGTTTGGGCGGATTTGGTTTTGGCGGGAGTATCTTTGACGAGATATTCGGAGATTTGGGTTTTGATATAATGGGAGGCAGGACCCGCCATGATGCAAGGGCGCGCCGGGGCAGGGATTTACAAATTACCGTAGCTATAACTCTGGAAGAAGCGGCAACCGGAAAAGAAAAAACTATTACTGTGCCGCGTTATGAGGTTTGTGAAACCTGTTCCGGCAGCGGGGCAAAACCCGGGACAAAAAAAAGCACCTGCCCTAAATGCAAAGGTTCGGGCCGCACAGTAGTTTCCAGCGGTTTTTTCCAATTAGCCCAGACCTGTTCCCGTTGCGGCGGTGACGGTTCGATAATACAGTCGCCATGCCCTGATTGTAATACCGAGGGCCGGGTAAGGAAAACCAGCAATATCAAGGTTAAAATTCCTCCCGGAGTAGACAACGGCTCACATCTGCGGCTAAAGGGCGAGGGGGAAGCCGGCAAGATGGGCAGAGGGGACTTATACGTTATCATAGAGGTTAAGCCACACGATATTTTTCAGAGGCACAATAATGATATATTGACTGAAACGGTTATTAGTTTAACCAAGGCCATATTAGGTGGAGAAGTGGAGGTGCCCACTCTTGAAGGCAAGGTGATGATGAAGATACCGCCGGGCACGCAGAGCGGCAGGGTTTTTCGCATCAAAGAAAAAGGCATACCTGACGTGCATACAAAGATACCCGGGGATGAACTGGTGAGGGTTATCGTGGAGATTCCTAAATCGTTGACTTCCGAACAGCGCAGGTTGATTGAGGAATTTGCCAGGGTTTCCGGTGAAAATGCCGGCCCAAAAGAGAGTTTTGCCGATAAAATAAAGAGGACGTTCAGGCCTTAGGTTTTAATAAAGGAGGATGAGGAGAAATGCCTACCTATGAATACGAATGCAAACATTGCGGCCATATCTTTGAAGCCTTCCAGCAAATAAATGATAGGCATCTGGAAACATGCCCTAAATGCGGCAAGAAAGTGAAACGGATTATAAGCGCAGGCACGGGGATAATTTTTAAAGGTTCCGGCTTTTATGCTACTGACTATAAGAAAAAAACCGCTAGCCCGAAAGCTTGCCCTAATGATAAAGGAGGCGATTGCAGCTCCTGTCCAGCGCGCTGATTAGATGACTAAAATCCGGCCTTTTAAGGCAATCATATATAACCAGGAAAAGATAAAAAATTTGTCTTCGGTTGTCTGCCCTCCGTATGATGTAATCTCACCCCGGCGCCAGGAATACTTTCATGATTTAGACCCCAATAATTTTATCCGCATAATCTTAGGCAAAGATGTCCCTGGAGAGGACAAGTACAAGCGTTCAGCGGAATATTTTAACGATTGGCTTAAGAAAAAAGTGCTTATCCAGGACGAGAAGCCGGCGGTTTATTTTTACAGCCAGCAATATAATCTCAAAGGGGAAACAAAAACACGCTATGGCTTTATCGCGCTCTTATATTTAGGAGATGATAAGTCCCCGGTCTACGGCCATGAGCATACCCATCTGGAAGCCAAGGAAGACCGGTTGCGGCTCCTTAAGGCGGTAAGGGCAAATTTAAGCCCCATATTCGTAGTCTTCCCCGACAAAAAACGCATTGTCCAGTCTTTAAAAACACAATGCGCAGATAAAAAGCCTTTTATAGAATTAACGGACGATGAGAGGACCCGCCATAAATTATGGAAAATAGATGCGCCAGGCATATTGAGCGGTATACAGGCGATAATGGCAAAAGAAGATATTTTCATTGCCGACGGCCATCACCGCTTTGAGGTTGCCTGCGCCTACCGCCAAGAATTAAAAGATAAATTAGCTGCGATAACCGGGGAGGAAGATTTTAATTATGTCATGGCTTACTTTACGAATACCGACCCCCACGGCCTTACCATATTGCCCATACACCGCCTGCTTAAGCCTGATTCAGCCATTGATTTCAGCAGTTTTGCCAGCAGGCTGGAAGAGTATTTTCATATAGAAGAAATTAAAGATAAGAGCCGCTTTTTCTTCTTGATAGAAAAGGCAGGCTGGATAGAGCATGTGCTGGGCATGTATAACAGAGGAAAATGCTGGCTCCTGCGCATAAAAAATATCAAGATCCTGGATAAGATGATTGCCGACAGACCTCCTGAATACAGGTCGCTCGATGTGTCCATACTGAATTATATAATCCTTAAAAATATTTTAGGTCTTGAGCTGGAAGATAAAAGGATACTGGAATTTATACCTGAGGCTAATGAATTAATCAGGCAGGCGGATGAGAATCCGTCTTATATCGCCTTCTTTCTAAATCCGGTAAAGGTGCAGCAGATAATGGCCGTGGCGGCGAATGGAAATAAGATGCCTCCCAAATCGACATATTTTTATCCCAAGGTGCTCTCCGGACTTTTGATCAATAAACTTGAGGGAGAATAAGCCAGATGGCCCTTTTCGGCAAACCTAAATACACAATCGTAAGGCTGAAGAAAAAAGAGATCCCCGACGGCCTGTGGACGAAGTGCGAGGGGTGTTCCGAGACTTTATATAACAAGACGCTTGAAGAAAACCTGAAGGTTTGCCCCAAGTGCAACTATCATTTTACACTCGGCGCCCAGGAAAGAATTAATCTGCTTTTAGATAAGGATACGTTTGAGGAATTTGATAAGGATATGATTTCGGTAGACCCTCTGGATTTTAAAGGTCCGAAAACCTATAAAGAAAAATTATCTGCGGATCAGTCCGCGACTGGTTTAAAGGAAGCAGCGCTAACAGGAAAGGGCCGCCTGGATGGCAAGGATGCGGTTATTGCCATAACAGATTCGCGTTTTATTATGGGTTCAATGGGTTCTGTGGTAGGAGAAAAAATTACCCGTGGCATAGAGTTTGCTACAAAAAACAAACTCCCGGTTATAATAGTTTCGGGTTCGGGAGGAGGCGCACGTATGCATGAGGGGATGTACAGCCTTATGCAAATGGCTAAAACCTGCGCTGCGTTGTCTTACCACAACCGCCAGGGCCTATTATATATATCTGTGCTTACCAATCCGACTATGGGGGGGGTTATGGCGTCATTCGCCGGTGTAGCGGATATAATTATTGCCGAGCCAAAGGCATTAATCGGTTTTACCGGCCCCAGGGTTATCGAACAAACGATAAGGCAGAAGCTGCCCACAGGATTCCAACGTTCAGAATTTGTCCTGGAGCACGGCTTGATAGATATGATAGTGCACCGCAAGAATATGAAGGCAACGTTAAGCCAATTGCTTGACTATTTAAGTTAAGCGCAGATAATGCCGTGAAATCTGTTTTCTGGTTAGTGTCGAGCCCGGCCTGCTCGAGCAGACCGGGAAACGAGGGATAAATGGCGCAGGTCAGCTTAAAAGACGTTTCTAAGGTTTTCCCCGGCGGAAATAAGGCGGTTGACAGGGTTACTCTGGGGATTGAAAACAAAGAGTTCATGGTTTTAGTCGGGCCGTCCGGCTGCGGAAAATCCACGACCTTAAGGATGGTTGCCGGATTGGAGGAGGTAACCCGGGGGGAAATCTATATCGGCGATAAGATGGTTAACGAAGTCCCGGCGAAAGACCGCGATATCGCCATGGTATTTCAGAATTATGCCCTTTACCCGCATATGACCGTATTTGAAAATATGGCGTTCGGGCTGGGTTTGAGGAAATATCCCAAGAATGAAATTATTCAGCGGGTTAACGAAGCCGCAGACATCCTGAACATAAAACACATTCTTAACCGTAAGCCGCGTGAGCTCTCGGGCGGAGAAAGACAGCGTGTGGCGGTGGGCCGGGCAATCGTAAGAAAGCCCCTGGTATTTTTGTTTGACGAGCCCTTAAGCAACCTTGACGCAAAGTTAAGGGGAGAGATACGCACTGAGATACATAAGCTGCATATACGGCTCCAGACCACCATAATATATGTAACTCATGACCAGACCGAGGCTATGACTATGGGCGACAGGATTGCGGTCATGAAGGGCGGTGTTATCCAGCAGGTGGCTGACCCCATAACCATTTATGATTATCCGAAGAATAAATTTGTCGCGGGTTTCATCGGCTCCCCGCCCATGAACTTTATGAGCGGTTCTATCATTAAGAAAGACGGACGGGTATACTTCGACGAAGGCAAAATCCAGGTAAAAGTCGTCGAAGATATGCATAAGAAGATCGCGCCTTATATCGGCAAAGAGGTAATTTTCGGCATCCGTTCCGAAGACATCTACGACAAGATGTTTGTTTCCGAGGCCCCTCCGGAAAATATCGTAAGGGCCAATTGCGAAGTGGTTGAACCTATGGGTGCGGAAGTCTACCTTTACCTTAATAGCGGAAAGCATACTTTTATCGCCCGCGTAGGAGCTCATGACAGGCCCAGGGTCAACCAGGATATGGACCTGGTTTTTGATATGAGCAAGGCGCATTTCTTCGACAAAAAAACCGAAGAAACTATCTGTTAAATGCCTCCGGCAAACTATTCGCCTATCCAGGTATTTCTGGGATTCTGCCTGATAAATGCCCTCCTCGCGTTCTACCTCATGAGAAAGAATTCTGGCCGCGTCCACGACCTCGAACTTAAAATCCGGCATCTGCAAGAAGCAACGAATATTCTGAACGATAAAAATTCCCGGGACCGCGAAAATAAGAACGCCCTCCAGGTGAAGATAAGAAAATACAACAGCTTAAAGGAAATCATTGAAGAGATAAACCAGAATTTAAACCTGGATTCCATTTCCGAAACCCTCGCCTCAATCGCCTTTTCTTTTATCTCTGACAACAAAGGGACCTGCAGCCTTTATTTAATCGATGAGCAGGCGCAAAAATTAAACCTTCTTAAAAGCAAAAAAGAAGATAAGAAATTAGTTATCAAGGCCAAGGAAGGGGATATATTCGATTTCTGGGTATTAAAACACGTCAGCCCCCTGTTTATCGAAAACATAAACAAGGATTTCCGTTTTGACCTGGATAAATTACGGCAGCAGGACATAAGACCTATCTCGTCTCTAATCAGCGCGCCTTTTATGAGCGAACAGCGCTTCCTGGGGATACTCCGGCTCGATAGCCAGCAGCCTCATTTTTATGCGCAGGATGATTTAAGGTTCCTGGTAACTATCTGCGACCTGGGGGCGGTTGCCATTGAAAACAGCGAATATTTTGAAAAGGCCCAGGACCTGGCAATCCATGACGGCCTGACTTCGCTTTACAAAAAAGGGTATTTCCTGGAGCGCCTGAAGGAAGAATGCAGGAGGAACGCCCGCAGGAATTCGCCGGTGTCATTGTTGCTCCTTGATATAGATTATTTTAAGAATTATAACGATAAATTCGGGCATACTGCAGGGGATATAGTCTTGAAAGACTTAAGCCACAACCTGGTGGATTTTTTAAAGGATAAAAATGCGATTATCAGCCGTTTCGGAGGAGAAGAATTTTGCGTGGTGTTGCCGGAGATAGAAAAGAAAAAGGCCTGTATTATAGCCGAAGAATTGCGCGCCAGGATTGAAAGGACAAAGGTAGTCTTGCGCCGGCAGGAAACGCATATTACCGTTTCCATAGGTGTCTCGGCATTCCCGGTTGATGCCAAGGGCGAAATCGAGCTGATAGTCAAGGCCGATAAGGCCATGTATGAGGCAAAGCAAAACGGAAGGAACCGGGTCGTAGCGGCGTAATCAAAATGTTAACCTTTCTCTTATTAAGTTTGTTAAGCGTATCTTTTTACATCCTCCTTAAGAAAATCCTGCGCAAAAATTTTCTTAAAGTGAAAGGGGATTACGAAGCCGTCAGAAAGGAATACGATATCCTGCTTGCCGAAAGCACAAGCCTCAAGGAAGAGAATTCCGATTTAAGAAATATACTCGACGGGACAACAGCGCTTTACGACATAACCAAGGACATCTGCAAGAGCCTGGACATCGACACGGTATTCGATAATTTCCGTAGCCGGATAAATAAATACATAGCGCTGGATGATTGTAAATTTATTAAAGGCGACTTAGACTCGCTGCTTTATGCGGATTATACGATACTGCCCTTAAAGATAAACAGGGGCATAGTCGGATACCTGGTTGCGCACGGCATACGGCCGCAGGACCAGGATAAATACCACATCTTGGCTCAACAGTTTATTCTGGGGATCAAGCGCGCGATTCTTTATCAAAGAGTGCAGGAATTAGCCATCACAGACGGGCTTACCGGAGTCTTTACGCGCAGGCATTATCTGGGCCGCCTGGAGGAAGAACTTAGCTATGCAAAAAAGTTTAACCAGCATTTTTCTTTTTTAATGATTGATATAGACCACTTTAAGCGCTATAACGATACTTACGGGCATCTGGTCGGAGACGCCATATTGCGGGAAATCTCCAGGGTAATTAAGGATAATTTAAGGCAAATAGATTTGATAGGCAGGTACGGCGGGGAGGAATTTTCTATTATCCTAACCCAGACGGATAAGGGCGGAGCAAAGTTTGTTGCGGAACGTATCCGCCAGGCTGTGGAAAACAAGCTGATTAAAGTTTACGACGAAGATTTGAAGGCCACGGTAAGTATCGGTGTAGCTGTTTTTCCGGACGACGCTAAAGAGATGCAGGATTTAATCGAGAAGTCAGACGAGGCGTTATATAAAGCAAAAGAATCCGGGAGGAACCGGATCTGTTTCTGGAATGAAAAAAATATATAATAATTATGTGTTGCAATTAAAATTGCTTTAGGCTAAAATAAGGTTTCATGTCCCGCCCAATGAGCGGGATTTCGCTAAATCGAGACTTAAGGTGCTTAAAAAATATATCATCGGCATTGACCTGGGTGGAACTAATTTAAAAGTTGCTCTCCTGGATTTCAAATATAAGATACGCGGCCGCAAAAACTTAAACACACGGGAGTTTACCAGGAAAGAAGAGCTGATATCGGCGATTGTAGATTCCATACATGCCATTATCGCCGATAACAAGTTAGCGAAAAAGGATATTCTGGGTCTGGGCCTGGGTTTACCCGGGCCGGTAGATAGCCGAAACGGCATCGTGCATTTTTTCCCTAATATTCCCGGCTGGAAGAATGTGGGTTTAAAAAAAAATCTCAGCCGCAAGCTCGGGTTGCCTGTATTCCTGGATAATGACGCAAACTTGATGACCCTGGCGGAATACAGGCTGGGGGCGGCAAAAGGGTTTAACAATGTCGTTTGCCTTACCTTGGGCACCGGTGTAGGCGGCGGGATTGTGATTAACGGGAAAATTTACCGGGGGCATGCTAATGCCGGCGGAGAAATCGGGCATATGCCGGTTAATGCAGATGGGCCCAGATGTAATTGCGGGGGGTACGCCTGCCTTGAATCGTACATCGGCAATAACCGGATTCTAAAGGAAGCCAGGGGCATATTTAAGAGGAATATTACCCTGGAAGAGGCCAGCGAGTTAGCCAGGACCGGGAATAAAAAGGCTCAGGGGTTATGGATTAAAATGGGCAGGTATTTAGGTGTTACTTTATCAGGCATTGTAAACCTGCTTAATCCCGAATGTATTGTTATCGGAGGGGGCCTGGCCAAAGCAGGCAGGATACTTTTTGATGAAGTCAGAAAAACTATTAAAAAGCGCGCCATGAGCGTGCAGGCAGAAGGCGTAAAAATATTTGAGGCTGCCCTGGGCAATGACGCCGGTTTTATAGGCGCGGCAATAGTGGTTAAGCAAAATTTAGCGCAATGATGCATAATAAGAAAATAAGCATTTTCTTTCTTGATATTTCTGCCTTGAGCCTGTTTTTGGTTTTATGCTTTGAAGTCTGGGTTTGCTCGTTTGCCCAGGAAGATAAATCCAGCGGGGTTAACGTCAGCGGCGATACCGTCGAATATAGCGAAAGTAAAGAAATCACCGCCACCGGCAACGTTAAAATAGATTATAAAGGCACGAGACTAACTTCGGAAAAACTGGTTGTAAATACCCAGACCAAAGATGTGAAGACTGAAGGCCCGACTAAAGTAGAAGACGAGGAGGGTATCATAGAGGGTTCGCAGATAACCTATAATTTTAACACAAAGACCGGCACTATCCTTGACGCAAAATTCAGGGCCAACCCTTATTTCGGCAAGGCCAAGAAGATGGACAAGGTAAGCGACAAGGAGTTTGTCGGTTACAACGGTTACGCTACGACCTGCGCCATGGATTTCCCGCATTACCGCATAAAGTCAAAAAGGATCAACCTTTTCCCGGGGGATAAGATTCAGACCAGGCATGATATAGCTTATGCGGGCAACCTGCCTGTCGCGTATTTACCGTGGTACAACCATAGTTTAAAAGACCCGCTTATGCATGTGCAGTTTACGCCGGGAAAGACCAAAGACTGGGGCCCGTTCCTGCTTTCCGCCTGGAGGTATAATATTACCGATAACTTAAGCGGGAGGATTTACTTTGATTACCGGTCCAAGCTCGGGATGGCTGAAGGTTTCGGAGCGAATTTTCATACGGATTCATTCGGCAAGGGGGATTTTAAATATTATTATACCCAGGAGAGGGCGCACGAGATTGAAGAAGGCAAACCCGCGGAATTCCAACGTTTCCTCATCAGGTTCCGCCATAAATGGGATATAACCGACAGAACAAACTTGACAACGGAATATTTTAAGATTACCGATTCAAGAAGGATGATTGCGGGCACTGAATTTAATATCCTCAAGGATTATTATCCCCGCGAGTACGAGAAGAATTCCCAGCCGCTTTCTTACAATACGCTGCATCACAATTTTAAATATTCAAGCCTGGATATTATGCTGCAGAAGCGCGTGAACCGCTGGTATTCGCAGATTGAGAAATTACCAGAAATCAAATATAGCCTGCCCAGCCTGCATATAGCCGGGACGCCGCTTTATTTTGATAATTCCAATTCAGCGGGAAGTTATAACAAAAAGAATGCCGTTCCCGCCGATGCCACTACCGATGTGGATTTGGTGAGGTTTGATACTACCAACAAAGTTTCCCTGCCCATGAAAGTCGCATTCTTCAGCGTTACCCCTTTTGTTTCTAACAGGGAGACATTTTACAATAAGGATATATACGGCTCGGCTATTCATCCGCGTACTATTTTTTACACCGGCGCAGACGTGAGCACAAAATTTTACCGCCTTTTTGATGTAAAATCCAACTTCCTGGGCATGGATATAAATGGTTTACGGCATATAATCACCCCTACCATTGATTATGACTACAACCACGAGCCGACTATTCAAAGCGGTAAATTAAGGCAGATTGACTCCAGTATTGATTCTATTTCCCGTCTTAACGCCGCAATTTTAGAGTTAACCAATCTTTTACAGACTAAGCGCGGCAAAGGCAAGAAGAAAGCCACTGTTGATTTGGCTGAGTTTAAAGTAACCACCACTTATACTTTTAAGCCTAAGGGAGGCAGGGGAAGCAACCTTTCAGATTTCCTTTATAAGCTGAAATTACTGCCCTATTCCTGGATGAGGGTGGATGCCGACCTTACCTATAACCATTTTGAAGATTATGTATCCAACGCTAATTACGATATAAATTTTGATATCGGCAAGGAGCGGTCTTTTGGTTTCGGCCAGCGCTACGTCAATAGTCCTTCAGGCAAGGTAAATAACGAATATACCTATAACCTGAAATGGAGGCTAAGCCCTAAGTGGAAAGTCTCGCTTTATCAAAGGATTCGTTCCGGCCACAAAAGCTCGTCTTACAAAACCGGCCTAAGGGAACAGGAATACATAATTTCCCGGGACCTGCACTGTTGGGAGCTTGATTTTACCTATAATGTAAAAGCCGGCGAAGGCGAAAGTATCTGGCTCATATTCCGCCTCAAAGCCTTCCCGGAAATTGAATTTAATTTCAATAAGAGTTATCACGCTCCGAAACCCGGTTCGCAATCCAATCCTTAAGGTAAATAACCAGCGATATGAAAAATTATTTGCCTGAATTTAAAGAACTAATTTATAAAAAGCAGGCCAAAATTGCGGTTGTGGGCTTAGGTTATGTAGGCCTGCCCCTGGCAATAGAGTTTGTTAAGAGAGGTTTTGATGTTTTGGGCATAGATTTGGATAAAGACAGGATAAAAAGGATTGAAAAAAATGAATCCTATATAACGGACATAACGTCTAAAGAGTTAAGGCAGGCGGTTGAGACAAGAAGGCTTAAGGCCGAAAGCCATTTCAATTCTCTAAAAGAAAGGGAGGTAATCCTTATCTGCGTCCCCACGCCTCTAAAAAGAAAACATCACCCGGATATCTCTTATATTAAGGGCGCTGTAAAGGCGATAGCAAAAAATATAAAAAAGAGTGCCCTGGTTATCTTAGAGAGTACTAGTTATCCCGGGACTACCGAAGAAGTTATCCTGCCTTTGCTGGAAAATAACGGTTTAAAGCACGGCAGGGATTTTTACCTTTGTTTTTCCCCGGAAAGGATAGACCCGGGCAATACCCATTATACTCTGGAAAAAATCCCGAAAGTGATTGGTGGCATCACCCCGGAAGCAACTTCTTTGGGCGTTTTGGTTTACGAAAATATTATTGATAAAGTTGTGCCGGTTTCCTCATCGCGGGTCGCTGAAACAATTAAGCTTCTGGAAAATACCTTCCGCCTTATTAATATCGGCCTTATTGATGAAATAGCCATGATGGCCAATAAAATGAAGATAGACATCTGGGAAGTTATTGACGCGGCCAAGACCAAGCCATTCGGTTTTATGCCTTTTTATCCGGGGCCCGGAGTAGGCGGACACTGCATTCCGAAAGACCCCCTGTACCTTTATTGGAAGGCCAAGAAATTCGGTTTTAAGTCGCGCTTTATAAAACTGGCTTCGGAAGTTATCCAGCACATGCCTTATTATGTTGTGGAGCGCGTTAAAGAAATTTTAAATAAAAAGGGGATAAGCCTGGATAAGGCAAAAATCCTTGTCATGGGCGTTACCTACAAAAAGGATATAAAAGACCTGAGAAAATCCCCGCCCTTAGATATTATTGATATTTTGCAAAAACACAATTCCGGCGTTTTTTACTACGACCCGCTAATTCCTTACTTGAAATTAAACCACATAAACCTTGAGTCTATAAAACTTACCGTCGGCAATTTAGCTAAATTTGACTGCGTGATTATCGCAACCGACCATTCGTCTTTGGATTACGCCTTTATCCTTAAAAATTCCCGCCTCATATTTGACACGCGCAATGTCTACAAAGGCAGGAACGGCAACAAGGTTTTCCGGCTCTAGCCCCGCCAGTTTGAAATCCGGCTAATTCCGTGCTATACTTTATTAAAAGCGAATCCTACTGATAAACCCCGTTAGAGATAACGGGGTTTACTCCGATAGAGAAAATCTCTAACGGAGTAAAGGCAAACCAGGAGTAATCCTGGGGCCCCGCCGTCCTGGCGGGCTCGCCAAAGTGTTATGGCGAGGCAAAGCCACAGGCCCCACGCCCGGACAACCAGAGCCTTATAAGGTGCTGGCTGGGTGGGGGGAGCCTAGCCGCCAAAGAGGAGAGATGAAGTGCTTAGCTCTACCCTGAAACTTTATCTGGTAGATGTATTTATCTTGTCCTTAACACACCCGCGTTAAGGGTTTTTTATTTTATGCTTGACAAACCAGGAAGGGGGTGATATAAAAACAGTGCGTAAGATAAAAGGCGACAAGCGCTTAAAGACTGACCTCTGTAAGACAAGAAAGTTATATTAATAGGATAAATACAATACGAGGTTAAAAGCGCACAAGTCAATCATGCCTTAGAAAGGAGGTAGTATGCGATGAAAAAGAGAGGTTTTACGTTAGTGGAAATCATGATAGTCATAGCTATTATTGCCTTGTTAGCGGCTATAGCTATACCTAACTTGCTGAGAGCCAGGGTAAACGCCAATGAATCCGCAGCCCAGGCAACTTTGAAGACGATTGCCACGGCATGCGAATCTTATGCTTCGGCGAATGGCGGCGCCTACCCGACTGGAATAGCTGATTTAACCGGGGCCACTCCTCCGTATCTGAATGAGGATTATACGGCAACCAATCCCCAGGGTTATACTTATACATTAACCAGCGATGCCAGCGGCTATACTGCTACAGCGACCGCAACAACCTGTGGAACTACAGGTACGAGGAACTTCAGTATTACAACCGGGGCAGTCTTTGGGACACCTGCTGCATGTTAAGTTGGGATTTTGTTTCAGAATCCTCCGTCATTAATATTTTAATGGCGGAGGATTTTTTATGAAGTTTAAAGTAAAGATGGCACAGCGCATGGGTATGAAGCGGCAGAGCAAAAAGGCCTTTACTATGGTCGAACTGTTGATTGCGGTTATGATTCTAGGTTTAGCTATTCCCATGATTTTACAATTTTTTATATCCGCGATGTTTTTAAATGAATCTAACCGGAATAATTCTATAGCCATGGAGCACGCCCAGTATGTGCTTGAGGAAATAAGGAATACGCAGGCGTCAAACGTGGCTGCGGATATAAACAGCGGCAATTGGGATTGGGATACTGCTTCCATCGGAGCACAGGGCTTAACGGCCCTGAGCAATGAGTCAATAGATACCTCCGTAAGCGGTTCGGGTCTGATAACGATTAGGGTTACGGTAAACTGGGAGAACCGGACAGGAAGGAAGAGAAGCGCTTCGCTACAGACATATTTGAATACTTCTGAATATTAATAAAAGAGGGTTTTATGCGGTCAGAATCTGGATTTACTCTTGTTGAGGTGCTGGTAACCGCTTTCATTTTTGTCGTGTTGGTTACTGTTATCTTAGTAGCTTTTTCTGCCGGGGGCCTTAATTGGAGGATTGATATGGCCCAGCTGGATATTTTTCAGCCTTTGAGGCAGTCAATGGACGGCATGGTCCGCGAGATAAGACAGGCTGCGGGGGGCACTGTTACGATATCGGGAGATAATAGCCAGATTGATTTTACGTTGAGCGGTTTTTCCGTTGCCTATTACCTTTCCGCTGGAAACCTGATCCGGGAATGCCCGCCGGGGACGACAAAGGTGCTGGCTCAGGATGTGGCTTCTCTGAATTTTACCCAGGATGACGCGGTTATTAGAATAACTGCGCAGGGGGTTAAAACCGTCAGCGGAAAAGATATTACTTTGACCCTGACCGAGAAGGCGAGGATGAGAAATGATTCGTAAGCTAAAAGAGAGGAAAGGGGTTGCCCTTTTGTTTGTCTTCTTTGCAATTACGGTTTTATCTATTTTATCCTCAGCATCTCTGGGGCGCATTGCTTCCGAGTCGGGCCTGGCGCTCAGGCAGGGCAGGTCAACCGAATCATTCTGGCTGGCCGAAGCAGGAGTGCAAAAGGGGATTTATGCGGTAATGAACAATGATTGGGCGGATTGGGACACATTGACCGAATCTTCAAAAAGTATTACCGAGACATTAGGCAACGGTAATTTTAGCGTTACCGTCAGCGGTATCGGTACAAATGATATCTTGATTACTTCCGCAGGAAATGTTTCGGGAGTGCAAAGGAGTGTAGAGGGGGCGCTTCAGAGGTCATCTTATCCCATGTTTGGTTACGCCGCTTTTGGCGTTAACAGCATTAAGATGAGTGGGAATGGCTTTACCGATAGTTATGATTCTTCGCAAGGCGCATATGGAGGGAGCAATATTAATTCAAACGGTGACGTGGCAACGGACGGAGAAACAATAGGCGCGGTAGCTTTAAGCGGAAATGCCAAAGTAAAAGGAGATGCCTTTACCGGCGAAGGCGGGACCGTGACAACCAGCGGTAATGCCAAGGTAACGGGGAGTTCGACGGGAAAAATCGATATAGATATGCCTGATACCGAGATACCTTCTGACCTGAGTTCTTTGGGGAGTAGTTCAAACATTTCGGTTTCCGGTAACGGCAGCCAAACCCTGACCGGCGGCAATTATAAAACAGGTTCTATCTCGGTGTCCGGTAATGGCACTCTCTATGTCAGCGGCACTGTCCGCATTTATTTAACCGCGGAAACATCCTTGAGCACAAGCGGTAACGGAAAGATTGTGGTTAATAGCGGAGGCCAGCTGATTATGTATACCGACGGGACCGTCTCTATTTCAGGTAACGGCATTGTTAACAACGCCGTCCGGCCGCAAAATTGCCTCCTTTACAGCGCCTATGATGGCCCGGGCAACGGGGTTACTGTTTCCGGGAACGGAGACCTTAAAGCTGCAATATATGCCCCTGAGACAGACATTAAATTCAGCGGAAACGGCAATCTTTACGGTTCTGCGGTCGGCAAAACGGTAGAGGTTACCGGAAACGGAAATATCCATTATGATGAGTCCTTGGCAACCCTTGACACCGTTGAAGACGATTATGAGTTAACTAATTGGTATGAACTGAGTAATCCGTACGCCTTCCAGTAAATAGAAATAGGGGACGTTTCCCTTGCTTGTAACTTTCGATATTGCAATGAGAACCATCTTCGCGTGTTGGATTTCTTTTGTGGTTGACTTTATGGGAGTTAAGCAGTAAAATGCTATTGATGAAAATAAATTTTAAGTTCTTGAAAGGGAAAGGGGTTACACTCGTAGAATTACTCGTAACAGCGGGCATTCTTGTTATTGTCGCGACGAGCCTGATGGCGCTTTTTGTCTATTCTCTTTTGTTGAATGAATCAAATAATAATTTGACTATTGCGGCGACAGACGCCCAGTATGTAATGGAACAGATTAAAGGCTTGGCATATAATAATATAGATACTTATGCGCCTCCTTCGCTTACGAATTTAAACGCGGAAACTATACCCAGCCCTACTGTAACAGAGATAGCTAACGGCCTTAAGGAGGTAACCGTAAATGTCAACTGGATCGAAAGGGGAAGGGCCAGGAACTTTAATCTCACTACGCGCATCGCGCGCGAAAGCGAATAAAAAAGGATTTACTCTCGTCGAAGTGCTGGTTACAACGTTTCTTTTGTTGACGGTTATTTCGACGTTGTTTCTTACTTTAACTAAGGGCGAGCTTTTTAATGACATAACTTCACAGAAAGTCGACCTCCAGGCTAAGGTAAGAAGGATTTTGGATTGGGTTGTTAAGGATGTCCGCCAGACAAACCTTATCCAGATTAATACTAATAGCCCGTCCGCAGATTATATAAAGTTTAAGCCGGTAACAGGCATAAACGGCACAGGTGATTATACGTTAAGTACTAATTATATTGAATATAGTTATGACGCGGCTTCGGATACGCTTACGCGCAATGAAGTTGATGATGGGGGTACGGTATTGAATAGCTGGTTTTTTGATAATATAACGCAATCGCCGTTTTATTCTGACGCAGGAGTTCCTTTGGCTGCCGGCGCTATACTTACAAGTAAAAAGCTTGTAATTGTTATTTCCGGGCAGGACCAGGTCAGGGGTTCATTGCCCTTAACCGTATCTTTAACCGCAGAGGTGAAAATCAGGAATGAATAAGCGGGGAGTCGCTTTAATAGCCGGCCTTTTAGTCATCACAGTGTTATTTATCCTCGGAGGGTCTTTTTTCCTTAAGGCCGCTAACGAAAATAACCTCACCAGGCGTTATGTGAGTTCAATGAAGGCCCTCTGGGTTGCCGAGGCCGGGGTAGCCGAAGCGATAGTAAACTTGCCAAGCAGCCCTAATGACGGCACCGTTGGCGATTATCAATATCAGACAACGACTACTTATCGCGCCACCATAGATAACAGCGACTATTATGATGTGGTTTCCACGGGCAGCGTCCCTCTAACCGGCGGAAATGTTACGCGCGCGGTAAATGCAATTGTGAAAAGAGGCCCGGTTGACCCGTCAAAATTCAGATACGGGATACAGGCAGCCAATGATTTGTGTTTCGGAAGCCCCCAGAATTGCAATAAGCCGGCGGAAGATTTTTTGGACCCGGATATCTGTAACGGCGAATCCTGCGCAAAAGAATTTGACAGCACAATAAATTTCAGCGATATGTTCGGCCAGTCACAAAGCGCGGTGGAGGCGATAGCCACGCATTATACCGAATCTACATTCCCCGGCGGCGTAAGCGGAGTGAACTGGGTTGATGTGACGCCTGGGCAAAAACTGATGGTAGCAGGAGGCGATACCGGGACAGGGATCTTAATTATAGACGGAGATGTAGAATTTGCCGGGACCTACCAATTTCAGGGGATTATTTATGTCTTAGGTAACCTTACTGCCCGGGGGACTTTTGACGCCTACGGCTCAACTATTGTTGCCAGTTCAGTAGGCGCTGATTCCATTAACGGCACCCCGGAATTCCATTATGATGAAAGCTATATAACGTCTGCCTTGCAAGAGCTCTCAAATAATTTTAAGGCTATTGTTTCTTGGAAGGAAGGGTAATGAAGATCGCGGATTTCTTGTCGTCCATACCAAAAAATAAATTTTCCAAAGAAGCGGTTTCCGTCGGGCTTGATATCGGGACTTCCATGATAAAGCTTGTTAAGCTACGTTTCGTTAAGGATACTGTTGAGCTGGCGGGCTTCGAGCTTGAGCCGGTCAGCGCCGACCTGGAAGCCGCTGTAAAGAGGATTACCCAATTCCAGAACGTAAAGAGGATAAATATTTCGCTTTCCGGGCCGTCGGTAGTGCTCAGGTATGTAAATTTTTCGCGCATGAATGATGGCGAACTGAAACAGGCATTAAAATTTGAGGCCCAGAAATATATCCCTTTTCCTTTAAGCGAAGTAAACCTGGACGGCACTATCCTTAATCCGGATATGCCGGATAATAAGATGCTCATCCTGGTTGCCGCGGTAAAAAAAGATTTTCTGAACCAACGGGCTAAGATTATGCAGGGTGCGGGGCTTGAAGTTAACCTTGTTGACGTTGACTCTATAGCCTTGATAAACGCCTTTAATTTCAATTACGGGCAGGATGAGATAATAAAGAATAAGGCCATCGCCATTTTAAATATCGGTTCGGCATATACAAACGTAAACATCCTGGAGAATACTATCCCGCGCTTAAGCCGGGATATCCCGATAGCCGGAAACCACTTTGCACAAAAAGGAGATAGCGCCATAGCGGCCCTGGCCCAGGAAATAAGGACGTCTTTCGATTATTACGAGAGTCAGAGTGTTTCCGAGGTGGAAAAAATTTTCTTAAGCGGCAGGGGAAGTTTATCTGCCGGATTTAAAGAGTCTCTGGCGGGCACTCTGGGATTAGGGACTGAATACTGGGATCCCCTGAAACAGATACCTCTGGGCAGGGGAGTTGATCCCGAAAAAACAAAGGCATCGTCACCCCAATTGGCAGTAGCAGTCGGCCTGGCCCTGAGAAAATGATTGAAATAAACCTTTTAGCCGAAGAATTAAAAACTAAAATAAAAAAGGAAGGCGCGGATTACAGCTATTTAGTCTATGCCGGGGGCATTTCTATATTTGCCCTTATCGTATTGCTGCATCTGTGTTTATTTTTATTTGCAGGTATAAGGAGTTATCAGCTTGGCTGGATAGATAATAAATTGCAGAAGCTTGCGCCGCAGAAAAAGGCAGCGCAGGATTTCAGGGCAGGTTACGACCTGGCAATGCAGGATGCCGCAGCGGTGCAGCAATTAACGGTCCAGCGGATAATCTGGTCGGAAAAACTCAATAAGATTAGCCTCAATCTTCCTTACGGCATATGGCTTAATGAAATTTCGGTTAATCTCGACGGAAATTTTATCTTAAACGGTTCGGTAGTGTCGGTAGAAAAGACGAAAATCGGCTTGATTAACTTAATCAATAAGTTTGTCGATAATCTAAAAAAGGATAAAGGGTTTTTTGCGGATTTTGAAAAACTGGAACCCCCTTTTACAAAGGCCCGCGTGGTTGGCGACTACGATATACTTGATTTTACGTTAGGCGGGCAATTAAAAACAAAGTGATAACCCTCCCGGATATGGACGATAAGAAAAGGCTTATTCTCATTGCTCTTGCGGCGGTAATATTTATTTATGTGGATTATATCACGCTGTTCAAATTTCAAACTAAAGCTGTAGCATCAGTTAATGCAAAGATAGCCAAATCAAGGAAGGATTTGGTTGAATTGAATAAAAATTTAGCCTTGATGCAGGAGACAGGTAAGGGCAAGGAGAAGAAAATCAAGAGGATAATTTCCGAAGAGCAGCTAAGCTTATTATTAAATGAAATCGAAAACGTTGCCCGGAAAAATAATGTCAGGATTACGCAGATAAAGGCTGTTAAGGACCCGGAAAAGAAAAAGGGCAAGCAGCCGCCTAAAGGTGAAAAATCTCCTCCCAAGGTAGAAAAGGGGCCGAATTATAAATTGATTCCCCTGGATTTGTCGTGTAGCTATCACGATTTCGGAAGGTTCCTGAACGAACTGGAAAATATGGAATCCTTTATATCCGTCGGGGAAATGAAAATCAAGGCTAATCCCGAGGATATGCTTAAGCAGGACGTGAATTTAGTCTTAAAAGCCTATGTCAAAAGATAAATTACAAATCCCAATTTTTCCCGCGCAAAAGGTGCGGTACAAATCACAAACAAATCCCAGTTTCCAAATCAGAATAGCCAATTTTGGTATTGTAATTTCGGTATTGTTTGTAATTTGTAATTTGTATATTGGAATTTGTCCTTCTTTCGCCCAGGAAGAATTCAAGTACGACGCTAAGGGTAAGCACAACCCCTTTATTCCCTGGGTTACTCCTGACGGCAGGTTCCAGCAATTGGAGAAAGAAGAGGTAAAGGGGGATATAGTAGTGGACGGAATTATATACGATAAGCACGGCGTTTCTTACGCCCTGGTTAACGCAGAGGTTGTTACGACAGGCGACTACGTGGGCAGTTATCAGGTCTTAAAGATAGAGGAAAATAAGGTAATTTTTATAAAAGAAGGGCAGGTTTCCGAGATAGAATTGGAGAAGGAGGAATAATGAAAATTTTAATTTTCGCCTTGTCTTTTTTGTGTTTATTTTTAGTTTGTAGTTATGCCGAAGGGGAAAGTAAACATTCCGCTGCCCAGGAAGTAAAATGGGAAACTCCTGCAGGGGAGGCAAGGTCTGCGTCGAAAGCCGAAGCCGAGAGCCCCTTGGACACTTTATCCGCCGCCCAGAACGTTACCATGGATTTTAAAGAAGCGGATATCCACAGTGTACTTAAAATCATATCTTATAAATCCGGCGTAAATATCGTTACGACCCCTGATGTGATGGGGGCTGTGTCGGTAAGGCTGGTGGATGTCCCCTGGGAAACCGCCCTCGATGTAATATTAAAGACCAACGGCTATGGCTGGCAGCGGCAGGGAAATGTTATCATGGTTACTAAGCGGGAAGAGATTAATAAGATACAGTCCGAAGAGGCCTTGATGACTGAAATCTTTGTCCTGAAATTTTTAAATGCCCAGGAAACCCGGAAAGTGATTGTGCCCATGCTTTCTTTGCGCGGCAAGGTCTCTATTCTGGTTGCCAAGGGATTAAAGGGATGGAAATTTTCCACTTACCAGATAGGAAAATCACAAGCTGCTGTCGGCGAAATGGAGAAAGAAATTGACCCGGTGCTGGTTAAAAGGCTTGAAAAGATTAAGCAGGAAACGATTGCCATCGGTCCGGGCGCGCAGACAAGCCAGACCATAAAGATAGATTTTGAGGACCCTATTAAATCGCGGATAATAGTCGTAACCGACACCCCTGCGATTTTAGACAAGGTGCGTAATTTTATCGCCGAAATAGACAAAAAACCCCTGCAGGTATTAATTGAGGCAAGGATTATGGAAGTGAGCAGGGATAAATTAAAAGACATAGGCTTTGATTGGGGGGTAGGCAGTACTGGTAATGCCGAGACAGGCACGGTTACAACTAAGGCGATAAGCAAAGGCCCTTCCGGATTATCTACCCAGGAAGTAGGTGGCCATATTTTAGGCTCTGAGAAGACCCCCTCTTTATTCGGCCCCCTTGAAGGTACTACTGCTTTTCCCGGCACAGAGCCGTACAATCTGGGAGGGCAATTTGTGTTTAAAAAGCTGACCGGCATGCCGATTGAAGGGATATTGCATGCGCTTGAGGAAGATGGCAATACAAATACGCTTTCTGCACCGAGAATCGTTACTATGGACAACCAGGAGGCATCTATTTTTGTCGGGCTGCACAAGCCTATTTTGAAATCAACGGTAACCGCGGGAAGCACGACGGGCACAGGCGCTACCATAACCCAGGACCTGAATTATTATCAGGAAATCGGGATAAGGCTTAATGTGGTGCCGCAGATAAATGAGGAAAATTATGTTAATATGATTATACACCCCATTGTTACCTCTTCAAGCGCGAATGTTGAGGCAAGTTCTACGGCAAGCGGGGTAACTACCACTACGTCCTTTCCTATTATCGATGTGCGCGAGGCCCAGACGCAGGTCCTGATGAAAGATAATGAAACAATTGTGCTCGGCGGATTGCTTAAAGATATCAAGAGCAAAGAAATAATCGGCATACCCTTCTTAAGTAAGATACCTTTTCTGGGGTATTTATTTAAGAGGGAAATTATAGATACCGGTAAGGTAGATTTATTGATATTCATTAAAGTGCATATTTTGCGTGAGGGGGAATTGTCGGAAACCGAAATTGCGAAATTGCAGGAAGAATTAGGCAAGGATAAGGTAATCAACAGACAGAAAAGATCAAAAAATAAGAAAAAATAGCCAACAATCGGGGACAGTCTTCGTCTTGTCTATTTCAAAGAATCAGAAGGGACCTGTCCCCACAGGAAGCATAAGAGGCCTGTCCCCAAGTATTATGCATAAAATAAATTTCGTTTTTACCAAAAAAGGCTTGATGAGGCATATATCCCATCTTGACCTGATGCGCCTATTTACGCGGGCGTTACGCCGTACGGACCTCCCCCTTAAAATAACCGAGGGCTTTAATCCCCACCCCAAAATCAGCTTAAAAAGGGCCTTGAAGCTTGGCATTGAAAGTGAAAATGAAGAAGCCTCTGTGTTGCTTAAAGAGCCGGTAAATTTAGACGAGTTTAAAAAGAAATTGCAGGAACAGTTGCCGAAAGGAATTGAGATTAAAGATGTCGAAAGAAATTTTAATTAACGTAGAACCCCAGGAGAAGCGTGTTGCAATAGTCAGTGACGGCCGCCTTGAGGAATTTTATATAGAACGGCCGCAGGATAAAACCATCGTCGGGAACATCTATAAGGGTAAGATTGAGGCGGTGCTCCAATCCATAAACGGGGCATTCGTGGATATCGGGATGCCTAAAAAAGGATTCTTATATTTATCTGAAATAGAGGAAACTTTTGAATATCTGGCAGAGCATGAGCCTGTAAACGGCGCTCCCCGTAAAACTAAAAAAGATTTCCTGAAAGAAATAAAGAAAGGCCAGGAGATTCTGGTCCAGGTGGTGAAAGAATCATTCGGGACAAAGGGGCCGCGTCTCTCCACGCACATCGGTATCGCCGGCAGATATATCGTTCTTATGCCTCAGGAAGGCCAAATCGGCATATCCCGCAGGATTGAAGATGAAGGCGAGAGGAAACGTCTGCGGCACATACTTTCGGAATTAAAGCTGCCTAAAGATATCGGCTTTATAGTGCGCACCGCAGCGCTTGGGAAATCAAAGCAGGAATTAATCAGAGACGCGCACTTCCTGCTCAAATTATGGAAGAGGCTGGAGGATAAAATAAATAAAGCCCCTGCCCCTTCGCTTGTGTATGAAGAATATGATTTATCTTTAAGAATAATCCGGGATTCGTTTACCGAGGAGGTGTCCAAGTTAATCGTAGATTCAAAGCCAGAGTATTACCGTATCCGGAATTTTATGAAAACCTTTTTAAGTTATTTGGCACGCAAGATTGAATTTTATAGAGGCGATGATTTGTTCGCGGAAAAAGACGTGGAAAGGCAGATTCATAAGACCTTTGAAACCAAAGTTTACCTGAAATCTAAAGCCTATATTATCATTGAGCCTACAGAGGGCCTGGTGGTTATTGATGTAAACTCCGGGGGTTTTAGGGGAAAAATGGTTCAGGAGGAAGCGGCGTTCCGGATTAACTGTGAAGCCGCAGTTGAGGCTGCCCGGCAGTTGATTTTGCGCGACTTAGGAGGGATTATAGTAATAGATTTTATCGATATGGAAAAAGAAGGGCACCGCAGGGAAGTCCTGAATGTTTTGAAGCGCGCCTTAAGCAATGACAAGGCAAAATACGATATACTGGGAATCTCAAAATTCGGGCTGGTAGAGATGACCCGGGAGCGGGTGCATAAGACCGTGCATACTCTTTCTTACCAGCCATGCCCTTACTGCCAGGGGAGAGGTAAGATAAAATCCCCGGTTACCATGGCGATTTACGCTTTTAAAGAGCTTAAGAAGTTTGTCAAAGGCAAAACCTTAAAAGAAATCAATGTTACCCTAAACCCGGCTGTAATAGACGAAATCCTGAAGGATAAGGTCCCCTTGCGAAGTATGGAGCACAAGTTTAGGGTAAAAATCAACCTTATCTCTAATCCTGCCCTGCACATCGAAGATATAAGGATAGCCTAATCCCGATGAAGCGGGATTAGGCTAAATCAAACCTTGCTCTTAGGGGACGTTTCCCTTTATTGTAACTCCTGCATTTACAATAAGAACCGGACACCTTAATATGAATTTTAAAAATAAAGCTTGACAATTTATATTTAATAGCCTAAAATACCATCAAATATCATTAAATATATACAGATGTATGTAGGTAGGATGTATAACAGATGATGAAAGACATGTTTTTTACGACAGAGCAGGTGGCTAAAGAATTAGGTATTTCTAAACAGACGCTTTTCCGTTATGAAAGGAAAGGTGTTTTTCCTAAGGCCCGCAGGAACCTAATTAATCAGTGGCGCCAGTATACCACCGATGACCTAAGGAGACTCAAGGATATTATCCGGAGGAGCATTGCGTAATGTATTTTTTTTCATTTTAATCACGCTGTTATTTTTTGGCTGCGAAAAACAAGAAGAGATAAAAATTATTAAGGGTTCCGAGACATCTGTCTTAGAATCAGGTGGCCTTTTTAAAGAAGAAGGCCAAAAGGCGCAGATTGAAGTGGTTGCCGGCTCTGAAGAGGCATCAACACATAACCCCTTTCTGACCGCGGAAGAAGAGAAGGCAACCGCGTCTGATTCAGGCAAATTTATTCCTATTGATGATCTGGATGTTTCGGCAATAATTTATTCTTCATCTTTATCGAGCAGGGCCGTTGTTGACGGGCGCATTATCAAGATTGGCGATAAAATAGACGATAAGGAAGTAGTTGATATTACGCCTGAAGCAGTAATATTGGAAAATACGCAAGGCAGGTATATTGCAAAATTGAAGGAAACGCTAAAGCAATGAAGCCGTCTCTACAAATATATTTGTTTTTATTTGTATCTATATTCCTATGCATAGATCCCAAATGTACTCTTGCTCAGCAAATGGAAGGCAGCATTGCTTCTATGGCTAATAATGAGTTCGCTCAGAATGTTGAAGAGCGAGAGCGCCCTGCTATAGGAATGATAGGCGGCTCTCAGGGTATGCCTCAAGTCCGGCAAGCGGCGCCTGAAGGAATGGCTGCGGCCGCCGCCGTGCCAGCCGCAGCTCCGATTATGCAAATTAACCGTATTGACTCGGAAAAAGAGCTGTATTCTTTTGAATTGCGGGATGCGGAATTAAAAGACCTCTTCCGGCTTTTAGCTCACGATTATAAGCTTAATTTAATAGTGGATAAAGATGTTAAAGGCAAAGTCACCGCCAGTTTAAGCAGTATTTCCTTAGAAGAAGCATTGGATACCATTGCTGAATCGGAAAATCTTATGTTGGAAAAGAAAGGAAATATTATCCGGGTAACCAGTAATCTTATGGCTAAAACTTTTATCCTCAAGTTTATTGAGGCCAAGGGCCTGTTGGAAGCACAAAGTACCTCTTCTGGCCCAGCTACGCAAGGGGTGCCGACTACTCAGGGCGGAGGAGTGCCTGTGCAGTCTGCAGTGGCAGCGCAAGGCGCTTCGCCACAAGGCCCTTCAGCTATTGGCGCTGCTCAAGGGCCTTCAGGGCAACAATCTTCTTCCGGCGCAGGAGGAACAGGCCAAACATCCGCCAGGAAGGCAAACACAATATATGACCTGCTTTCTGATAAGGGGATAATTTTATTAGGCAGACAGCCTAATTCATTAACTGTTATTGACTATCCTTCAAACATAAAAAAGGTTGAAGATTACCTTATGGCTATTGACCAGAAGATGTCCAGCCACGTTTTCAGGCTTAAATATTTGAAAGCTGCGGATATTGTCGGAGCCGTGTCATCTTCAGGCACTGCTTCGGGCACAGGTTCAGGATACGGTGCTTCCGGGACGGGTTCCGGTTCAAGTTCCGGTTCAAGTTCCGGCTCAATCTCATCAGGTTCAGGAGGGAGCAGCGGCTCGTGAACCTGATATTAAGGAGAAGATGTGAAAGATAATTTTCTAAAAATTATTTTAATTTTATTGTTTATCGCAGCGAGTTCTCAATGCATGGCCCAGGAAGTAAGCAATAATATAAGGACTCTTTTATCAAGCCAGGGCAGAGTCCTTTATGGAGATGAGCCGAATTCGGTTGTGGTCATTGATTATCCGGAGAATATCCAGCGTGTTGCCGATTATTTAAAAGTATTGGATATCCCCCCCCAACAGGTCCTTATTGAAGCAAAGGTAGTGGAAGTCAGGCTGCAGAAGGAACACGCCCTGGGAGTAAACTGGAAGATTTTTGCGGATAGGGGCCATGTGCCGATAGGCAGGTTTAAAGCAGGGACTGCAGCGTTAGGTACAGTACCCGGGTTATTGGAGCAAAATTTAACATATAAAAATACTTATTATCCTCCCGGCCAGACAACTACGGGTTCGGAATCCCCATTTACCTTTACTATTTTTGACGACAATATTAATGTTATCCTGCAGACGTTATCTAACTGCTTAAAAACCGATATCCTTTCTGCACCCAGGGTTGCTACCGTTAATAACCGCCAGGCGGAGATTAAGATAATCCAGAACCTCCCCTGGGCAGAGCCTTCGGTAAACATTCAAGGGGAGTCAGGTAGCGTCAGTATTACCTGGGATATCAATTTTGAAGAGGTCGGCATAACCCTTAAAGTCACCCCTACCATTAATGAAGACGGCAAAATAACTATGCTGCTTAACCCCGAAATAAGCGAAAAAACAGGCGACTATAACCTTACGGTTACCCAGGGCTCAACCTCAGTACCGTATACCGTGCCGATAATTGATAAGCGCATCGCATCCACTAAGGTAGTGGTGGGCAATGGCCAGACCCTGATTATCGGAGGCCTAATTAAACGCAAGGACACAAGAGGAGAGACAAAAGTGCCGTTATTTGGAGATATCCCGTTTTTAGGGTACATGTTTAAGAGCAAAAAAGATACCGGCGACAAAACAGAGCTGCTTATCTTTGTTTCTCCCACGATAATAACTTCCGATACCTTTACGCGTATGGCTCGGGACGAAAAATACGGTATTGGAAATATTTACGAAGAGGTCAAAGAGGAGCGTGAACGCTCAATCCTGCCAAAGGAAGCAAGAGGTAAAGCAAAAGAAGACAAGCTTTCGGCGCAACTGGATATACTGACAAAGAAGCAGGAGCTCCTTGTCAGCCAAAGGAAAGAATTAGAAAACTTGATTATTAATGAAGAGAAGAAGCTAAAGGCATTGGAAAATAAATGAAGAGATGGCTGGCGATATTTTTAAGCCTAATCTTGGGGGTTTCTTATTTGTCCGGAGTGAATTTAAGTTATGCCGGTTATATAGATATTGAATCGCGCATATACATATTAAAACATGAAATCGCAAGAGAAGCCCGCCTGATAAAAGCCTTAAAAAAAAGATACTTGTCCATTCTTTCCAGAAAGCGTAAAATAGGAAGTTCAACGAAGGTAAGAGATTATAATTTTTTAAGGGATGTAGTTATTGAACAATGCCTAAATGAGCTTGAACGCCGTTACGGAGTAAATAAATATGGCTAATATCGGCCAAAAAAAGATAGGCGATATACTTATTGAGCTCGGTTTAATTACGCAGGCCCAGTTAAAAGAAGCCCTTCAGGAACAGAAGCTCACCGGCGATAAATTAGGGAATATACTTATTACCAAAGGGTGGATTAAGCAAGATCAGCTTGAGCGCGCCTTAACTATACAGACAGGCATTGCTAAATTTAACCTCTCCAATTATATTATTGAACCTGATGTAGCCAATCTTGTGCCCGAAGACTTCGCGCGTAAATATAAGGTTATGCCGGTATTTGTTATTGAAAATAAACTCACCGTAGCCATGGTTGATCCGAATAACTTTTTCATTGTGGATGAACTGCAAAAGATTACCAGGCTAGATGTGGAGCCGGTCCTGGCGGAAGAGCTGGATATCAAAAATGCCCAGGAGCAATATTACGGGGAGGGGGTAAGTTTAGAAGGGATAATTACGTCTATTGATAAGGGTAAGCTTCTGGAAGGCGAAAAGCTCGGTGAAGAAGCGCCGATGATTAAATTGGCCAACCTCCTGATCGCGCAGGCAGTTCAGAAGAAGGCATCGGATATACATATTGAGCCGGAAGAGAAATTGCTTAATGTGCGTTACCGTATAGACGGAAAATTGCACAAGGAACATTCGCTGCCGAAGGATTTTTCGCCTGCAGTGATTTCGCGTTTTAAGATTATGTCTGGCCTGGATATTGCCGAAAAGCGCCTGCCTCAGGACGGCAGGATTTTGATGCGGCTGGGGGGCAAAGAGATAGATTTCCGCGTTTCAACCTGTCCGACGGTTCATGGAGAAAACGTTGTTTTGAGGATTCTTGATAAAAGCGGACTTTTGCTGGGGTTGGAATCCCTGGGTTTTTCGCCAGCTGAGTTAGTTACGTTCAAGGAATTAATCAGCTCCCCTTACGGGATAATCCTGGTAACCGGGCCTACGGGTTCCGGAAAAACTACTACTTTGTATTCGGCGTTACAGATGCTTAATAAAGAGGATGTAAATATAATGACTGTTGAGGACCCGGTGGAATACGAGTTTACCGGTATGCGCCAGGTGCATGTAAATGTTAAAGCAGGTCTGACCTTCGCCAGTGCCCTGCGTTCCTTCTTGCGACAGGATCCGAACATCATAATGGTCGGGGAAATCCGGGACCGCGAGACAGCTGAGATTGCTATTCAAGCGGCGTTAACCGGGCATTTGGTGTTTTCTACTTTACATACGAATGACGCGCCTACGGCATTTAACCGTCTCATTGATATGGGGATTGAGCCGTTTTTAATATCTTCGTCTATCTTGGGGATATTAGCGCAGCGCCTGGTCAGGAAGATTTGTGACCGTTGCAAGGAATTTTATACCCCTGCGAATGAAATGTTAACTGTTTTCGGCCTTCAGGATAAGGCCGGCAAAGGGATTAAATTCAGCCGCGGTAAAGGCTGCCAGCTTTGTAACCAGACCGGATACAAAGGGAGGATAGGAATTTACGAGCTCTTGAAAGTTAACCCAAATATACAGGAGTTAGTCTTAAAAAAGTCTTCTGCGGATGACGTGAGGGTTGCGGCGATAAACGGGGGGATGAATACATTGCGCCAGGCGGCAATAGATAAACTCATTGCCGGCGTAACAACCCCTGAAGAGGTTATCCGTGTAACCCTGGAGGTTTAAAGAATGGATTTTCAGAATGATTTTTGATTTAGCGGCTAAAAGCCTCGTAAGGCGTAAGAGGCAAACTTTAATGATGGTGTTTGGCCTGGCCCTAGCGGTAGCCCTTTTTGTAGCCTTGGCGATCTTAATGAAGGCTGCGCGTATGTCTTTTGCCAGGCCTTTTCCAACGGGTGTTGACATGGTCGTGCGTGCAGAAGGCGAACCTTGTGAATGGGCGCTGGTAAAATTGGCTACTAATCTCAACCCTATTCCGGAAGAGAAGTTAGAAGAGATAATGGGTTTGCCGTTTGTGGAAGAAGCGGCAGGCATACTGGTCACCTGGGTTTTTACCGATTTGGAGGTTGGCCTCCGCCAGGATGCGCGCCGGGATAGCGAACCGGAAAAAACTGCGTCTAAAAATGGCCTGAAGCCAGTGACGATAATAGGCATAGACCCTGCGCATTTATCTTTAAGCCCGGTTGGCCCGAAAGACATTATAAGCGGTAGGTTCCTTGAAAAGGGAGCAGAAGATGAGATGGTTATAGAAGAGGAATTTGCCATTTTGATAAATAAAAAGTCTGGAGATACGCTTAATCTGGATAATCGCACTTTCAAGATTGTTGGTATTGCGGCCTTGCTTAAAGATACAGGTTTTCGGGCTCAAGGTTATGTAGACATTGGGTCTGCCCGTAAAATGCTTAACCGCGGCGAAATTGTAAATACGGTGTTTATTCGGCTAATCGCAGGCGGAGGCGGCGGCATAGGAATGGATATGCAATTAGCGCAAGGACAGATACGTGGCATTATAGGTCCATCAGCCAATATAATCACTACCCGCGATTATTTTATTATGCTGGGGCAAGTTTCTCAGGCTGAACGTATTTACCTGGTAACCTTTTTCCTGATTATCGCAACAATCTCCGTTCTCTTTATTTTACAATCGGTATTTTCTTATATTGGCGAGAAAACCCGGGACTTCGGGGTGCTTAAGGCCATCGGCTGGCGCAGGGTTTCCATGATCAAGATGGCTGTTTATGAAAATGCTTTTATCGGTTGCGCCGGAGGCGCCTTGGGTTTTGCCGGCGGATATCTTTTAACCCTTTTTCATAAGGCGCGCAGTATACGCTTGCCTTATTTTCTCAATCCCATTCCGCCCTGCAATATAACCGGAACCGATGTGAATTTTACCGTATCGGTGGAGCCTGCGGTTTATCTGGGCATATTCCTATCTTCAGTAATTACGTCGGTGTTTTTAGGAGTTATCCTGGGTTACCTGGCGGCATTAAAGGTTACCAGAATAAATGCCTCCTGCGCCCTAAGGAGTATTTAGCAAATAATGGATATTGTCGCCCGGGACATAACAAAAATATACGGAAATAAAGGTAATGAAATTATAATATTTGAGGAAGCTAATATTAATATACCTTCGGCTTCTTTTACGGGTATCTTCGGAGTTTCCGGGGCAGGGAAAACCACCCTGCTAAACATATTAAGCGGGATAGAGCCCATAACTGCCGGAAAGATCATATTTGACGGTTGGGATCTTGCGTTAGCCGGCGAAAAAGAGCGGTCGGATTTTCGGCTAAGCAATATCGGTTTTATCTTCCAGAATTTTAATCTTATACCTAGCCTCACAGTTGTGGAAAATGTCTCTTTGCCTTTAATTGCCATTAGAGATAAGAAAGAGGCGGCTAAAATGGCCGAAGCCGCTTTGGAGAGGGTGAGTATAGCCCAGCGGGCAAAGAATCTTCCGGATACCTTGAGTTTTGGCGAGAAGCAAAGGGTATCTATTGCTAGGGCTATTGTAAACAGGCCGAAGATCATCTTTGCTGACGAGCCTGTTTCGAATCTTGAGGACCGGTCAGCAGAGAAAATTATACAGATTCTGCGCGACTTTAATATGAAAGAAAAGGCTACGGTAGTTCTTTGTACCAACCACAGCGAACTCTCGCGCAGAAAGTGGGATAGGTTTTATAACATCACCGGCGGAAATATAAAAGAATCATGGCCTACAATATAGGGATGAATGCATGCCGCAGATAAGGATTTTTACAACCCAGCCATATTGTCCTTCTTCGGATGACCCCGATTGTTGCGGCGTGCCCGGTTTCGGGCAGAAAGAATTGGGTGTTTTGGTGGAGGCGATTGAAAAGGAAGGCTGGCAGGCAGAGGTTTGTGAAATAAGAGATATAAAATTTGTGGATGCCTTTCCGCAGGCAATACGCCTCTTTAAGCAATACCGCTACGATGCCCTGCCCATACTTATGGTAGGGCAAGAGGTCGCCGCGTACGGAATCCCCGATAAAGAATTTATCATTCACTCCATAAAGAATAAGCTGTAGCGTTTGAGATAGAAGCGAGGGCACGCTATGAAAACAAAATTCGGGATAGTTTTATTCACACTCTTTTTGATTTCTCAGGAGGCTGTTCTTTCTGCCGCTGATGCCGTTGATAGATTAACTGTCTTTTATGCTGCTGGTCTAAATGCATCAATGAATGAGATGGTTAAGGACTTTGAAAGGATGCATCCAGCGGTAAAGATTTCTGCCGAATCAAGCGGGTCTTTGCTTGCCGTAAGAAAAGTAACTGAGCTTGGTAGGAAGGCGGATTTGTTGCTTTTGGCCGACGAATTGATAATTAAAGATTTGCTTATCCCAAAATACGCGGATTGGTATTTAAGGTTTTATCAAGACAGCATAGTCATTGCCTATACCGACAAAAGCAAGTATACAAATGAGATAAACGGGGATAACTGGCACAGGATACTTTTGCGGCCGAATGTCAGGTATGCTTATGCAAATCCTAACCTTGCCCCCATAGGTTACCGGACCCTTATGTGCTGGCAGCTTGCCGATGCCTATTATCAGGATAAGGAGGGACAAAAAGGCATTTATCAGGCGTTTAAAGAAGGATGCTCCGATGAATATAAAATGCCAGATGTAGCGGATATGCTTAATCTGCTGGAATCGTTTTACTTGGATTATGCATTTGTTTATGAATCCACGGCAAAGCAGCATAACCTGAAACATATCCGGTTACCTGATGATATAAATTTAGGTAACCCTCACAAGGTTGATATTTACGAAAGGGCGCGCGTAGAAATAACCCCGCATGCCGGAAGCGCGCAAACAATCACCGGCGGGCCAATAACATTTAGTTTGACAATTTTGAAAGAAAGCCCTAATATTGAATTAGCTGCGGAATTTGTGAAATTTATGCTTGGGCCCGAAGGCCGCAGGATATTGGAGCGTAATAGCCAAACACCGATGGATACCTACGAGGCTTATAATCCGGATATGGTCCCCCCAGCCCTCAAGGAAGTCTTATCCCGGGATACTTTCCGCAAATGATTTTTCTGCCCCTTTCATTATTTGTGTGTGTTTTTCATCTCCTGTTCTTAAGGGGAATTTTTGACTCCGGCACAAATGCCATTCTCTTGATGGCAAACCTCCTCTTCGCTTATAACGGTATTTCCGTCTATAAGAAATCTTCCTTAAATAAATTAGTGCTTTATCTTTTAGGATATTTATTGATTTTTATATTCATCTTCGGGTTGGCAAAATCACCGCTTTTATTTACTTTATTTATTATTCTTTATAGCTCATTATTCTTTGCCCCCCGGTTTTTGGCGTACCTGTCTATCCTTGCTATCTCTATCGTATTTTTTACTCCTTATTGGTTGCAGCTTTTTATTCTCGCCGGGTTATTATACGCCTTTTCTTTTGAAATATATAAAAAGACATGCTCAAAGTTTTTTACGGTACTTTTCCTGCTTGGTTCCGTGATTTTAATTTTTATTCTTTTCCCGGTCATATATTTTTCATTGCAAAGCGCCCCTCAGAATATCATAGGGGTATTTAAGAACAAGGAATTCCAGGGTGCACTTATGAATAGCCTGGTTACAGCTTCCGCCAGCACGTTAATAATATTAATTTTTGGGGTTCCCTTGGCCTATGTTATGGCCAGGGTAGATTTTAAAGGCAGGCGTTTGATAGACAGCCTTATAGATATCCCCATACTTATCCCGCAGACTGTGGCAGGGGTGATGCTGCTTATCTTGTTGGGGCCAAAGTCTCCCCTGGGAGAGTTTATCTATAAAAACTGCAATCTGGCTATCGCCGGCGGCTACCTGGGGATTATTGCCGCTCAGGTATTCGTAAGTTCGCCGTTTTTAATCCGTAGTTCAATAGATGCCTTTCAAGGAGTTGACCCCCAATTAGAAGATCTCGGCCGGACGTTGGGCTCATCAGGTTTTAAAACATTTTGGCGCGTTTCCCTGCCCCTGGCTGCCGGAGGAATATTTAACGGTTGCATACTGGCCTGGGCAAGGGCATTGAGCGAGGTGGGAAGCCTGATGGTTGTCGCGTATCGGCCCCTGACGGCCCCGGTTTATCTCTATGACCAGTTTATTCAATGGGGGTTGGGCGAAACACAGCCTATTGCGATACTTCTGGTGATTATTTGTTTATGGGCCTTTGTGTCTTTGCGCTGGCTCAGGTACCAAATGGCAAAACAGATAATCCGTAAAGGGACTAAATATGCTGCGTCTTGATAAAATATGCCGCCGCTGGAATGGTTTTTTGCTCAGGGATATTTCATTGGAGATAAATAAGGGCGAGTATTTTGTTTTACTCGGGCCTTGCGGAGCGGGAAAGACGCTTTTACTTAATTGCATAGCGGGGATTTATCGGCTGGATAGCGGCAGGATTTTTATAGGGAAGGAAGATATAACCGCTTTTCACCCCGAAAAAAGAAAGATAGGCTATTTATTCCAGAAATCTCTGATTTTTCCCCACCTGAATATTAAAGATAACATCTGCTATGGCTTAAGGTATCATAAACCCGATAAGGATTACATAAAGCATATTTTTGAAGTTTTGGGTATTGACGACCTTAGTTTGCGAAAAGATGCCTTTAATCTAAGCGGAGGAGAGGCCCAGAAGATTGCCCTGGCGCGGACATTGGTCATAAGGCCAAGGGTATTGTTGCTTGATGAGCCTTTCACTTCTTTGGACCCCCACACCCGGAAAAACGCGTTGAAAGTCCTAAAATCCCTGAATGAAAAGCTCAATTTGCCGGTTCTCCATGTTACGCATAATCTTGAGGAAGCAAGGTTTCTTGCGGATAGTATAGGGGTTTTGATAAACGGGGAAATTATCGCTAAGGGAGCGCCCGAAGATGTCATGAAACGGATGAGGAGCCTCCATGGAACGCAATATTTCGGTGATGAGGTATGAACCTTGAAAACTTGAGCTGGAAGATTATTGAAAGGCCGCTCTTGCCCATAGAAGGGAGTTCTGTGGATGCCTTTCCATTTTTAGCATTGGCAGCGCTTTTATTTTTATCGGGCTGCGCCCTGAAAAATAAAAAGCTGGGATTAAGGGCCATTTCTCAGTCAATTTCTTTTATCTTTTTTATTTTTGCTGTTCACCGCTGTTTTGGGGCAATAAGAGGATGGATATATGGCATACAGGAAATCGCCGGGAATGATATCGGCGTATTTTATAATCTTCTTGTCTTTGTGCCTCTGGTAAGTTTTTCGGTTATTTTTGGCCGCGTCTTCTGCGGATGGGTATGCCCTTTGGGCGCTTTACAGGAACTTGCCTTCCGGATGCCTGTCCTGAAAAAATTGCAGGTGAATCTTTCCCTAAGAGCGCAGCGCCTGAAATTTATTGTTTTGGCGTTTCTGTTTATTTTTACCGTCTTTTTGTTATTTAAATTACGCCCAAAGACATTTTTCTTCGTAGAAAACATTGCGGCCTTTTGGGGGCTTTGCCTTATGTTGTTAACTTTAATTGTAGCCTGGAAGCCGCATTTAGACTCACGGCTTAAGAAAATCCGCAGCCTATCGCTTATTTTGTGGATTGGTTTAATAATCATGGACGTATATGTTACCGACCCCTGGTGCGTCCTCTATGGCAACGTTGTGGATTATTCATCCATTATTTCTCTTCTTGCCGTCCTGGTGTCGGCAATATTTATTTCTATGCCCTGGTGCAGGTATATGTGCCCTGTCGGCTCTTTTTTAGGCAAAATGGCTGGCGTTATGCGTTTAGAAATCAGGCAAAAAATAGATCTTTCTCCCGAAAAAATTTCGCAGCTTTGCCCGGTTGAGGCGCTGGGAAAAAGTTCCATTGACCGGAGTTCTTGTTTGTATTGCGCAAGGTGCATCCAGGCAAAAGTTTCCGAAATAGAAGAATCATAAACAATGTTTTTTAGAGCCTTAATATTTTTTACTGCCTTCCTTCTGGCTTGCTGCAGCTATGCTTATGCCGGAGAGTGGCCGAGATTTCAAGCTGATAATCGGCATACAGGGGCGTCTTCTGTAAATTTTCCTTCAAAAGATTTTCAGTGTATCTGGAAGTTCAGGCCAGCCGAGCATGTTTTTAAATATAAGCGCGGTTCAAACGTTTGGTCAGACTCGGCTTGTATTGCCAATGTAGATGGTAAAGACGTTGTTTTTATAGGGCTATATAATCATAATCTATACGCCGTAGATGCCCAGGATGGAAGGATCCTTTGGCATTTTATTACGGGCGGGCGCCTGGATTCAAGCCCCTGTTTTACCATGGTTGGCGGAAAACCGGTTGTTTATATTGTCTCCGCTGACAGGGTGTTATATGCGTTAGATGCGCGTACGGGAGGGAAGATTTTCAGTTATGAGACTTTAGAATGGAGTTATACGGTATCCGAGGCAGTTTCCACTTCTCCGTTAGTAGTTTCAATTAACGGCCGTGCCGCCGTAATATTCTGCATCTGGAATAATGACCGGGCGCCGATGAATAATATTCAGAGGGGGGAATTATTTGCCCTGGATGCGGCAACCGGGGAAAAGATATACTCAAAGGTTTTGTCTTCGGTGCCGCTTAATTCCCCGGCTTTTTCTTCTATTGCCGATAAGCCCGTCCTGTTTATATCTTCTACCGACGGCAGGGTCTTTGGGGTTGATGCCCGCGACGGCAGCATTTTATGGGAAAAAGTCCTTTGCGCGCAGATTCATTCCTCTGTTTCGGTTAACATCCAAAAGGATAAAATCCAGGTTTTTGTGGGAACAGGCTTCGGGAATCTTTACGCTTTAGACGGCCATACGGGCAACATCCTTTGGGCCAAGAAATTCGGCCACGCGATTTATTCTACTATTGCGATAGCGGGTATTGAAGGCAAGGTCTTTATTTATTTCGGTTCTCAGGATAGGAATATTTATTGCCTGGAGGCGGAAACAGGGAAAGAGGTATGGAGATTTAAAACGCGTGATTATGTAACTTCCTCCTGCGTTATTGCAAAAGCGCTGAATTCAACGGTTATATTCGCGCATTCGCTGGATAATAACCTTTATTGCCTGGACGCCCTAACCGGTTCTCGGGTTTGGAGCCGGGACACGGGTAAATTAATTTGGGGATATTACAGGGGGCATAGCGTTAATTGGTCTTCTCCTGCGGTTTGCGCGGTCTCGGGCAGGCCCTTGCTTGTTTTTCCTTCTTATGACGGCAGCGTTTACGCATTTGGCAGTTCCGGAAAATCAAAATAATTGACAGGGCAGCCCAATGTTGGTAGCATATACAAATCGTTCCTTTTGGACCAATGGCATTTCCAATGGAAAATTCGGGATTAGACTGGAATTAAAAGGAGGAAGTCTGCTATGGGTGCGGTAAGATTAATCCTTGTAGGCGGGTTTCTCGGAGCAGGCAAAACCACGGTTTTAAACCGGCTTGCCCGGCATTTTACGGACAAGGGTTTGCGGGTAGGGGTTATTACTAATGACCAGGGGAACAATCTGGTTGATACACAGTTAGTTAAAGTTGAAGGTTTTAATGTAGAGGAGGTTACCGGAGGATGTTTTTGCTGCAGGCTGAATGATTTTACCGACGCCGGAGAGAAGCTTTTAAAGAAGTTTTGCCCCGATGTGATTTTGGCTGAGCCTGTGGGCAGTTGTACTGATTTGGTCGCAACCGTAATCCAGCCTTTAAAATTATATGCCGACCAGGATTACTCCTTGGATCCTTTTACGGTCTTCCTTGATCCGGCCAGGGCAAATGATATTGTCATTTCCGGAGGCGCAGGCGGATTTTCGGAAAAGGTGGCCTATATATTTAAAAAGCAGTTGGAGGAAGCAGATATCATCGCTTTAAATAAAGTTGATACGCTTACGCCTTCTGAGAGGAAGGAGCTATCGGCGAAATTAAAAGAAAAGTTGCCGCAGGCAAAGATAATGGAAGTTTCAGCTTTGACGGGGGAAGGTTTTCCGGGGTGGGTGGCTGCACTTGAACAAAAAGGTTCCTGGGGGCGGAATATTGCCGAGGTAGATTATGCGGTTTATGCTGAAGGAGAGGCAGAACTGGCCTGGCTTAATTTTACGGCTGAACTTTCTTCGCCGGCAGAATTTGACGCGGATATTTTCTTGAGCGCTTTAGCCGAGAATATCCGTCAGGATTTCCTGGCTAAATCCATGGAGGCCGCTCACGTCAAATTCGTAATGATGACCGCGCAGGGTAATTCAAGCATAAATCTTGTAGGAAATTCGCGGCAGGCCAAAACAGGCGTAAAGTGTTCCGGAGAGATTAATAAACCCTGCAGGTTAATTGCAAATGCCCGGGTGCACGGGGAGCCGCAGTATTTGGAAAGTATTGTAGTCGGCGGGTTAAAAAAAATATGCCAGGCCCGGGGCATCACGGCTGAAATAAAAAACATCCAGAGTTTTCGGCCTTCTCCGCCAAAGCCGGTTTACCGTTTTGACAAGGCAGTAAGGTAAGGGCGCGCAAGTTCAGATGCAAATTAAAATAATCGGACGCTGGGAAAACGGCAAACCTCAGAAATGCGTGCTTTGTGACGGCCTGAGAAAGTGCCTGCGCAGCGCCCTGGATGAGCTTGGGTTTTCTGATACCCCTATTCAGGAGTGTTCTTCTCAGGAGGAATACGATTCTTACGGGGTTTTTGTTGCGCCCCTGTTGATTATTAACGGGAAGGCAAAACTCGCGGGCAGGGTGCCCCCTAAAGAGATGTTAAAGGAATTCTTAAGGTTTGAACTTAAAGGAGGAAAGCCATGAGAAAAAATAATTTTTTATCAAAAAAACACTGGCTTTATTTTTTGACAGGTGTTTATTTTCTGGCAAATATTTACGGCTGCGGCGTAAATAAGGGCAAGCGTTTAAGCATATCCGTACCCTGCAGCATATTTTCGGCATTTTGCGAGATTTTGGATAATTATAAAAAGGACCACCCGGATGTAAAAGTCAGTTTTGATAACGGAAATACCGTTGTCCTTATGCGCAAGGTGCTTCATAAGGGTGCCCGGCCAGATGTATACATCGCCACCGGCCCTATGGAACTGGAGCCTTTGGTTAAGAAAGGCCTGATTGACGAAGCCACTATAACGCCCATATCCTCTGATTCTATAATCCTGGTTGCGCACCCCACTAATCCAAAAAATATCCGCGCCATTTCCGACCTTTCCGGACCGAACATCCGCTCTATAGGCATACCTGACCCGGCCATAAACTCATCGGGTAAATACGCCGTTGAGGCACTGAAAAAACTTAACCTCTGGGAGGCAGTTAAGAGTAAGGTTACCTTCACGGAGTTCGGCAGGCATACGCGTAATTACATCATGAAGAATAAAATTGACGCAGGCATAATTTACAAGTCTTGCCTTTACGAAGACCTTAAGGCTTATGAGCCGGTTATCATCCCAAAAGAGATATTTGCCGTGGCCGATATTTTAAAGGAGACCAACGACAAAATCTCTACTTCCATATGCATATTGAAATCATCCAAACACAAGGAATTGGCGCAGGAATTCATTGACTACATGCTTTCCGAGAAATCCAGGGGCATCCTTAAAAAATGGGAAGGCGCAGAAATTAAGAATTCGTGATTAACCAGAAATTATCCGAAATAGTAGATATATTCAAGTGCTGCATTTTTAATTGGAGCGCCCCGGTTACCATTGTGCCGGCATTTCTTATTGCCGCAGCCATAATTGCGTTTCTCCCCTCCATATCCCTTAACCGCTATCTCGGGGCGGGCTCCCGTAAATTCGTCGCTTATCCTTTTGCGGCTATCTCGGGGATGATTATCCCTACCTGCTCATGCAACATCGTGCCGATTTTTGCAAGCATCCTTAAATGCGGCGCAGGCATAGGCCCGGCGTTCGCCTTTCTTTATGCCGGACCGGCGATAAGCCTGATTTCCACTATATTTACATTCAAGGTTATTGGCCCCCTTTTAGGCGTATGGAGGATTATCGGCGTTTTTTCCATATCCATATTGATAGGTTTACTTATGGAAAAGATATTTCCTGCTGCCTCCGGGGGCGTGAATAAAACCGGGGAGCCCGCCTCATGCCTTCATACCACTAGTATTGCGGGTAAGGGGAGGGTAGCGGCCCTTTTCATAATCCTTTTCGCCATATTGATTGCCGGTTCTTCGGCAACCGATGTCAGCTCTGCGGATATTATTGATAAGAGGTACATGTATTTAAAATTTGGCCTGCTTTTTGTTTTTTTGGCATCACTGTTTGCGCTGGTAGGCGCTAAATTCAAAAGAGCCGAGGTTTTGGATTGGATGCTGCAGGCTTGGAAACTGGTTAAAACTATCGTCCCGCTTTTTATCATATCTATACTCATAGTCGGCCTGATAGCAAAATATGTGGATGTCCGCTGGATTCATAATATCCTTTCTGCAAAAAAAGACGCTTTAGGCAATCGTTTATTTTTTCCTACCCTCAGTACGACCTTTTCCGGAACAGTCCTAGGGGAACTTATGTATTTTCCGATATTGTCGGAGATAGTATTTGTTAAAGGTTTCTTAAAGCTTGGTATGGACATAGGGCCTGCGATGGCGATACTCTTGGCCGGCCCCGGGACGAGCCTGCCGGGGTTTATTCTTATCAGCAGGTTTGTAGGCTGGAGGAAGATGGGGGTTTATTTTGTGATTTCAGTGGTCCTTGAACTGGTTTTTTCTACGGCATTGGCAATGTCTTTGGGGGATTATATCTGCGCCTGCCTGAACCTGAAATGAAAGGATAAAGATGCAAAACAAAAAATTATCAGCGGTTATTATTTTTTTGATTTTGTCAGCGGGGCTCATCTATTTTTTCGGGATTTCTTCCGGAGGGGCAAAGGCATCCCTTCAGATATACGTGCCTTGCGGCATGACCCTGCCTTTTCAGGAACTGATTAAGGCCTATGAATCCCGCAGGCAGAATATCAGGATTGAACCGGCGTTCGACAACACCAATGTGCTTGTCAAGCTAATCCTGGATAAAGGCAAGAGGCCTGACATATTTATTTCTCCGGGTGAAAAAGAGATTGGTTTCCTGGAAGAAAAAGGGATGGTTGTCCCGGGCGACAGAAGGCCGTTCGGCGAGTATCGCCTTGTCTTAATCTGCCCGGCTAAATCCGGCAATGTAAATAATCTGTCGGATTTAGGGAAGGAATCGGTAAAGACTATTGCTATAGCCAACCCAAATTTTACTTCCGTGGGAGATTACGCTGTGCAGGCGTTAAAAAGCCTCGGCTACTGGGATAAGATCAAGGATAAGGTTTTATTTACCAACGCCCCTATTGAAACGCTCTCCTTTGTGGCCTCGGCAAAAGCCGATGCAGGCATTCATTATAACTCCTGCCCGTTTGAGACAAACTCAGGCAAGATTTCCCAGGGTTCTATAAAGATAGTTGAGGTCTTACCTCGGGAAAGCCACCCGGTTATTCATAATTATGCCGTTATATTAAAAGAGGCTAAACATGAGCGCATAGCCCGGAATTTCTTAAGTTTTATGTTTTCGCGCGGTGGCCAGAATATCCTGGGCGGGTATGGTTTAATCCCGGGTGGTTCTTCCGAAAGCAAGGCCGTTTATTCCGCCGGCAGGGAAAAAGAAAACCGCATAGTCAACTTAGTTGCGTACTATCCATTTAACGAGGAGCATCTTGACATTAAAAAATACCTCATGTCGCTTATGGCAAAACATAAAGGAAAACTGAAAGTAGAATGTGTGGATTTCCGCGCGGATGAAGGATATAATCGCTGGCGCAAAAGCGGCCTTTCTTGCGGCGGGCTGTTGATTAACGGGAGGAATAAATTTAAAATTCCGCCCGGAGAAAAAGAAATTGAGTTTATAAAGAGGCCGGGCATATACTGGAGCAAAGAAGATTTGGAAGCGGTTATATCAAGCGAATTATCGCAAGGGCATTAAAAGATTAGCGCGTTTTAAAAGATTTGAGTTTTCTATTGACAAGGGTCTCGGAGATGTTAGAATAATAAATAACCAGGGAGGTGCAAATGGCTAACTGGAGGCAAAATCCGGTAGTAGCGATAGTTGCTGTAGCTGTTTTAGTTTTGGGCGTAGGTTTATTAACGCTGGTTTTTAAAACACCCAAGCAGGAATTTTTGCTCAAATGCGATAGCTGTAAAGCTGAATTCCAGGCTAAATTGCCGGCTGATGTTACCTTCCCGGTAAAATGCCCCCTTTGCGGGCAAACCCAGGCTTATCAGGGCGTAAAAGTAAAATGCAAGGCTTGCGGTAAGGAGCTTGTGCGGATTAATAAACCTTTGTCCGTCGGCTCCGGAGAAATAGATGTAAAGCAACGGACATTAGGCCCTGACCCCCGCTCCCAATGTCCTTATTGCGGGGTACGCGGGCAGGTTGACGAGAGTAAATAGTTATGTTATACTTAGATGTAAATAAAAATAGGTTTTTTGCCGCTCCGGAAAAAGGAGGCATCTTATGAAGAGGCATAGAAAAGGTTTTACCTTAGTGGAACTTATGGTGGTCATTTCAATTATCGGCCTTCTTACAGCTATGGCAGTACCAAACGTGAATAGGGTAATGCAGCGCGGTAAGGTTGCGGCAGTTCAGGCAGAGATGCGTAATTTTAAAACCGCATGTTTGATGTATGCGGATGAGAACGGCAATATGCCTCCCGGATACGCCTGGGCAAGCTGGGATCTGCGTAATATGCCTACGCCTGGCCTTAACCGCTACTTAGATAAAGCAGTGGGCGTAGATCCTTGGCAAGTTGCCTACTATTATAACAATTGCGGCGCCTATAACAACTGGTCATATGCGGCGGTAATATTATCTTTTGGAAGAGATAAGACAAATAATGGTTCCTGCTCAAGGTGCAGATGGTGCTGTTATGGAAATGGTAATGCCGGAGGGGGTGTAGGAGGCGCAGGCGGGACCACAGGCCACCGGATATGCGGAGATGATTTCCGGGAGTTAATCAAAAGTTAATCCTTTTTATTTAGTTCATCCAATCCAAAGCTGTAAATACAAAAGCCTTCTTTGAGCAAAAAGGAGGTTTTTTCATAATCAATGCCAAAAGCGGTTGTCAGGGTAAGGGATTTAACCAAGAGTTTCGGTAAATTAAGAGTTTTAAATAAAGTCAGCATTGATATTCACGAAGGCGAGATCTTTTGCCTCTTAGGCGCTAATGCCGCCGGCAAGACTACGCTTATGCGATGTTTATTGGGTTTGCTCAAGTTCCAGAGCGGAGAGATAAGCCTGAGCGCAAAAACCGGTTTCCTTCCGGAAAACTTTTCTCCCTACCGTTATTTTCGCGGTAAAGAGCTTCTTTATGATTTCCGCACAAAAAACATATCTAAGGAAAAATGCGATTCTTTATTGGAGATGGCAGGTCTGGCATTAAGCAAGGACCGCTATATAAGAGAATATTCGCGCGGTATGATCCAGCGCTTAGGTATAGCCCTTGCGCTTTCAACTGACCCTGAAATATTAGTCCTGGATGAGCCGACTCTCGGGCTCGATCCTCTGGGACAGAAACAGGTGCTGGATTTAATGCGCGTGTTGAAAGGACAGGGTAAGACCATATTTTTTTCTTCCCACATCCTTTCTCAAGTAGAGGGGGTCTGTGACCGCCTGGGAATAATCTCACATGGGAGGATGGTTTTTCTGGGGGCCGTAGAAGAGCTGCTTAAAAAAAAGGGGGCCTCTTCGTTAGAAGAGGCGTTTATCTTAACTGCGGGAGAATCCGATTGCCCCTAATGCGTAATATCTTATCCATAGCTTCAATCACCTTCAAAGAGGGCCTGCGGGAAAAGGTCTTTTACGGCTCAATTATTTTATTTTCCCTGATTTTGCTTTTGAATTATATCCTCGGGCAGATTGCCTACGGCGACCAGGGCAAAGTATTAAGGGATGTCGGGCTTGCGGGCCTTGAATTAAGCGCAGTATTAGTGACTGTTTTTTTTATGCTTAATTCATTCTGGCGCGACAGAGAATCCAAGATGCTGGATGTATATCTATCCAGGTTTTTAAGGCACGAATTTCTTTTGGGCAGGTTTTTGGGGGTGTTTTCAGTAACTGCTGTCTTTCTTTTTATAGGGTTAATATGTTTTTCTCTTCTCCTTTTTTTCCACAAGGCCTTTTATTTTTCTTTACTTGCCGGGGTATTTTTTATTTTTCTCAAACTTGTTATCCTCCTTAGCTTCGCTTTATTTTTTGCCACATTTATCAGTTCCCAGGTCCTGGCCTATCTTTTAACTATAGCCGTGTATATTACAGGCTCAATAAGCCGCAATGCCCTGGATATTATTAACCAGGAGGGCAGCCCTCTGTCCATATTTTTCTTTAAATATTTTTATCTTTTGTTCCCCAACCTGGACAAATTTGAGATAAAACTGGCGGTTGCCTACGGAAATGCTCCCCAGTTTTCTTATGTTGCTATCTCTGTTATTTACGCGTTGGCTTACGCCGGTTTTGTACTGTCTATTGCTAACCTTATCTTTAAGATAAAGGAGCAATGATACTTAGGAACTTCAGGCATTATAGCTTATCCCTGGCATGCGGTATAAGTTGTATAACCCTGGTTATCTTTTTTTCTCTTGCCTTAAACAACTGCCGTTTGTCTTCTGGGGAATTTTCTCTAAGGTTTTCTCCTTCCTATAAAATCGCCGAGGCATTTAGCTTTGGCCAGCGGGCATTGGTTGCAGATTTGTTTTTTCTGCGCGCGCTAATTCATTTCGGCGAAGTTTATGATAGGCCGGAAGAAAAAGATGCCGAATGGTTGTACGCTAACTTAGACGTTGTAACCTGGCTCGACCCCGGTTTCCGGTCCGCCTATTTTTACGGCGGGGTAATCTTTGCATCTACGGAAGAGGAGGTAAAACGGGCTAATATCTTTTTGCTGGAAGCGATAAAACGCGCCCCCCGGGAATGGCGCATTCCTTTCTGGATCGGATGCAATTATTATTATGAGATTAAAGATTACCAAGCTGCCATAGAATATTTCCGCAGGGCCGCCGGCTTACCGCTAAGCCCGCCGTACATTGAGGCTATCCTGGCCATGCTTTATTATAAGGCCAGCCATCCGCAGACGGCCTTGGCCATACTTCAGGAATTAAAAAAATCGGCAACAAATAGGCGGGAGGAGGTGCTTCTAGAAAAAAAGATCGCCTGGTTAAGTAATATCATTGAATTAGAGAGCCGGTTGGCAGAGTTTAAGGAAAAATTTCAGCGCCCCCCCCTTAGCTTAGAAGAGCTCGTGTCAAAAGGGGTATTAAATAAAATACCGGAAGATCCCTTCGGCGGCGGATATTTCCTGGAGCCCGATAGCGGCCGGGTGAAGAGTATTACGTTTAGTAAACCGAAAAAAATTGTCATGCCGGAACATAAACATGAGGCGGGAGTATGCGATTTGGAGAATCCGGGTTTACATTAGTAGAATTGGCAGCCGCGGTGGTAATTATTGCCGTAATTACTGTAACCGGCTTGGTATCTTTTTCTACTCTTACCGGCTCAAGGCTTGAGGCAGAGGCAAGGAAGATATCCGCGGATTTGGGCTTGGCGAGGGAGCGCTCGGTGGCAAGGCATACAGACTGTGTTATTGATTTTGACACGGCAAACAATGGCTATTCAATTTCTCAGGGCGCAAGCAATATTAAAAGGCAGGATTTGGAAATAGATTTGGTTTCCGTAACTGATTCTTTCGGAAACATAATTTCTCCTCCCCGGGTAACGTTTTACTTTCCCAAAGGCAATTCGCAAGACAGGTTAATCAACCTGAGTTATAAGGGGCAAACAAAGCAGGTAAGGGTGTTTGCGGGTACCGGCTACCTGAAGGTGCAATGAATAGACGGGCATTTAGCCTTATTGAAGTATGTGCCGCGGTTATTATATTGGCATTGATTGTGTCAAGTATGCTGGGGGTCCTGTGGCAGGGCAACATTTCAATGCAGAATAGCAGGGAGCGCGCTATCGCATATACGCTTGCCATAGAAAAATTGGAAGATAAATTATCCGCGAATCCCTGGCCGCCTGCGAATGAAGCACTGGCTTCTGTATCCGGCTTCAGCGGTTTTCAACGGCAGGTAAATATTGTCTGCCCCTACCTGGGGTTTAGCGATTTGGCGCACATAACTGTTACTGTCTGGTGGGATAACGCTACGAAGTCCCAGGCATTTGAAACCTTAAAAGCAAATTATTAATGAAAAGAAGCGGCTTTACTCTCGTTGAGATAATGGTTGCGATTACAGTCTTTGTAATAGTTGTAGTTGCGGCCGGCGAAACCCTTTTTTCGGTAAGACAGGCATGGCAAAAACAGAAACTGGTCCTGGATTCAATACGGAATGCCAGGTGGGCTGTGGAATTTATGGTTAATGAGATGAGGCAGGGCAGTAATTTCTCTGTTTTCGCAAGCACACTGCAGTTTGAATTGCCTCCGGGCGGAGCGCCTAACCGAGTTTGGTATTGGCGGGGAGACGGCGCAACTTACGGCAATGCCGATATCCTGTTCCGCGGTGCGGGCGCAAGCCTCAATAACGCAAACAGCGTCCGCCAGGAGTTGTCAAATTTTATTGTCACTAACCCCAGCGGAAACGGAATTTTTGCTTCTGCCGGAGCCACTCTATATACTATTGAATTGACAGTAAGGCCAAAACCCGCTGAGGCCGCAAGCAGCAAAAACCAGAACTACACTTTACGGACAATGTCCAGGCAGAGGAATTGAATATGAGAAAAGGACAGGCTTTGATATTTATCTTTTTCCTGCTTTTGATCACGGGTATTTTAACCGGCGCCTTGGCGGTTATGTGGCAAGCGGAAATCCAATCACGGTCGCAGGGAAAAGACGGCTGTATCGCCTTTTATTTAGCCCAGTCCGGCATCGAAAGGGCAAAAGTGGAGGCAAGGAACGGAGCCATAACTGCTCCCGGTTGGAGCCCTGCGCAGAATTTAACCGATGGGTGGTATTCTTATTATATTCAAGATATCGGCGGCGGCCAGCGCCTTCTTCGGTCTATTGGTCAGAGGGTCGTCTCAGGACAGGTCGTTTCGGAAAGGCAGATTGAAGTTACCATCCAGGGGATGGATACGCCTCTTGACCCCTCGGATGATTCCCAGGTGTCCTGGAGCTGGCGGGAGATATAATTATGCAGAATTATTCCTATACTGCAAGAGACTCGGACGGGAAACTTGTCCGCGGCGCGATGATGGCTGGCAGCGAGATAGATTTGGCAAATAAAGTAGCGAATTTAGGTTGTTTCTTGGTGCGTTGCAAGGTAATAACTGAATCTTCAGGACGGACAATTGGCGCAGGGTACGCAAGTTTAAAGTCAAAAGAGGTTCTTGACCTTACCATACAACTATCAACCCTCTTGGATGCCGGTATGTCTTTAGTAGTTGCCTTAAAAGAACTTAGCCGGGATGAGCAAAAAGAAGGATTAAAGAAAATCCTTGATGATATACGTTATAAAGTAGAAGGAGGTTCTTCTTTTAAGGAGGCGTTGCTTTCTCACCCGCGTTCCTTTTCCAATCTGTATATAGCTATAGTAGGCGCGGGTGAAAGTACGGGAAAATTAGCCTCCTGCCTTAATGATTTGGCCATTCTTTTGGATTGGCAGCTGGAATTAAGGGGAAAAATAAAGGAAGCCGCTACTTACCCTATAATAATTTTTGTTGTGATGGTCGGCGTTGTAACATTGTTAGTAGTCAAGGTTATTCCTGTCTTTGAGCCGATATTCAAGGACCTGGGAGCGAACCTTCCTTTGCCTACGCAGATAGTTTTAGCAGTAAGCCATTTTGTGCGCAGTTTCTGGTATCTGATTTTAATGGCTGCGGCTTTACTGGCTTTCGGGTATAAATTATATTATGCTACCGCAAACGGAAGGTATGTTTTGGATAGTTTAAAATTAAAGCTTCCTGTCTTTGGTGTTCTTTTGCGCAAAGTTGCCTTGTCACGGTTTTGCCATACCCTGACCCTGTCTTTAAGGTCCGGGGTAAACCTTTTAACTGCTTTGGATATGGCGCGTGATGTTACCGATAATAGCCGCCTGGAAAAAGCGGTAACAAAAGCAAAAGAGTTAGTGAATGTCGGAGAAAAACTTGCGCATTCACTCGAAGTATCAGGCGAGTTTTCTCCGCTGGTTATACGCATGATAGCCGTAGGAGAGCAATCAGGGGCAATAACCCAGACACTGGATAAGGTAAATCAGTTCTATGACCGCGAAGTCCCGGCCACTATACGCAGGATATTCGCCATTTTTGAACCCGTTATGCTTATATTTATGGGCGTAGTTGTCGGCGGAATCGCTTTGTCAATTTTCTTGCCGATATTCCAGATGTCGCAATTAATCGGAGGCTAATCCTTTAAGTATGGCTAATTTTATAGGTATAGATATAGGTTCCGAATACGCTAAAGCCGTAGAGATTCAGGGAGGCCAAAGTTTAAGACTGGTAAACAGCGGCATATTCAGGACGCCGTTTATATCTGCAACACCTCAAGGAGGTGCCCGACAGCAAATAGACAGCGGCCTATTCTGGAAGGAGGTATCGAAATTTATACCTGTTGCAAGACTTAAGGCATCACATATCAGCATAAATATGCCGGCATCGTCCATCATGACGGCGTATTTAGCCTTGCCGAAAATGAAGAAAGGCGAATTCGCATCCGCGGTCCTTATGGAAGCCCGCCGCAAGATGATCTCCTCTTCCGGACCGGAACACGTTTTTGAATGGTCGTTTATCGGCGAGCGGATTATAGACAAGGTTGTAAAGTTTGAGTTTTTAGCGGTGCGGTCGGAAAAGAGGGACGTGGAAAATATCCTGAATGTTTTTAAGGATACAGGGTATTTCCCTTATTCAATAACTCCTAATTGCTGTACTATTCCTTGTATCCTTCCCGAAGATGCCTGGAAAAGCGATGCTGACACAGTTTTTGTAGATTTGGGCGCAGGTTATTTAAATATCTCAATCTACAAGGAATCCAGTTTGGTTTTGACGCGTAATGTAGCTTATGGCATAAAGGAGGTCGTTCAGGACCTCTCCCGCCAACTTAATTTACCTTCCGACAGGACCGAAGAAATAATCAGTGAGCATGGGGTTCCTCTTGTGGAGCATGATTTTAAAGATAGGGTGGCTATTGCGGAAGAGATAATGCGCCAAAAATATGAGGCAGCACAGGGATTGGGGGCAGGAGCGGGCAGGGCAAATTTTTTGGAGTTGAGGATGTTTTGGGAACCCCATCTCGAAAAAATCATACATGAATTGCGCCGTTCCTTTGTTTATTATAAAGAACAATCCGGGGGCAGGAGGATTGAATACATATATTTCTTAGGGGGAGGCAGCCAGATTAAGAATCTCGTCGGCGTATTATCCCGCTCAATAGGCGGACAATGTATGGTTATTGACGATAAAGTCACCTCTAAGCCGATATTCGCAAATGCCGTTAGCCTGGCTTTAAGCGCCATTCCCAGGGATAAGAAAAAAGCAGTAATTAATTTTCTTCCTGTCGAATTAAAGAGGATGGAGTTAGTTGCGCTTAGGCGGATGATTTTATTGTCTGCCGGGATTTTTCTGATTATCGCTTTTGCCTTTGCGAATATAAGTGTATTGCTCAGTAACAGGTCCGCGAATATGTCGCGTGAGAATGTGGAATTTGAGCTTGCCAGGATTAAAAAGATTACCGACAAGTTGGAATATTTAAAACACGAAGAGGAACGTATAGAAGGGTTTTCTGGACAGGTTGAAGGTGTGATTAAAAAAAGGAAAGACTTTTATTCTATTTTACGGGAATTAACCAGGGCTATTCCCCGGGATATATTATTGGCGGAACTTTCAATTTCTAAAGCCAGTAGCGGCTCATTCACTGGGCAACAAACAGGGGAAATGACTATGCGGGGAGGAAGCGGCGCCACTGTTTCACAGGCTGGGGCAGAAGAAAGATACCAGCTCAGTATGAAGGCACAGATATTCACCGATTACGAACGCGCCGTCAAAGTTATTGAAGAATTCAAGAAAAAAATGGGTTTGCTTAAATACTTTTCAAATATAGCCGTTACGTCGTTAAAATTGGAAAAGATTTCTTCAGAAAATGCTACCGAGGAAAAAGAAGGTCTGCGTTTAACTACGGAAAGTAGGCGGGAGTTTACGCTTACGGCAGAGATTGTCAGGCGATGAAACGGATCGGACTTTTGGTATACATTCTTATAATAACTGCTTTAACCGTACTTGTTGCTTTATTTTTCTGGCAATTTAACATAAAAATTTCTGCGAATAAAATATTAGAACAGAAAAAAAATCAGCTGGAATCTGCGTATTCGGCCAGCAAGCATTTGAAAGAGTTGGATGTTCAGAAGGAAGGGCTAAAACAGCGGAAAGAAAAATTATGCCGGCGCCTGCCTGTCGGCGAAAAAAAACCTTTGGATTTAATTAAAACCCTTATGCGCCTGGGAAGCCGCATCGGGCTACGGAATATTGTTTTTAATGTAAAAGAAAGTGATCCTGGATCTCAGGCAGAGAGGTCGTCATCGGATATTTTTCCAGAAGGGGGGCGCCAGCAGGTCTCCGCACAGCCAAAAGCCGGGGTAACGCCGCTTTATTTTACCATGTCCTTTAACGGGAGCTTTACACAATTGCTCGATTTTATGAAAGAAACCGCATCTATGGAGCGAATAGTGGATATTGAAGAAGTGAAAATTAAACGTGATGAAAATATACTGCCCTATCAAAAAATATCCT
>SBBM01000014.1 GCA_005239725.1 Planctomycetales bacterium | reverse complement strand
TTTTAAATTTTTATATCATTTTTTAATTTATTATCATAAGAATTACCCTCCCGGGAATATATCCATCAGCCCCCACACGGGCAGAAAAGTCCCCAGGGCCATAAAGACTACGGCACTGCCTATGATAACAATCAATAGCGGTTCAATTAAGGAAATAAGATTTTTAATAGCATAGTCAATCTGCGAATCGTAATAATCAGCAACGTGTAACAATAAATGATCCAGCCTGCCGGTCTCTTCTCCCGCAGCGACCATCTGGATAACAACAGGAGGAAATATGCCGCTCGATCTCATTGGTTCTAGCATCCCCTTACCTTCATTGACACTCTTTTTAATATTACGGATGTGGTCGGCAATGACCACATTACCAACTGTCTCGGAGACGAGCTCCAAGATCTGCAATATAGGGACACCGCTTAACAATAACGTTCCCATAACACGACAAAACCTGGATATTGTTAATTGAAGCAATAAGGACCCAAAGACAGGAATCTCTAGCTTAAGTCTATCCCACCACCGCTGCCCCTCTTGGCTACGGATCAATTTGATCAATAAGAATAATGCGACTCCTAATGCCACCACCATAGCCCACCAAAAATGGGTAAGCGCATAATTTAATCCCAAGAGAATTTTGGTGGGGAAGGGCAATTCTGTCGTATGCTTGGCATATAATGTCTCAAAACGTGGGATAATCAAAGTAGTCAGAACTAGAAACCCAATGACGAGGATCCCGATGACAATGAGAGGATAACGCATGGCTGCCTTAATGCGTAGACGCGTTGTCTCCTCATATTCGCCCAATGTCATCAGTCTTTCTAATATCTCTACGAGGCGCCCAGACACTTCCCCCGCTTTAACCATATTCACATACAAGACGTTAAAAATATGGGGATGTTGTTCTAGTGCCGTGGACAATTTGACTCCCCCCTCGATGTCCCGCGCAACCTCTCCTATGACAACCTTTAAGACCGAATTCTCTATCTGAGCTTTAATCGAGTTTAAACTAACCAAAAGAGGCAGGCCAGCCTTACTCAACGTAAAGAGAAGTCGCGTGAACAAATTAAGATCTACAAATGGCACGCGCCCCCATAAATGCTGAAAGGGATATAGTGACACTTCTCCCTTGGCCTGACTGATCATAATAGGGGTAAAACCCATTTTTTCTAATTTATCCACCACCACATTTTCCGAGTCAGCGTCTATAACTCCCTGCATCAGCTTGCCCTCTTTATCCCTTGCTTTATATCGATAAGTGATCATGCTTGGCCCCGTCTTACTCTACCTCGGTCACGCGCAAGACCTCTTCGAGCGTTGTCAGCCCTTGCTGTGCCTTGATGAGACCATCATCGCGTAGTGTCGTCATGCCAAGTTCTATCGCCGTTTTTCTTATCTCATCGGCTGATCTCTTCTCATCAACCAACCCTCTTATCTCCTCGGTCAAAACGAGCAATTCGAATATCCCCTTTCTTCCCTTGAAACCCGAACCCTGGCACTGAGGACATCCCTTGCCACGGTAAAATCTTGTACTGACCGGTTGGCCTAACTCTTTTAAGATATCATCGCTAGGCTGAAAAGATTCTTTGCATTTATCACAGATCAATCTAATCAATCGTTGGGCCACAATACCAATAACCGAACTAGATGCCAAGAACGGCTCAACGCCCATATCAATCAAACGCGTGAGGGCAGATGCTGCATCGTTGGTATGAAGAGTAGAAAAAACCAGATGGCCGGTCAGCGCTGCTTGAATCGCAATATCCGCGGTCTCTTTGTCGCGAATTTCTCCGACCATTATAATATCCGGATCCTGCCGTAAGATTCCGCGCAGGCCGTTGGCAAAAGTGATGTCAACCCGGGAATTCACCTGCGTCTGCCTGATCAGGGGCAATTCATATTCAACAGGATCTTCAATAGTGATGATATTTTTTGTCATGGAATTAATAACCGTGAGGGCGGCATACAGGGTGGTCGTCTTCCCGCTTCCCGTTGGACCAGTAACAAGGACAATCCCATTAGGACGCCGAATGAGCTTCTCAAAAATCGTAAGGTCTCGGTCCAACATCCCTACTTCTTTTAATCCCAATAAGACCGATGACTTATCCAATAAACGCATCACGACATTCTCCCCGTGAACCGTAGGAAATGTAGAGACGCGGATGTCCAAATCTCTATTCTCCAGATTAAGACGGATTCTCCCATCTTGGGGCCTCCTATTCTCAGCGATATCCAATTTAGCCATGATTTTAACACGTGAGATAATGGTGCCCTCCATATGCTTGGGCATAACGATGACCTCCCGTAGCACCCCATCAACCCGGGAACGCACCCTAAAACCATCCTCTACCGGTTCCAAGTGAATGTCAGAGACCCTATCTTTAATGGCCTGGGCAATCATCGTATTAACCAATTCAATAATGGGTGTTTCCTCAATGGCACGACCGAGAAACTTCTTTCCCTTCTCCGGCGCCTTCTCTGGTTCCATTGCCTTGACAATCTCATCAATCTTCTGCGCACCAACGTAATAAGAGTCGATAACTTTCTGGACTCCTCGCTCGGAAACCAAGACCGGCTCTATCATCTCTATTTTGCTGACCTGACGGATATGATCGATGGCCTCGATATCCTGGGGGTCGATCATCCCTAAGGTGAGGGTATTACTAATCTTAAAAAGTGGTACGGCCTTATATTTTCTTGCCATCTCCTCCGAAATTAATCCTGCAAGCCTGTCATCCGCCACATAATCGCTTAAATCCATATAAGGAAGCCCTAAGGCAGCAGCCTGGACTTGGACGATATCTTCATAGGTAATAAAACCAAGTTTTTCCATGGCGTTACAAACCGTCAATCCACTACGCTTAGTCTCTTCCTTCGCCTTGGCAAGCTTTTCTTGTGTAATGAATCCTTCTTTTAATAAAAGATCAATGATATCCCGTTCCCGGCGTATGTTGGCCTTGTGCTCAATCATATTTGCTCTCTTACGCTATGCCTATCCCTGATTCCATCCCCCTCCAATCGATTGGTCTCACCATGACCGGACTCTATCAAAAGATTGGAAAAAGATGGGCTATCCACCTATGCTATTGCAACAATTCTCTGATTTTAGCTAACAGCTTTTTAGGGTCAAATGGCTTAGTCAGGTATGCGTCGGCCCCGACCTCAAAGGCGAGCTTTTCATCGGCTGGCTGTGCCCGCCCGGTATAGATGATGACACGGATAGCTTTATATTTCTCATCAAATTTCACCATACGGCAGACCTTATACCCATCAATCTTAGGGAGCATAATATCCAGGACAATCAAATCTGGCCTTTCCTTGCGGGCCTTATTTAATCCCTCCTGACCATCGTTGGCTGTTATCACCTCAAAGCCGCTCGCCTCCAATTGTATCTTCATCCCATAGATCAAATCCGACTCATCATCGACTAAAAGTATTTTCTTGTTATTCATAGTACAAATTCAATTCGTCGCAAAGGTTTTTATAATCTTCGTTACCCATGGTAATAAATTCCAGACCAGTTTTATAGCGCTGCAGGGCTTGAGGGTCATCCCCGAGCTTGGCTGTCCAGGCCACCCGGGCCGCGGCTGATATTGTCTTTTTCTTTCTTAGTAATGCGATGGCAACACGAATCTTAGAACCAACTGTTGTTTTTAAGGGCTCCTGACTTATAAAACAAACACCGTGGCGTGACAAATTGAGCGTCTCAAAGACTGCCTGTTCTCCTGGGGGACTGATCAACTCTATCGTGGTCTTGTAATGAATTCTCTTGGAGCGCCTCATCTGACTACCGATATAGATCTCCTTTACCTGGACATCGTGGGACGCCTTAAACTCTGCCCTTTTCTCCTCCCGAGGAGGAGGAGAATAAGACAAAATCCCCAACACAATAAATACATTTTTAATTTCATTCTTAACAAAATAATCTTTTGTCTCTCGTTTAAGCAATTCACAAAAATCCGAGACTTCTTCGGTTGTTGCCTGATGAAGAATAATACTGTACTTTCCTTTCTGGATATCCGCAATTAGGGTACGCCCTTTGGCCCTCTTTGCGCCAAATAGCTGTGTGTAGGCTAATTCAACAACTTGCCTTAATGCCTCAAAGAGTACCTTTGGCTTTATATCGATTCGTTTTTTCAATATCTTCCAATCAACGATCAATAGATTCACCAGATAGATAAGCTGATGTTTCTGTGCTAATTGTCGGATCTTTGTTTCCACGCGCGGCGCCAATATATCGGTGGCATAAAACCGCGGCAAGGTGAAATAAAACTTGCTGCCCATACCCAATTCGGACTCAACCCATATCGCGCCATGGTGTTTTTCTACCAATTTCTTGGCAATGGTCAGCCCCAATCCTATCCCCTGCCTTTTAACCATGCCATGGAGCGGAAGCTGCACAAACTTGTCAAATATCCTATGCATATCAGTGGGTGCTATGCCGATCCCTGTATCGATGACCCCTAGGCGGACTTTATCCCCCAAGGGCTTGACTTCTACGGTAATTGAACCCTTCTCTCCTGTAAATTTAATAGCATTATTTATAAGGTTGGTAATGACTTGGATGATACGTGACGCATCAATAAAGATATTGATATCTTCCTTGGGTAACGCGTAATTTATTGTTATATCCTTGGCAGTAGCCATCCCCTGAAAGCAATCTTTCAAGTCCTCAAGCAGGCTATTGATATTGACCAGAGAATAATCAAGGCCCCAGTCTTTGCCTTCGAGCCCAGAGATGTCGAGCATCTTATCGACAATACCTTTCTGACGATCAAAATTATGCCTTATTTTGACCATAATCTCTCTTTGTTGATCGTTAAGGGGCCCGACCGTTTCATCATCAATACACAAAAATAGCTGGTTCATAACAGCCAAGGGCGTCCTTAATTCATGGGACACGGCAGCGACAAATTCCGTCCTTTCCCGATTGAAACCCTCTAATATCTTTAGAGTTTGTTCTTTTTTGATGCGTTGGTCGCGCAGGCACTGAGTCATGTCTCTGACGATTCCCATTAAGCCAATGATTTCTCCGCTTTGGTTATAGCGGGGGATTTTCGTGATCGCTATATAACGATCTGTGCTGCGGGAACGCCCTGCCTTCTCTATCTTGTTTATAATCGATTTGCCCGTTGCTAGGACATATTGATCTCCTGCTATCATTGCCGGGAACCGCTTGCTGGGAAAGATATCAGCATCTACTTTCCCTACGATTTGTTCCGGTCTCAAGCCGATCTTGCGGGCATAGGTCTTGTTGGCAAAAATGAACCTCCCTTGCTTATCTTTAAAATAAATAACATCAGAGGTGTTATCCATAAAATATGACCATAGATCATATTGCTGCGATAAGCGGCCAGCATCTGACTTGATGGCTGATTTTCTTTTAATCTTTATCATTTCCTTCTTCATTCTTGATTTTACCTTAATTCTCCAATCGAAAGTTTAGAATCTTATTGACCTTGGCACAACTAAAGAAATTAAGGAAGTCAATATTAAGCAAAGGTCGTTATACCCCTGCTTACCTTATAAAATTATAGAAGAAGCAGGGACGTCCCAACTTC
>SBBM01000019.1 GCA_005239725.1 Planctomycetales bacterium | reverse complement strand
CGTCCCTGTTTTATTGACTATGTGGTCGGATGTGGCCTGGCGCTCAAGCCGTTCAGAAGCAATGGCTGACGCCATGTTTTATGCCCAGCAGTTGATGGAAGAGATAAAATCAAAAACATTCGACGAAAATACAGAATCTCCCTGGAGCGCCTCCCTCGGCCCTAACGGGGGAGAATCTTATCCTAACTACGATGATGTCGATGATTTTAACGGTTATTCGGACAGCCCGGCTACCAATTATAGCCGTTCGGTAGTAGTTGATTACATTAGGCTTGTCGGCACTGCATGGCAGGCTTGCGGCGCCGTAGCCAGTTGCGTTGCCTTATATGGCAATTGTGCGAATTGCAATGAATGCTGTTATAAGCGCATCCGGGTTACGGTATCCGGGCCACAGATGGCAGATGTTACGCTAACATCTGTTGCAGCGAGTCATTAAGAGTAAGAACAGGCAATATGAGCCAATTAAGAAATAAAACAGGTTTAACATTGGTTGAATTGGTCATGGTTATTGTTATTGTGGGAATCCTGACCAGCGTATCTTCCATGTATATTAAACAAGTCATAGATTTATGGAGCTTTCTTACCTTTCGCAACGAAGTTGTTGCCCAAGGCAGGCTTGCCTTGACAAGGATGGGCAGAGAAGTGAGGCAGGTAAAAGATAATTCTTCTATTTCTATCGCGGATGCTTCGCGTCTTGAGTTTACCGATGTTAATGATAACGTTATTGACTATAGATTGTTCGGGGGTAATTTAATGCGTAATTCTAATATTTTAGCCAAAGGCGTAAGCGGCTTGATATTCTGTTATTATGATATTTACAATAATCCTGTTTGCGCGCCTGAATGCGGCTGTGATGTTTCCAGCGGCGAGCTTTCGGATATTTACCGTATCAAGATAAAATTTGATGTTGCTTCAGGCGGACAGTCTAAACATCTTGAGATGCAGTCTTTCCCGCGCAATATAACGAATTAATGAAATGAGGGTAAGCCGATGAAAAAGAATAAACAAAAAGGGGTTGCCTTAATCGTTGTTATCTTCGCGATGATGCTGTTCGCCTGCCTGGGGTGGACACTGGCCGTTATGCAGGCAACCGATTTCGAGGCGAACCTGCGCAATTTTGATTCAGAAGGGGCGTTGGGCCTGGCAGAAACGGGCATGCAGTGGTCTTTAAATCAGTTGTTTATGAATCCGTCCTGGAGGACGGGTAACGGCGATAGCGATTGCAATGATAACGGCGATTGGCTTACGCATACACTTAGTCCCGGGCAATACAGGGTTTGCTGCCGTAACCCTACGGCAAGCGAGACAGGTAACGCGATTATAGAGTCCAGGGGGTATATTCCCCTGGCACCCCCCCCATCTAGTAATTACCGGGCAATGCGCCAGTTAAAAATGTCGGTTACGTTGGGTAGTTTTAGCAAAGTTTTACAGGCTTATAATCTTTTTGACTGGACCTCCCTTCACGGCGGCTCGCGTTTAAATGGCGATATCCAGGCGGGAAATTACGAGCGGAACGGAAATGGCACATACAATGAAGCAGGTATAGATTACGCAGAGGGCGGTTCTCCCCTTCCTCGTGATGGCACGGGCGATGATAGGGATGTAGCTTCTACGCCTTATCCAACTATCACTATGTCTGATTATGAGGGTTGGGCAGGCTCAAAGGTTTGGGCACCCCCCCATACAAGCAAGATCAAAACGGGGGGCATATCTGTAGTGGATGGCAGGACGCGGTTAGATTTGGAAGATAATATTTTTACAGGAGTCCTGGATGACTGGGATGATGAGGCGCTAAGGAATATAAGTCTGGGGACGTGGCAGACAGGGAGTTGGATAGAAATTTATAATGTGCTTGATTCAGATACGGTCGATTTAGACGGTTTAGTGACCTGGCAGGAAGGCCAGCGGGTCAGTGTTGTGCCAAAGGTTTATAGCCGTAATATAACAGGCTTGCCGGATAATTATTATAGTATAACTTTGAGTTGTAATTTCTTTACTAACCCCTTAAGCCAATGGGAAAATGAAGGTATAAGGAATGTTTCAAGTTCTACTCAGGCGGACTGGGAGTATAAAGACTGGGGGGTGATAGAAGATGTGCCGGCTGCCAACCAGGCAGTTGTCAGGATAGATACGAGCGTAGATTTAACTAATCCGGCATACCAGTGGCAGGTTGGCGATATGCTCTGCGTTACCAAGCGTTACCGCCGAGACGTCAGCAGTGATAATCTTTGGTATATCAGGGCCGATACTCTTTTTGATTTAAGGAACAGGCAAACTCAATGGGAGGCCGGTGGAATAGACGGAGATATAGCTTTTCGGAACACGGCTTTAGTGGCTGAAGGCGATATCGCCATTAAAGGCATAAATGAATTAGGTTTCAACGAGAGGCCGTTTACTTACCCAAATTTAGCCACTCAGGGAGGAAATATTATTTCTAAGGATACTCCGGGCGGTTCAAGCGAAGGGGCGAGGAGGCGCAGGCGTGATTTTGCGGACCTTATATATACGCAGACAGGGACTGTAAATTTCAATTATTTGATGGCCCAGGCAGTATATGGCTATAATGTCTTTCTCGACGGCCAGGTAAGGTTGGATTACAATGACCTTAGCGGGTTAGCAGGATTTACGTGGGGGCTCTCGAATGCAAAATGGGAGGAGAATTAACGAGGAGGATTTAGCATGAATAAAAGAATATACGCCGGTTTATTTATTGTTTTGTTGTTTGTCGCGGGCATACAGATAAATTCAATCCGGGCGCAGAAAGAAACAGAAGAGTTTTATGACGATAAGACTCTGATAAATATCGAAAAAAAACTGGATGAATTATCAATGGCTTCAAAGGAAAATAAGGAGATCTTAAGGAAATTAGACCAGGTATTAAGCAATCAGGAAAGGATTCTTGCCGAGCTCGATGTCGTAAAAATAAGGGCTACCCGTAAATAAATTGACACCAAAAGCCCACGGTAGTAAAATTTAAAACAAAGATGGATACCCCAGCGAAAGCCTCACAATCTAAACTCACCCCCGGGAATATCTTAGGTTTTATCCTTTCATTCGTAAAAGGCATCTTTACCTCCACCCAGAACATTATCGGCATTGATATCGGCTCAAGCTATATAAAGATAGTCCAGCTGCAAAAGGCCAGGAAGGGCCACCTTATCACAAACTGCATTACCCGGGCAATCCCCCAGACGGCAAAGGATAACCCCGAAGAAAAGAGAAAACTTATCCTGGAATTTGTAAAACAGTTTATCGCCGATGCCAGGATTAAGACCAACCTCGGCCGCCTGGCCATCTGTGGCAAGGGTGTTTTTGTCCTTTCCCTGAATGTCCCCTATTTAAATAAAAAGGATTTAAGGGGCGCGGTAAGTATAGATTTAAAAAAACGCCTTCCTTTCCAGGCGGATATAAACAGCGTAAGCTTTGATTTTTTTGTTATAGGCCAGTCTAAAGACGAAAAGGGCTCCGCGACTCTGCAGGTTACATGCATTGCCGCTGACCGGGTTATGGTTGATGAGCAGGTGCGTTTTTTAAAAGAGATGAATATAAGGCCGGTGGGCATAAATGTAGTACCTGATGTATTGGGTAACCTCCTTCCTTTTTGCCTTGAAGGCATACAGCAGAAGACAATCGCCCTCCTGGACATAGGCGCAAATACTTCGCTGCTTAATTTTTATAAGGGCAAGGAGCTTATATTTTCCCGCGAGATACCCATTGCCGGGGAACACCTGACCCGCTCTATGGTAAAAACCGTTACTAACCCCACAGGCGCAATAAATATAAGTTTTGAAGAAGCGGAAAAGATTAAACGTTCCTGCGGTATCCCTATGGAAGAAGAGGCGAAGACCGAATATTTTACCGATTTCGGGGCGCTGCGCGGGGAGCAGATTTCTACCATGCTGCGGCCTACCCTTGAACGTTTAATTATGGAAATATCCAGGACTTTTAGCTATTATGTGAGCACATTTAAAGCCAGGCCGATAGAAGAATTATATATTACCGGAGGAAGTTCGCGCCTTAAGAATATTGAGAAATTCTTATTAGCGAATCTGCAGGGGGTAAGAAAAGTAGAGAAATTAAATGTCCTTAAAACAGTCAAGGGCTGGGCGGATACAGGGGTATTAAAACAGGAAATGGTCATGGAGCAGGCCGCTCCTCACCTTTCCGCGGCATTCGGGCTTTGCCTGGGAGGAGGCGGCAAGATAAACCTTTTGCCGGTCAAGGAAAAGCTGGAGCAAAAAGCGTTTTTCTTAACCACGCTTGTGAGGATTTTATTCCCCATTCTCCTGGGTTTAAGCCTTTCTCTGTACGCTGCAACTTACTTTAATAGTATGCGCTATAAAACCCTCATCAGTAATCTTGACAGGGACATAAGCCGGCTTGAGCCGACTGCCGCAAGCGTAAGGGAATTTATGGGCATAAAGATGAAATTGGAGCAGAGGAAGGATATTCTGGAAAAGGCTAAAGGCCGGCAGCCGATGTGGTGGGGCGTATTCAAGGAGTTAAGTAATATTACCCCCAAGGAAGTTGTTTTGGATAGGATAATTACGCTGGAAGTAAAAGAGCCGAAAAAAATCAAGCTTATGGGAAAGATTTTTGCCAAATATACCATTGTGGATTTGGCCCTTCAGCAGTATATCGTAAGCCTGGATGATTCGCCATTTTTTAGCCGCGTGGAGCTGACCGGCACAAAGACCGATATGTATTCAGCGATACCGGCGGCTAACTTCGAAATAATCTGTACGTTGAGTTATTAATATGCTTGCAAAATCTTCCAATAGAATGGTTAATGTGGCTATAGACTGCGGGATTTTTATAACCATACTGGTTTTGTTATATATCTTTATCGGAGGGCCACTAATCAGGAATGAAAGGAAAATAAAAGCGGATTTTAAGGTAAGGCAGGATAAGCTCCTGGATTCCCAGACTTTAATCAAGAGCCTGCCTAACCCCCAGAAGGCAATTGAGGATATGGAAAAGAAAGTCGAAGAGTTCAAGGGTATGGGCGTAAGCAGGAAACAAATGCCCAAGATTATCCAGTTATTGGGCCGCTCGACAAGCGAGCATAACATTAATGTTATCTCTATAAAACCCCGCGAAGATATAATTGCAGAGGTTGAGAATTTGCCTGCCGGGGTCACTAAGGTCTATATTGAGATGGTAATGAGTTCTCCTTACCGGGTGATGGGCGAATATATCAAGTCTTTAGGCGAGTTGCCGGTCAGTTTTGTTATCGAAAGCGTATCAATAGAAAGAAAGAACGAGGGCATAATGTCTCCTGTCCCGGAAAAGAAAGGCCAGCAGCCGGAAAGGGCGGAAGAGAAATCCGAAGACCTTTTAATTACACTTCTTTTAAGCACGTATATGATTTGGGAGATTTAAGTGGAGAAACAGAAGATTGAATTCATCGTTATAGGCGTAGGTATTGTGGTGTTTATAATTGTTATGGCCGGTAACCTTAAAAAGAAGCCGGTTAAAACTTCGGCATCAGCAACCCCTTCCATTTCTCTGCCTCAAATTACTGAAACTAAAACACAAAGCCCAGCAGTCCCTCTTTTGCCTGCGGATGCCAGGAGGATTAAAGAGCAGAGCGAGCGCTCCGGGCTTACCTGGGGCAGGGATCCTTTTAATGCCTATTTTGATAGGGAATACCAGAGGACTGACCTTAAGCTTCAGGGGATATCTTTCGGGAAAGACAGGACAGGGTTCGCTTTTATAAATGAGGAAATTGTAAAGAAGGGCGATAAGGTAGGGGATTATGAAGTCGCCGAAATTCAGAAAGATAAGGTTTTGCTTAAAAAAGGAAACCAGAGTTTTTATCTGGCATTTCCTTATGAATAAAATTTAATCCTGCTAGAAAAGCGGGATTTCGTTAAATAAAATATTGATGTGTTCAACAAAGGCGGAAAAAATGAAAAGATTTTATTTTATGTTTTGTATTTTGATTTTCTTCGTTGGTTTTCGTCCAGCGCTTGTCTATTCTCAAAGAGAGGGAAAACAGGTTATTGAATCCCTGGAATTCCGTGAGGTGGATATAAAAGACGTATTGCGGCAGTTGAGCAAGCAATATGGGTTAAACATTGTTTTTTCGGAAAAGGTAAGCGGCCTGATTACGGTGCAGCTTGCCGATGTCAGCCTTGACGAGGCGATAGATTCCATTATCACGGTTAACGGTTTTGTTTACAATAAACGCGGCAGCGTCATAAAGGTTACTACTCCCGAAGAGGCAGAGCGCGAAGGCAAGGTGACCAGGTTATTTAAATTGAATAACGCTGACGCTATGAAGCTTAAAGATACGTTGACTAAGGTTCTGACTTCCGAAGGTTCCATAGAAGGGGACAGCCGCTCAAATGCCATTATCGTTACGGACTCCATTTCCGTAATAAATAAAATTGAGGGCATGATTCCTACATTGGACGAGATTACCCCTCAGGTTTTAATTGAGGCAAAATTAGTTGAAACCTCTTTGACCAACACCGATAAATTAGGCATAGATTGGACTACGACAATAAGCGCTGCGGCTTCAAAAAGACCTATTACCTTCCCTTTTAAGGCCTGGGGCCAGAATACCGAGTATTACCCTGAACAAAAGGCTACGGATATAACATATAGCACAAGCTCAGGACAATTTACTGCCATAACTTCGGATTTTGCAAGTAAGTTCGGAGAAATTTATACCAATCCTAACCTGGGGCCTACCTTAAGCGCCTTTCCTATGGCGGCGTCCAGTTATTTTACTTTCGGCACCCTTGATTTTTCTACGCTAAAAACTGTTTTTGATTTCTTAAAGGAGCGCAAAAATACCAAGCTCGTGGCTAATCCCAGGATCCTTACTTTAAATAACCAGAAGGCGACTATGAACGTGGGAAAGGTTTTGTCCGTGCCTACCTATGAAAGGAATGAAACTACCGGAAATATGGAGATTACCGGGTGGGAGAAGTATAATGTGGGCGTCAGCCTTGAGGTTACGCCGCAGATCAGCCCCGACGGCCATATCAAAATGAAGATTAAACCTGAGGTAAGCAGCCTTGTCGGTTACGCCTCCACCAGGAACGGGGTTAATGAGGGTCCGATTACCACAACACGCACTGCGGAAACCGAGGTTCAGATAATGGATGGCCAGACAGTGGTAATAGGCGGCATGGTAAAAGACGAATCCCTTACCACCGTAAAGAAAATCCCTATTTTAGGAGATATACCCATACTGAAGCTTTTATTTACGCGTAAAGAAATAGGTTCCAGTTCCAATCCCACAGAAAAAACCGACTTGCTAATTTTTGTCACTGCCCATATAATAAAAGACACTGCTGCGCAATCGGCTCTGGCTGAAGAAGAAAAGGCCAGGGCATTTAAACTGACGCCGAGAGGAATAAAATGAACGGAGGAATAATGAGAAAAACAATACTGTTCTTGTTGTCAATTATTTTTTTAACGGGATGCGCCAGCCTCACGCTCAAGAAGAGTTCTTATCTGGCTAAGCCTGCCGGGCCTTCTTTTAACCCGGACAATATCAAGAAAGTGGCAATTTTCCCTTTCGCGGATTATTCCTATCAGCAATCCTTCGTTGAGCCGTTGCGATGGGGGTTAAATACCGAAATTATCGAGGACCTCACCGATGAATTCATCAAAAAAGGGATTATGGTAATACCCCAGGAGGATGTCAACGGCCTGCTTATCTCCGAAGACATAATGAAGCCGATAGAGAGCGAAGAAGTTGCCGGTGCCTTGCAGCGGATTCAGGACACCATCCAGAAAGAGTTGTCGGCTATTTCACCCGAATACGAATTAAAGAGAAAAGAACATTCCGAAGAGATGCGCGCCGAAATTGAAGAAATGACGCGGGATAAGAATAAAGAAGCGGTTTTAAACCGTATCCTCGAGACCCTCTCTCTTAAAGAGCCGGTTTTTCAGGGGGCAACAGTAAGCCTTACCAATGATAAAATTAAAGAATTGGGGGCGTCATTGGGGGCTGATGTTATTGTAAGGGGCAGGATTATAGAGGCAGGGAACCTTAAAAAAACGGCAAACCCCGCTTTTTCAAATCAGGGCGTGGTATATTCTATCCTAAACCCCATGAAAATATTTTTCTTCGGACAGGGCGATAGGCTTGCGTCTTTAGGCTATGCCCAGCAGGAGAAATATGAAGATGGGATTTTGGATGCCTATTCTTTTAAAGCCTCTCCCACGGGCAGTAATCTTGCCCTTGTCCAGATACGGATTTACCTGCAGGATGTAAAGACAGGAGAAATTATCTGGAGCGGCAGGGCGGAATCAACTTATAATCCCAACATCTTTAAAAAATATCCCAAAGATATGTTTGATAAGGTTGTGAAGAAAATAACTGTTTCTTTGGCCAGGGATTTATTTAAAAAGAGGAAAAAATGAAAGATGGAATTCGCCTTATCGTATCTGCCTGTTTAATCCTTATGGTATTTATTTCCTGGTTTAGGCCTGACGCCTTCTCCGAGCAAGCCGCAGGAAAAGAAGCAAATATCGCAGAACTGGAATCTCAGATGAGGCAATTAAGAAACTTAATCCAGGGGTTTAAACAGTCAGATTCGTCTGCGCAGAAAAAATACAGCCAGGAAGAAAGTTTCACGCAGGAACTCCAGCGCCAGCTTAAGGCGGTTATGGCCCAGAATGATATCCTGACTAAAGAATGGTCCCAGGCTAAGGCGGGCCTGGAATTAATCCAGCCGATAAGGTCCAGGCTTACCCAATTAGAAACTGCGTTGGTTAACCTGGATTTCCGGCCCGGCAACGAAAAAGAGTTGAGAAGAGAACTGGCAACTATATCCGCAGAGATAGATTCCGTAGACAGGCAGGTTTCGCATCTGCTGAAAGAAAACCGGGTCTATAAAGCCCAGGCAGAATCCCTGGCAGGCGATCTGGATGCCAAAGAAAAAGAGCTGGCTGCTTTAGAAAAGGTAGTCAAAGACGAGAGGATAAGGTCGCAAGGCATCCAGAGGAATATTACTATTCTTTCCGAGCAGCTTAAGATGACCGGCAAAGAGAAATCTTTTTTTGCCCAGAGGTCGGGAAGCCTGGAGAGGGCGGTGGAGGATTTAAAGAAGGGCAATGATTCCTTAACCAGGCGCATCAATATTTTATCCGAAGAGCTGAAGAGAACAAATAAGGAAAAATCTTCTCTGGAAGATAAGTTGATTAAAGAGCGCAACTCTTATAGAGTCCAGGCAGATTCTTTATCAGGCATATTGGATACAAAAGAAAAAGAACTGGCCGCTTTAAATAAAAGGCTCAAGGAAGAAGAAGCGAAATCGGGCAATTTTCAGAAAGAGCTTGCCAGTTTATCCGAGCAGCTTAAAAGCGCAAACAAGGAAAAATCCTCTTTAGCGCAAAAGTCCGAAAGTTTAGAGAGGGCGGTGGAGGATTTAAAGGAGGGCAATGTTTCTTTACAAGGGGAATTTAATATTTTATCCGCTCAGCTGAAGATGGCTAGCCGAGAGAAATCTTTTTTTGAAGAAAAGTCCGAAACCCTGGCGAAGATGGTCCTGGATTTAAAAAGCAATAATGCCTCTTTTCAGAAAGAGCTTGCCAGTTTATCCGAGCAGCTTAAAAGCGCGAATAAGGCGAAATCCACTCTGGAAGAGAAGGCCGATGACCTGGAAAAAATAACGGAGAGTTTGAGGAAAGAAAACGCTTCGCTAAACGAAGAGTCTAAAAGGCTGGAAGAGAGTTTAGCCAGCACAAAGGGGCAATACTCGGCGTGGTCGAAGGAGCGCGAAGAGATGTTAAGAGAGAAACAGGAAGCAATGAAAAACGTAATAGCGCAACAGGAGAAAATAGATTTATTGGCTCAGGAGAATACGTCCCTGGAAAAAGAATTGAAACTTTTAAAGGCCAACCTCGAGCAGTTAAATAAGGATTACGTTGTATTAAAAGACGAACATAAAAATATGGCCCAAACTTTCAAGCAAAGCGAGGCCGAACTGGGAAAACGGGCGGATAAGATATTGACTTTGCAGGAGAAATTATCCGCGGCCCAGGATAAATTGGATGCGATTCAATTCAGGTCCAGGGAAATCGAAAAAGACTCCGCGACTTTAAGGCAGCAGTATGTAACTGTCCAGATGGAAAGGGAGCGCCTGAGGGATGAATTGGAAGATACGAGGAGAAGATTGGGAGAATTGGAGAACAGGTTCCAGCAGATAGGCAATATATTGAAGACATCCGAACAATCTGATGTTGCCAGGCAACAGGAAGAAGGGCAGTTTAAGAAGGTTAACGTAGAACTTATCCCGGAAACCCCGGCGAGCGGCCAGACAGGGCAAGAATGAGGTATAATTTTAAGTTCTTTTTAATATATGCAGGCATAATTTTATTCACCTGGGTAGATGCGCATGCCGAAAGAGCGGCCGGCACCTTGCGCGAGCAAGGGCTTAAGGAAGCCAACACCCATTATGCGGCCGGAAAAGAATTTCTCGCTAAAGAAGATTATCCTTCTGCGGATGAAGAATTCAAGAAGGCGCAGGAAATTTTAAATAACCTGGCCTCTCCTTCTCCTGCCGCGACTTCCGGATTTACCGTCGGCCCGGAGGCAGAAAAAACCGGCCCTGATATTTATTATAATCTGGGGATAGAGTATATTAACGCCGGAGAATTTAGAAAGGCATCCCGGGCATTAAAGAAAGTGGTTCAATTAAATCCGAAAGATGCAGATGCCTGTTATAACCTGGGCGTATTGTATGAAGTTTACCTGGGCGATAAAAAACAGGCCCTGGATTATTATAGCCGGTATATAAACCTTGCGCCTGAAAGTAAAGATGCGCAGCAGGTAAAGTCGTGGATAGAAATCTTAAGAAAGGAAGCCTGGGGTGGAAGATAGCATATTAGAGAATTTGTTGTTAAATTCAGGGTTACTTTCCCGGGAGGAGATGAATAAAGCCCTTGACGAGATGCGCAAGCTTAAAAGGCCTTTAGAGAGCGTTATCCTGGATTTAAGGCTTCTTTCTCGCTCTGCCCTCTATGAAACAATAGCTAAGAGCATGGGTTTTAATTACATTGGCTTGGACAGCATCGTCTCTTCCGACGCGCTGATAAAAGCCATGCCGGAACAACTCGCCCGGCAGACCAAATCTGTCCCGGTAAAAATAGAAAACGGCACATTGCACCTGGCCATGTCAGAGCCAAATGATTTATACGCCGTTGACCAGATCCAGCTGCATACGGGCCTGCCTCTGGAAATATATTTCTCCAGCTTTAAGGAAATAGAAGAGGCCCAGGGCAAGGTTTATGCTGAAAGACCGATTACCCAGGATTTATTAAGCGGGCTGGCTACGGCAGCCGCAGCTTCTGAGGCAAAAGAGGCGTCTCTGGAGGGCGGCTCCATAATCAAATTAGTGGATTTGATTATTGCCCAGGCAGTGCGCGACAGGGCATCAGATATTCACATAGAGCCTGACCAGGAGATTTTGCGCATACGTTTCAGGATAGACGGTATCCTTCACGAGATACCTTCCCCTCCCAAGGAATGGGAGGCCCCGATTATCTCCCGCGTCAAGGTATTGGCCGGCATGGATATCGCTGAAAGCAGGGTTCCGCAGGACGGCCACTTCCAGATAAAAATAGACGAGCGCATCATTGATTTTCGCGTTTCGACCATACCTACTATTTATGGCGAAAATCTGGTTTTGAGGCTTCTTGATACTGCATCAGTTATGATAGGGCTGGAAAAATTAGGTTTCTCAACTTATGATGAATTAAAGAAATACGAAAATTTAATCTCCAAGCCTTATGGCATAATCCTTTCCACCGGGCCTACGGGAAGCGGAAAGACTACTACCCTTTATTCGGCATTGATGCGCATAAACACGGTTGACGTAAATATCATCACCATTGAAGACCCTGTCGAGTACCGCTTGGGCTTAATCCGCCAGATACAGGTAAACGCCAGGGCCGGCATTACCTTTGCCAATGGCCTGAGGGCGATTTTGCGCCAGGACCCTGATGTCATAATGGTTGGTGAAATCAGAGACTTAGAGACCGCCCAGATTGCCATTCAGGCGGCTTTGACAGGCCATTTGGTATTTTCCACCCTTCACACGAATGATGCGCCTGCCTCGGTAACCCGCCTGATAAATATGGGCATTGAGCCCTTTCTAATCTCCGCCAGTTTAATCGGAGTTATGGCCCAGCGTCTGGTTAGAAAAATCTGCCCTAAGTGTAAAGAGTCTTATGAGCCATCCAAAGCACTTTTAGAAAAATGGGGCATGAGAGATAAAGAGTCCATAAAATTATTCCGCGGCAAGGGATGTGATTATTGTAAAGGCACCGGTTACCGGGGCCGCGCGGGTATTTTTGAATTAATGGTTGTTGACGATGAGTTAAAAGAGATGATTATAGCCAGCGCCTCTACGGTTGCTATCCGCAAAAAGGCCCAGGAAAAAGGCATGATACTTTTAAGCGAAGATGGGGTTACAAAAGCCCTAAAAGGTGAAACCACAATAGAGGAAATAGCCAGGGTTTGCGAGGAGCACGTGGAATTAAAGCCGGCGCAGAAGGCAGTCGAGGTCGCGCCTTTTATAAAGCCGGTTTCCGAGGGAGGGTCGGCCGGGAAAAAGGCAGAAGTCAAACCAACGGAATTCGACGAATACCAGAAGCGCATTGCCAGCTGGCTAAGTAAAAAAGAGTAACTAGTAAGCTGGTAACTGGTAACTAGTAATTGGATGCCGGAAAAAATAAAAGATTTCGCTGATTTAAATGCTTGGAGAAAGGCGCACGAATTTGTTATGGAAATCTATAAAATGACGAATAAATTTCCCAGAGAAAAACTTTATGGAGTGACTAGCCAATTGAAGAGAGCGGCTATATCTATTACGGCAAGTATCGCAGAGGGTTTTAGCAGGTATCATTATAATGATAAGATAAGATTTTATCATAATGGCAGGGGATCGGTTAGGGAAACGCAAAATTTTTATTTTTGGCGAGAGATTTGTCTTTTTTAAATAAGGATGAATTTATTAACCTGTTTGCTTTAAGCGAAGAGGTTAATAAGCTTATAGATGAGCTAATTCGTTCTATCGATAATCAAAAATAAATTGCCAGTTACTCGTTACGTACTAGTTACTGAATTATGTACGAAAAATATTGGAACCTGAAGGAAAAGCCTTTTCAGAATACGCCTGACCCACGTTATCTATATCTTTCGCCCCAGCATGAAGACGCGCTGATGAAACTCAGTTATGTGGTGGCGCAGGATTTAGGATGCGGCATGCTCACCGGGGTATTCGGTTGCGGAAAGACGCTCCTGGGTAAGGTTCTTCTGAATGAAATGGGTAAAGAGAGGTATTCCGCGGCCTTTATTAATAACCCTTGTGTTTCTGAGCCGGCGGAATTGTTAAGGGCGATTGTCAGGGGTTTGTCCCCTCAGGCCCTGCCGGAAAAAAAAACGGAATTATTGACGGACCCTTTGGTGGAAAAACTGAATAATATATTTACTGATAATATCCGCGACGGGAAGAAAAATATAGTGATTATTGACGAGGCGCACGCGATAGAGGACAGCCGCATATTTGAACAGCTGCGCCTTATCTTAAACCTTCAACTGGAAGACAAATTCCTGCTTACGCTTTTGATACTCGGCCAGCCGGAATTAAAAGAAAAAGTCGAGAATAATAAACCGCTTGACCAGCGCGTAGCAATACGTTGCCACCTGGGGGCATTTACCGAGGAGGGCGTTGTCAAATATATTTTGCACCGGTTAAAAGTTGCCGGCAAAACTGATGTCAGCGAATCCTTTCTTGAAAAAGAGGCGGTAAAAGCCATATTCAAGCATAGCGCAGGTATTCCCCGGCGGATAAATACGCTCTGCGACCTTATCCTCATGTCGGGATTTGCCAAAAAGGCAGGAAAGGTTACCCCGGATTTAGTGGATTCGGTAATAAAAGATTTTAATCTTGTTTAAAGTAAAGGAGCGAAATGCCGATTTACGTTTATAGGGCCGTAGATTCAAAAGGCAAGGTCATAAAAGGCGAGATGGAGGCAAACAGCGAAATGGAGCTGACTACTCAGCTTGCCAAAACAGGGTATTTGCCGATAAACGTAAGTTTTAAAACCCTGAAAAGCGAATCTTTTCTGGACAGTTTTTTTAAAAAAGCGCAAAAGGCGGACCCCCAGGCTTTAGTGCTCTTTACGCGCCAGTTCGCCACCATCATAAAGGCAGCAGTCCCGATAATCGAGGGGTTGGGGGTTTTGGCAGAGCAGACGGAGGACGAGGCATTAAAAGCCGCTTTAAAGCAGGTTATAACCGACGTGCAAAGCGGTATGAGCCTGTCGCAGTCAATGGCCAAACACCCCGGGGTATTCTCCGAGCTTTATATAAATACGGTAATCGCCGGCGAAAGCGCAGGGGTTCTGGACAAAGTGCTGATGAGGCTCTCGGAAATGCTTGCCACTGACCAGGAGACGCGCAAAAACGTAATGGGCGCGATGCAATACCCCATCATGGTAGTCATAGCATTATTTGTTGCCGTATTTATCCTTTCCGTTTTTGTTATACCGCAGTTTGTCAAAATTTACGCCGATGCCAAAGCAAAATTACCCTTGCCTACCCAGATAATGATTCTTGTGAGCATCATCCTGAAAAATTATTGGTATATTACGTTTCCTGCAGCAGGGGTTATGGTTTTTTTGGCGCGTTGGTTTGTAGGTATACCTCAGGGAAGGCTTCTTTGGGACGGCCTGAAATTTAAGCTGGTAGTTGTGGGTAAGGTTTATGCAAAGATTACGATGTTGCGTTTTGCTTCAATGCTCAGCGTGCTTTACCAGGCGGGCCTGCCCGTGCTTAAAACTCTGGATATTGTAGGCATGACAATCGGAAATGTAGTTTTGACCAGAGAGATAGAAAAGATAAAAAAGGATGTTGCCGACGGTAAAGGCATTTCCGGCGCAGTGTTAAACAGCAAGTTTTTTCCCCGCCTCGTAGGGTATATGATTTCGGTAGGCGAAAAAAGCGGTTCCCTTCCGTTAATGCTTGATTCCTTGTGCGAATACTTTGAGCTGGAAGTGCGGACTACGGTTAAAGGCCTGACTACGTTGATTGAACCCATTATGACCGCGGTGTTGGGCGTGGTTGTCATCGGTATGGCTTTGTCAATATTCTTGCCTTTGTGGAATATGATCCAGGTATTCCAGGCCGCCAGGTAATAAAAGCTATGGATAAGAGTAAAGACCTCGAAAATAAAATAGCACAGCTTGAGGCTAAAGTGCGGGAAGAGGAAATTTATGCCAGGAACCTTGAGCAACAGATAGATAACCTGGCGGAAAAATTTGCCCTTTGCCAGTCAATAGTCCAGAATGTGCCTGAGCCGTTATTTATCGTTGACAGGGACCTGGTGGTCAATTATATAAACCAGCCGGCCTTAGAATTGCTGGGTTATCTTAATGAGGGGATATCCTACAGCATGAAGGCCCCGGAGATATTTCTTCCCGTGGGTATGAACCCCGAAGAATACCCTTTAACTAAATGCATGGAGACCGGGATTCCGCAGATAAATAGGAAAGTTTCTTTCAGGAATAAAAACGGAAAGGCCTTTTATCTGGCAATAAGCGTTGCCCCTTTAAGGACCGCTTTAGGAAAAATAAAAGGCGCCTTTATGATTATGCGGGATATTACCCTGGATATCGAGATGAGCGAAAAAGAAAAGGCGCAATTAAAAAGCGAGGCGGAAAGCCAGATTATACAGATGGAAAAGATGGCTTCTCTGGGGGTGCTTGCCGCAGGCATTGCCCACGAAATAAATAACCCCCTGGGTTTTCTTATCAGCAATCTGGATACTTTAAAAACATGTGTCCAGGGTTTGCAAGGCACGCAGACCCTTGGCGATACAAAACTTACGCTTGGAGACTTGAAGGCAATAACCGTTGAGTCGCTGGAGGGCGCCCTGCGGATAAAGAGGATTGTTTCGGACCTGCGCACATTCTCCCGGAGGAGCGAATCCCAGAGGGCGACGATTGATATAAACCAGGTTCTGGATTCTGTTTTATCAATTGTCTGGAATGAGATAAAATATAAAGTTACGGTTATAAAAGATTACCGGGTAACCACGAGCATTAGCGCAGACCCCACGCAATTATCCCAGGTTTTCCTGAATATAATAATAAACGCCAACCAGGCCATGGCTGACAGGGGAACGGTAACCCTCTCTACTTATGAAGATAAGGATAGTGTTTATGTCAAGATTTCGGATAGCGGGTGTGGCATGTCGGCCGATACTCTTTCCCGTATATTCGACCCCTTTTTTTCCACCAAGAAAAGCACTGGACTGGGGCTTTCCGTGAGTTATAATATCATCAAGCACCATGAAGGCGATATAAAAGTGGAGAGCGAGCCGGGGAAGGGGACTACCTTTATTGTCCAGTTGCCGAAGTTCTCGAAAGGAGGCGGATAAGATGAAAAAAGTTTATAATGTGGGGGAAGATTTATTTTTGGCTATCGCTTTCGTTACTCTCACCATCGGGGGCGTGTTGAAATTAATAGGTATAAATGAGGTATTCCTGGGGATTACTTCGCGCAATTTGATTCTTCTTGCGGTTGTATCTTTACTTTTTAGCATTACTTTAAGTATGAGCGATATCGCTCATGGGAAAAAATAATGGGCTGGGAAGAAAAGAGGCAGTATAAAAGGGCAAATATCAAGATTTCGGTAGAGTGCCGGGGTACAAATTTCTGGCAATATGTTGAAACGAAGGACCTCTCCGCGGGCGGTATGTTTATAGTTACGGACAAAGTAGAGCCACCTCAGAGCAGGATGGATGTTATGTTTGAGATCGGAGACGGCGGAGCAAAAAAGTTTATCCATGCCGAGGCCGTGGTGACCTGGGCGAGAAAATTGCCTTTTACCAACGAGAAAGGGGAAGTCCAGCCGGCAGGGATGGGGGTTATGTTTACTAAATTTATTCCATTAAAGGCCAGGGAGGAGATAGAAAAATTAATAAAGGATATGGAGGAGAAGAAAGGTGGCTAAACATACAATCCTGATTGTTGACGACGAAGTTAATATTTTAAACAGTTTGAGCCGGTTATTGCGGGTTGAAGAATACGAAGTTATTACCGCAGAGAGCATTGCCGATGCCATGGAGAAGCTTAAAAAAGAGGGGGGGGTAGATTTAATCCTCTCGGATAACCGGTTATCAGACGGTCAGGGTACGGATTTTTTGGTTAAGGCGAAGCAATTATATCCCGATACAATAAGGATACTCTTTACCGGGTATCCTGACCTGGATTCCGCGATCTCCGCCATAAACAAGGGGCAGGTTTACCGCTATATTACCAAGCCATGGAATAACGATGAACTGAAAATGGTGGTAAAACAGGCGCTTGATTATTATGATGTGCTCAGGGATAACAAAGTGCTCCTCAATATCGCCAAGCAACAGTCGCAGATGTTGACCGCCATGGAGACTAAGTATCCTCAGGCCAAGGTAGAGGCCGATAAAAGCCTTTACATTATTGATGAAAAGAGGGTTTCGGAAACCCTGGAAGAATTCCTGAAAAAATATTATCCGGGACAAAAGTAAGATGCAGGACTTAGAAACAAAAATTGTTTTTGATAACTGGGTTACTATCCAGCAGCTGAATTTAGCCAAACAGGAGGCGAGCAGGGCAGGCCGGTCAGTCTGGTCTTTTTTAGTCAAGTTCGGCTATATTTCCGAAGAGGGTTTGTTCTTATTTTTTGCCCAGGAGAGCGGCATCCCTTACGTAAAAATTCCCGATTATAAAATCAAGCCGGAGATCCTTAATTTGTTCAGCGAGGATTTCTGCCGCCAGAATTCAGTTCTTCCTTTATTTAAAGTCAAAGACCTGCTTTTTGTTGCCTGCAGCAATCCCCTGGATAGCGCGCTCACCGACAGTATGGCGAAAATGAGCGGTTCCAGCATAGAGCCGCTGGTTGCCAGCGCTCATTCTATAATTAAGGCGCTAGATTCTTATTACGGCCCGGAAGATAGGATTTTCGATTTTGAGAAATTTATCGTTAAGCAGCCCCCCCTGCAGGGGATCAGTTTTATCCGTGAATCGGAAAGGCTGGATTTAGAAATGTCGGTGAATATTAAGATAATAGACGACAAATCTCTGTCTCTTCACTATTCTTCGCCTATCGAAGGTTATACGCGCAATATATCGCGTAACGGCACCGCCTTAGGGATACAGGCATGCTTATTTTTGCCCAAAGGCATTGAATTGTCATTGGAGTTTAAACCGCAAGACAGCCTGGTTACGCAGGGCAAGGTAATTAAGGCCAAAGGAGAAGTTATTTATTGCCGCATGGAAAGAGGGCAACGCTATTTTTTCGGGATAAAATTTACTGAAATAGAGGAGGATGAGCTGATCCGGTTGTTTAAATTTGCCCAGGGAAAAAATGCTTGACAAGGACATCAATTATGTTAAACTTGACACAAGGAGGTGAAAGTATGAACAAGAAAGGTTTCACTTTAATCGAATTAGTCATGGTTATCGTCATTATCGGTATTTTAGCGGCAGTCGCTATACCAAGGTTTATTAACTTAAGAAGAGATGCCCAACAGGCAGCCTGTGATGCGAACATAGGAGCTATGAGGGCTGCGCTTTCAAATTATTACGCGCGCACGGCCTTAAGCGGTACAGCGTCCTGGCCCACAAGCTTACATACTACGGCATTCCGGGCATATCTACAGGCTGATACATTGCCGAAGCATCCAGGTACCACCTTCGATTATAATACCCTTTATAACTCCGGCACAGGGGTACTGTCTACCCATACGCATACGTAGCCTGGTACCAAAATTAAAAAATATCCCCGCATCTTTGATTTCTTGAAGGTGCGGGGGTTTTTATTCCAATATGAACCGCAACCTGCAAAATGTCTTGCTCGTTTGTCTTCTCGCAGTTTTCTCCTTTATATTATATTTTAATTCTCTCTGGAATGGTTTTGTCCTTGACGATCAACATACTATTTTAGATAACACGTTTATTAAAGAGTTCCGTTATTGGTTCTTATTTTTAAAAGGGCATTACAGTTCGGTATCTGACATTCCCCAGGGGATGTTTAGGCCGTTGCTCTTGCTCACCTTTTCTTTTAATTATTTTTTTAGTGGAATCCAACCCCTAGGTTACCATGTTATAAATATACTCATCCACTTCTTAAATGGCGTATTGCTTTATTTATTATTCCGGATCTTAAAAAAAGATTTAACTTTTGGGCTGGGTTTATTCTTTTGTTTATTGTTTGTAACTCATCCTATCAATACCGAAGCAGTAACTTATATTTCTTGCCGTTCGGATTTGCTCGTTACCTTTTTTATCGCAATCGCCATTATTTCTTACGCCAGGGGTCGGATATTTTTATCGTTATTTTTATATGTTTGCGGATTGATGACTAAAGAGACGGCACTTACTTTTGGTTTTCTGGCACTTAGCTATGATTTTATCTATGGGCAGGAAAATATACATTCGGGATTAAGAAAAAGGATACCTATTTTTTACTCGGTTCTCATCGGCATAACTATGTCTTATTGGTTCTATCGGGCGGCAATTTTCCGTTTTGAGACTATGGATTTAATCTTACCGGCTGCCAAAAGTACGTTGGGTGGATTTTGGCAGAATACATTTATTCAATCCGCGGTATCCACATTATACTTACAGCTTTTTTTCTGGCCTCATCCGTTAAACCTGCACCACGAAATTCCTAACTACGCTTCCTTATTCCATCCGGCAGTATTTTTTTCGGTCTTAGCCATAACCGCTATGATTATTCTGGTTTTTCTTTTAAAGAAAAAGTATCCCCCGGTAAGTTTTGGCTTGGCTTGGTATTTTATATGTCTTACGCCGAAGTTTTATGCCCCGCTAAATTTTCCTGCCATGGAGCACCATTTTTATTTGCCGGGTATAGGAATATACTTTATTTTGGCTGCGACATTTGAAAAATTTTATCTTAAGGCGCGCAAATATGTTATATATCTTGGCGGAAGCATTATATGCCTATTTATGATATTGACCTGGGCAAGAAATTCAGAGTGGAAAAATAGCGTTACACTTTATAGGGCCGCGGAGAGAGATAACCCGAATTCTCCGGTAGTCTGTAACAATTTAGGTATACAGTATGCGGATATGGGGTTATCCGAAGAAGCAGAAAGGTTGTTTAAAAAATCTTTGAACCTTACAAATTCAGTTGACGTCCATCTAAATTGCCGCATCAACTTAGCGAAGATATACCTAAATAGAAAACAATTTAAGGAGGCTATGGATGAACTTGATAAAGCCTTAATTATTAAATACCGCTACTCTCCGATTTATCAATCCTACGGCGTGATTTATAAAGAGATGGGGCAAAAAGAAAAGGCTGAAGAAATGTGGAAAAAGGGTTTGGCTTTTAATCCTAGGGCAACGGGGATAATGGATAACATCGGCATACTATATCTTGAAATGGATAAGCCGCAAGAAAGCAAGATATATTTTCAGGAAGCAATAAAATATAGCCCTGACGATGCTATTGCATATTTTGGTTTAGGACAAGCCCTTGAGCGTACATCAAATGACGCCGAAGCGATAAAAGCTTATGAGAAGTCTATATTTTTTGATCCTGCTTCCAGCCTTTCACATTACTGTTTAGGCACGCTTTATGCCCAAAAAAACGATACGCGGGCTTTATTCCATTTAAGGGAGGCGGTAAGGTTAAAGCCTGATTTTGCCGAGGGGTATAATAACCTTGCGGTGTTTTATGCATCGCTTGAGCCTGCGCGATTGGAATTGGCAAGAGAGTATGCCCGAAAAGCAATCTCTCTGGGCTATAAAGTTGATAGGGATTTCTTAAAAATTATCGGCCTGCCGGAACCAGATGATTGAATTAATAGAAAGGGTAATTCTTTCTTCTTTCCTTGACGTGCATGCTTTTATCCGGGAAGCTCTTTTCCGCGAAATTCTTTAATTCTCCGGCAATCTGGAGCACCTGCGCAGGGGTCTGGAAGGCATAGTGTTCGTTGGTTGTTATGCCGATATGTATGCGCAAGAGAGGTATTTTTTCGATATCTCCACTCCGGGTCTTAATTACCAGGTACCCCCGTTTTTTATCATCTTCGTCGTAAAACGAAGAAGCGCTTTTATCAAAGTCGGTGATTGTTTTATTGATAATGGCGTCCACACTGTCCGTAAGGGTTAAAAGGACAAAATCTTCGCTTCGCGGATGGGATAAGAAATCCGAAGGGCTTCCGAATTCTTTCAGGGCGTCTATAATCAGGGAACCAGTATGCCTGATTACGTCGTCCCCTTTAGCGAACCCGTAGCGGTGGTTATACTGCTTGAATTTATACAGGTCCAGGTAAGATACGGCAAAGAGGTTTTTTGCCTCTATCCTTTTTTGCAGCTCTTTTATCAGACTTGCCTGTCCGGGCAGGCGGGTCAGAGGGTTTATGTCGTGCTGCCGGGACACGCGGTATAAATTAAGTTTTACTTTGAGTATGAGGTCGTCCTGTATTGACGCACGGTAGATATAATCATCTGCCCCGGCGTAGATTAATTTTGCCTTATTCAACGCGTCTTTGTCCGAGAGGATAAAAATCAGGGGCGTATAAAGGAATAAGAAATTTTTTCTTAAAATCCTGCAGATATTTAAACCGTTAATATTGGGGGACTGGAAATCGGAGATTATTAAATCCGGAAGGTCGGTCTCCAGGTTCTGAAAGGCGTCTTCCTGCGTAGGGTATGCCTTTACTTCGTAATTCTCTCCGATTAACATCAAGGCTATATAATCCTGCAGACCCTGCTCTTCGGCAATTACGGCTATTTTTGTTTTTATCTCTTCAGGCATATCCCAGATTATAGCAAATTTTTAAGAAAAATAGTAGGCTTTTTTAAGTTTTTTGCTAAAATGAAACTTATGGCGCCTGACTTCGAAGTTATTATCCCGGCTTATAATGAGGGTAAAACCCTCCCCGGCATTATAAAGGAGATTAAGGATGTCGGTGGAAAACTCCTTAGTCGCATTATTGTCGTAGACGATGCGTCAGAAGATAATACGGCTGAGGCAGCTAAAGATGCCGGGGCAGAGGTTGTTTCTCGTCCTTACCGGATGGGCAACGGCGCAAGCATAAAAGCGGGCTTAAGAAAGGCGACTTCCGATATCGTTGTATTTATGGATGCCGACGGGCAGCATAATCCGGAGGATGTCCTGCGCTTGGTCGAATGCATGGATAGTTTCGATATGGTTGTCGGCGCGAGGAATTTTGGCGGATTTTCCCGCCGGGATTGTGCGAATAAATTTTACAACCTCTTTGCCAGTTATGTGACGGGGTTTCCGGTTAAGGACCTTACTTCAGGCCTGCGGGCGGTAAGAAGGCAGGCAGCCGTAAAGTTTATATACCTTCTGCCTAACGGTTTTTCTTATCCCACCACATTGACCCTGGCATTCTTAAAGACAGGGCGGGCAATTAAATATGTGCCTGTATCTTCATCTATACGCAAGCACGGCAAAAGTAAAATTAATTTAGGGGCAGACGGAATCAGGTTCCTTTTGATTATTGCTAAAATTGCCACTTTTTTTTCGCCATTGCGGGTATTCCTGCCGGTAAGCATGCTGTTTTTTGCCACCGGCCTGGTTTATTATCTATATACTTATCTGGCTTTCCACCGCCTCACCAATATGAGCGTTTTCCTGCTTAACACTTCTGTAATTATTTTCATGCTCGGGCTTATCTCGGAACAGATAGCGCAACTGCGCATGGATCGGACTGAAGAAAAATGAAGGTTCTTTTTATCACCAGAAATTTCCCTCCGGGAAAAGGGGGGTTGGAGAGGTTTTCTTTTAACCTGTATTCTGCGTTAAGAAAACAGACCGATGTCATTCTTTTAAGATGGAGTAAAAGAAAATTATTATTCGTCGGCCTGCCCTACCTTTTAATCAGGTCGATACGGATTTTATTCACGCAGAAAATAGAAATAATTTATCTTAACGAAGGCCTTCTTTCTATCTTAACGGTTTTCTTGAAGCCATTCAAGGTGCCGGTTGTTATAACTATTAACGGCCTGGATATTACTTACAGGAATAAGGTTTATCAATGGGTTATTCCTAAATGCGTATCAGCAACCGATGGAATAATTTGCCTTAGCCGGGCCACCAAAGATCAGTGTGCCGTCAGGGGCATACCCGAAGGGAAAATTGTCGTCATCCCGCCTAGCTTTAGCGACGAATTTTATATAAATGAGGATAAGGTGAGTTTAAAACAAGAGGCCGCAGACAGGCTGGGGTTGCGGATAAAGGATAAGAAAATATTGTTGTCCGTGGGCAGGCTCATAAAAAGAAAAGGCATCCATTGGTTTATAGACAATGTTATTGCTCGGTTGACAGCGGAGGTCAGGGATTTTGTCTATATAGTTGCAGGCGACGGCCCTATGCGCCACGGCATCGAGAATATAATCCGCAATAAAGGGCTCTCTGGCCAGGTGGTACTCTTAGGTAAGATTGGCGATGCTTTGTTAAAAGTGTTTTATAATATATCCGACATATTTATTATGCCTAATATCCCGGTGGAAGCGGATATTGAGGGGTTTGGCTTGGCAATGCTGGAAGCCGCTTCGTGTGAAGTCCCCGTGATAGCCTCGGATTTAGATGGGATAAGAGATGCCATTTCAGACGGGAAAAATGGTTATTTGGTCGCTCCATTTGATTCAGATGCATACCTAGCTAAGATAAAAGAATTGTTATCCATAGATAACCGGGATTTTAATAAGAAGGCAAGGGAATTCACCGTGGCGAACTATAATTCAGATAAAGTGGCATCTGAATATCTGGATAAATTTAAAGGGATAACCGGCAATGAGTAAAAATATAGGTATTTTCACTTATGATTTCTACCCTTTTATCGGCGGTATGGGCAGGTACGTCTATGAGTTTTACCTGAAATTAAAGGATATCCAGGACTTTAATTTTTTTGTTTTTTCTCCGGCAAAAAATAATTTACCTGGCCATCTACCTGTCTTCAAAGAAACGCAGAATTCAATGTTTAAGAATATAGGTTTTTCCGCAGGGGTCAATTTAGCCATCAAGCCGCTAATCAAAAAATATGGCTTAAGGATAGCCCATCTTTTTGGCGGGCCGGGAGGGGTGTTTCTTTTGGGAAAACCGGGCATCCCGGTAGTTTATACCGCCTGCCATACATATTACCAGCAATGCCGGTTGATTCCCCGCCAGGGCTGGAAACGGGTTCTCGTCAATTTCGAACAGACGGGCTACAGATTAGCGGAGAGAGTAATTTCTATTTCCAAAGATACAGAAGATATATTGGTTAATAAATACGGAATAAGCCGCGATAAGATAGAATTAATCCCGCCTTTTGCAGATAGGGAAAAATTTCATCGCCTGCCCAATATCGAGAAAATTAAAAATGGCATCCTTTTCGTAGGCAGGTTGGACAACCGAAAGGGAATCAGCTTCCTTGTAAAGTCAATGCCGCTTGTAATCCGGGAAAATCCCGATGCGAAACTGTTTATAGTTGGTGAAGGCCAGTTATTGAATTCGTTAAGGGCATTCGTAATGGAGAATAATCTTGGCAAAAACATAAAATTCTTGGGTTTTGTCCAGGATGAAGAATTATTAATGCTCTACAACCAAGTAGACATAGTTGTCGTACCTTCGGTTTTTGAGGGGTTTGGCATTACTGTAATAGAGGCAATGTCTTGCGGGGCCCCGGTTATCGGCACCAACGTAGAAGGCATAAAAGGAATTATTAAAGGAAATGAGAATGGTATTTTGGTTAACTATAATGATTGTAATGAATTGGCAAAGCGAATTGTCGGTTTATTAGATAACGCCTGGTTAAGGACGGAATTTTCCAGGAAAGGATTGGAAACCATAGAGGGCAAATTTAGCCCGGATAGGATCGTAAACAGAATAATTAATCTATATCACAGATTATGAAACATTATAACAACAGGAGAGCAAGTCTTGCGAGTTATCGCTGCGCTATAGAAGAATTTGCCAAAGAGAAAAGCTATCAGTTGAGTAGGTATCAGGAATTTACCGATTTAATCCTTAAATATATCGGGGGTCGGGTCTTGGAGATCGGCTGTGGCGATGGTGCCTGGGGCAGAGTTTTTAGTGAAAATTCCCGTAAGTTGATTGCGCTGGATTTATCAGCAGAGAGGATTACGCAGGCTTGCGAAAGAGCAGGCAATTTTAATACTGCAGATTTTATTCTTGCGGATGGTATGGTTTTGCCTTTTAAGGATTCGTCTTTTGATACTGTCTGCGCCATTGAAGTAATCGAACATCTACCGGATTATGCAGGGCATTTAAAACTTTTTAATGAAGCAAAACGGGTTTTGGTTCCCGGTGGTTTTTTCATTGTTACTACTCCGAACAGACCCGTCTTCAGATTTTACGGTAAGATCACAAAAGAAAAAGACCCGACGCATTTCTCGGAATTGAATTTTTTTCAATTTAAAAGGAGTTTAAAAGCCTATTTTGCAGAAGTAAGAATATACGGGCGTTTCGGCTGGTTGTCTCCTCTTTATAAATTTTACTATATAAGAAGGCTTCATAAATTTTTGAGTAAATTATCCCCTCTTTGCAAAGGGTTAATAGGAGTTTGCAAAAAATAAAATGGGGAGAAAATCTCTTGATACGGCAAAATTTAGGGCAGGGGGATTTTTCTTGACCGGGTGGGAAACTATGTTATAATTTTAAGTGTAACTAAAATAAGGGTATAAAGTTACGTTATTATTAATTATTAAAGTTTAGCCTGTTCGAGCAGGCAGGGAGAGCAAGGTATGGCAAGAGTAATGATTGTGGACGATGCGCTTTTTATGCGCCAGATGCTGATTAAGATACTGGTAGGCGAAGGCCATGAAATCTGCGCCGAGGCCTCAAACGCCAAGGAGGCGGTAGAAAAATACAAACAATTCAAGCCGGATTTCGTCACCATGGATATTGTCATGCCGATGATGGAAGAGTTAGACGGCATAGGCGCGGTCAGGGAAATAATCAAAATTGACCCCAAGGCCAAAGTCCTGATTGTCTCGGCAATGGGCCAGCAATCGCTGGTAGTTGAGGCGATACGTGCAGGCGCTAAAGACTTTGTGAGCAAACCGGTGCAATCTACAAGGCTTATTGAAGTAATAAAAAATATACTTAGCTCATAAAACCCGCCATTAAAAATAATGGAAGAAATAGCCCTTACTGATGTCCAGAAAGATGCTTTAAAGGAAATCGGCAATATCTGCTCAGGCAATGCCGCTACCGTCCTTTCGCAGTTACTCAACAAGAAGATAAACATAGATGTCCCCAGGATACTTTTTTTACCCATAGAACAGGTGCCTCCCGCGGTGGGCGGAGCGGATAATTTGGTCGCCGGGCTTGTGCTTCGCGTATTCGGGGATATACCAAATACGATTCTTTTTATATTTTCACAGAGGGATGCCGTTATCCTTTCTTCATTTATGACCGGCAAAAAGCCCCCTGAAGGTCCAGGGGCGGTCATCGGAGACCTGGAAAGGTCGGCATTAAAAGAAATCGGGTTAATCCTGGCAAATGCTTACTTAAGCACTCTGGGTAATTTTGTGGGTTTAAGCATGGTGCCGGCAGTCCCGGAGTTAATTGTAGATATGGCAGGCGCAATAGTTGATTATCTTCTCATAGAATTAAGCTGCAAATCGGAATTTGCCCTGTTGATTGAATCCGAATTTATGGAGCCGAAAGCCTCTGTAACCGGGCATTTCTTTATTATCCCCGACCCGGCGGGTCTGGAAGTCATTCTTAAGTCAATAGGCAGTAAAGACTAAAAATATGCAGGACGGTTACCGCGAATTATTCCTCTCTGAGGCCCAGGAGTATTTAAATAATATCAGTAATTGCCTGGTAAAAATAGAAGAGGACCCCTCCGATTTAGAATCTCTGAATGAAGTTTTCCGCTGTATCCACACCTTGAAAGGTATGTCCGCAACCATGGGCTATGAGAAGCTTGCCGGATTATCCCATCAGATGGAAGACCTTTTAGACGAATTGCGCAGCCAGAAAAAAAAACTTACCCTTGAAATAAGCGACGCGCTTTTTGCCTCCGTAGATATATTGGAGCGGCTTGTAGAAGATATAAGGTTAAGCCGGGAGTCAAAAGTTGATATCGCACCCTGCCTTGAAGATTTAAAGAGGCTTCTAACCGCTGACCAGCCTGCGGAAGGAGTCATGCCTAAAGAAAAGAAGCCGGAAAGGGCCGCTCTGCCGGAACTCGAAGAGCAGGCTTTAGAATTCTCCGATCCGGATATAAAAAAGATTAAAGAGGCTAAGTCCAGGGGGCTTAATAGTTTTAAAATAAGGGTTACCCTGGTGCGCGATTGCGTAATGAAGGAGGCGCGCGCGTTTCTGGTAATCAGCAACTTAAAGAGAAGGGGCGAGATTATAAAGGCAGTGCCGCAAGTCGAAGACATAAAGGAAGGCAGGTTTGAGCTCGCCTTTACCCTGGTTTTGGTTAGTAAGGAAAGCCGGGAGATAATCGCCAATGACCTTTTAAACATTTCGGATATAGAAAAGGCAATTGTTGAGGTTGTGGACGTAGCAGGAAAAACTGCTGCGGCAGCGCCTCAAGGTGCGCCTTCCTACATAAAGAAGATACAGAGCATGAGGATACCGGTTGAAAGGCTGGATAAAATTATGAACCTCATGGGCGAATTGACTATTGCCAAAATCAGGCTGCTGCAGATTATGCAGTCTTTTAAGCTTGAACCCCTGGAGGAAGTTGGCTTTACGATAGACCATTTAACCTCCGCGCTTCAGGATGAGATAATACAGACCAGGCTTCTTCCTGTTGCCTATATCCTGGATGCCTTTCCCAGGGTTGTCAGGGATTTATCAAAAAAACAGAACAAGGAAGTTGATTTGGAAATGACGGGCAGCGAGATAGAGCTGGACAGGGTGGCACTGGATGAGATCGGCGACCTCCTGGTGCACCTGGTGAGGAACGCCATTGACCACGGCATTGAAAGCCCGGAAGAGAGGAAGGCTAAAGGAAAAAACCTGCACGGCAAACTTGCAATCAAAGTAAGCAGGCAGAAGGGGCAGATTTTTATTGAAGTTAGCGATGACGGAAAAGGGGTTGATTTTTCCGCTGTGCGTAAAAAGGCCCTGGAAAAGGGCTTGATTTCCGGAGAAGAGGCAGCGGCCCTTGATGAAAAGCGAGTACTCGACCTTATCTCATTGCCGGGTTTTTCTACGGCCAGGGTGGTTAGCGATATCTCCGGCCGTGGGGTGGGCCTTGATGTGGTTAAGTCAAAGATAGAATCCCTGGGCGGCAGGCTTGATTTTGAGACTAAGCCTGAAGTGGGTAGCCGTTTCATTTTAACTCTCCCCCTCACCCTTGCTATTATTAAGGCTATGCTGGTCAGGGTTGAGGGCGAAATACTCGCAGTCCCGCTTATGAATATAAGGGAGACAATTAAAATAAATGAAGTGGAACTTAAATTCTTACAGAGTTTTGAAGTAATCAGGGTCAGGGATGAAGTTATCCCTGTAATCAGGCTAAACAGGGAATTGGATATCCCTGTTTTTGTATCCAGTGAGCAATATTCCGACGATAGGCTTTCGGTGGTTATCATTGAGTACGGCAAGAAGGCCCTGGGCCTTGTAGTCAGCCAGGTCCTGGGAGAGCAGGATATTGTAGTAAAGCCTTTGGGTTCTTTTGTCAAGAGGACGAAAGGCATCGCCGGGGCCACTATTTTAGGCGACGGCAGGGTTGCCCTTATTTTGGATACGATGAGTTTAAGGTAAAAAAGGGAGGCAGGGGAATGGGCGAATTTAAATTGAATGCCGAACACGAAGATGTCTTGAGGGAAATCGGAAATATAGGCGCGGGCACGGCCGCAACCGCCCTGGGCCAGCTTTTAAACCGCAAGGTTATGATAAATGTGCCTAAGGTTGCGCTTTTAAGCATGGACGAATTGTCTTCCGCCGATTTCAGCATAAACCCCCAGGAGATAAGCATCATTGTCGCCTCAAAGATATTAGGGGCTTTGCGGGGCGGGATGTTTGTCCTGTTTTCTCACAAAAGCGCCCTTACCCTTATTGATATTTTATTGGAGAGAAAAATTGGGTCAACCGAACTCTTTAATTTAACCGATGCCTCGGCCCTTACCGAGAGTTCCCATATCCTCTGCGGCTCTTATCTTAATGCCGTAGGCGAATTCTTAAACCTGCATCATCTCATACCGGCGATACCCCAGACTATCGTGGACAGGGTGAATAAGCTGGACCAGGCATTATTAAAACGGTTCGTGAGCCAGGATGTCAGCTATATCCTGCCCATCGAAAACCGTATGATTATCTCGGATATAGAATTAAATATATCGGTTAATTTCCTCTTGGAATACGAGAGCGTTAATAAGATTGTTAAATTAGTGGGATTATGAAAGATAAAGATATATTCGCATTAGACATCGGCACGCGCAAGGTTATGGGCATCATCGCCCGTAAAAAAGAAGACTTTACCGAGATTATTGACGTCGAGGTAATCGAACACCCTTCGCGGCCCATGTTTGACGGCCAGATCCACAGCATTGAAGAAGTAGCCAGGACCGTAAGGCAAGTAAAAGAGAATTTGGAGCGCAGGTTAAACAGGAAGTTAAGCCATGCAGGCGTGGCAGTAGCCGGGAGGAACCTGGTGACTTATAAAAATAAGGTAAACCGGGAGTTCCCCGTTGAAGAAGAGATAACCGAGGCAATGGTAAGGGACCTGGAACTGGAGGGGGTAGACAGGATAATCTCCCAGTCCGCGAATAACCCCCTGCAATTTTATTGCGTAGGTTACAGCCCCGTGTATTATGAATTGGACGGAAACAGGTTCTCCGACCTCATCGGCCACCGGGCAAAGTCAATCGCCGTCGAGATTATTGTCACATTCCTGCCGCGGGTGGTCCTGGACAGTATGTTTGCGGTATTAAGGAGAACAGGGTTGGAGGCAACCAATATTACTTTAGAGCCTATTTCGGCAATCAATGCCATAATCCCCGCGGATATGCGCAAATTAAATATTGTCCTTGTTGATATCGGAGCCGGAACTTCGGACCTGGCCCTGACACGCGACGGATTTGTCTTTGCCTATGGCATGGTCCCGGAGGCAGGCGATGAGATTACGGAGCGGATTTCAGAGGTGTGCCTGGCGGATTTTTCTACTGCCGAGCGCATAAAACGTTTGCTCAATGACAGAGATAAAATTGAATACGAGGATATCTGGGGTAAGAGGCGCAAGGTTGGTGCCGAAGAGATAAAGAGGAGCCTGTCGAGTTGCGTTAAGAAGCTTGCGCAGTCTATCGCAAAGTCCGGGCTCCAGCTAAACGGCGGCACGCCTTGTGCGGTTGTCGCGGTAGGGGGAGGCAGCCAGGTATTTGATTTGGTGAAGTACCTCTCGGAGGGCTTCGGGCTTTCTCCGGATAAGGCGGGTATCCGTTTGCCTTCGGCAATAAAAGGCATAAAAGACAGGACAGGTAAATTGACCGGGCCTGAGGCCGTCACACCGATAGGCATAGCGTTGATGACTGTAAATTCTTTAGGCCTGCGGTTTATTGAAATCGAGATAAACAATAAAAAATTTAAGATGTTGGATTTTCAGCAAAAAAAGGATATAATGGCGGCACTAACCCTAGCCGGCATCGTTAATAATAAAAAGTTATATCCCAGGCCCGGCATGGCGATAACTTGTACCGTAAACGGGGAGCTAAAAATCATAAAAGGGACGTTGGGTAGGCCCGCAAAAATATTGTTAAACCAGAAGCCCGTATTTTCTTTGTCGGAGAAAATAAGCGAGGGGGACAGGATTGAATTTGAAGAGGCCCTTAACGGCGAAAATGCCAGGGTGTCTGTAAAGGATTTGATGGGTATAAAGCCTGTGCAGGTTGTTTTTAATGGCGAGCCTGTGCAGGTTGCGCCGCTGGACGCGGTAATGAACGGCGAAAAAGTGGGGCTTTCCGCGCAGGTATCTGACCGCGCGGATATCCGGTTTGAGCCTTTAAGCATAAAAGATGTCTTAAAATACAAGGGGATAAATTTGGAGAGTCTGTCCGAAAGGCAGATTCTGGTTAATATCAACGGCACCCCTAAGATTTTAACGCAGCGTAATTTCACTTTACGCATTAACGGCAGGGGTTGCGGCTTGGAGGTTTTACTTAAACAGAATGACGCAGTGGAATTTTCTTTCGACAACCCTACCTTCTACAGGGTAAAAGACGTAGTGGATATACCGGACGAGTGCCGCAAGGTGCGCATTAACGTGGACGGAAACGACATCGAAATGAAGATAGCGCCTGTGCAAATCTTCATGAATGGCCACGAGGTAGCTCCGGAAGAATTTTTGATTGACGGGGCCGATATTAAGGTTTATTCTTTAAGTGAACGCAAGGTTCTCCTTTCCGAGATATTCAGGTATATTGAATTTGATACGGCCCGCGCCTTCGGAAAGAATATGAAGATACTAGTAGACGGCGTGCCTGCGGGATTCACTACGCCGCTCGCGGAAGGTTCAAAGGTAAGGATTATTTTTGAGGATAGAAAAAGTTGAAAGGAGAAAATAATGAAAATTTTTAATTATATGGAAACAGTCGTAGAGGATGAGTTAGAAAGATTGCTTTCTGACATAACCGATGTCTGCAAATGCCAGAAGTGCAGGATGGACATGATGGTTTGGACCTTAAACAGGCTGCCCCCTAAGTACGTCCTTTCCGACAAAGGCAGGATGTACACAAAGTTGACGGAGCAGGATGTTCAGTTCCGGGCTGACGTGGTCCGGGAGCTGACCAAAGCAATCATACATATCAGCAAGAATCCAAAACATTAATGAACCAGGCTACACTCAACGTAGATTACGGCTATTACGGTTATATGGAAGAAAAGATTGAAATAAACGAAAAGGATTTTCCCAGGATTATTGATTTTATCCATGACCACAATGGCATGGACCTGAGCGCTTACAGGCAGAATTTTCTTTTCCGGCGCTTAAGGCTGCGCATGCTGGCAACCAGGACAAAAAATTATCAGGAATATACCGGTCTTCTGGAAAGAAAACCCGATGAATTCAATAAGTTCCTGGACGCGCTTTCCATCAACGTAACCGAATTTTTCCGCGACCCCGATGTTTTTGACGTGGTTAAGAAAACGGTTATACCTGAACTTATACAGAGGAAAGAGGCGGGAGGCAATAAGGTTATCCGGGTCTGGTCAGCAGGGTGCGCTTACGGTCAGGAGGCTTATTCCCTGGCTATCCTGTTAAAAGAGGCGGTGTCGGAAAGGCCGGATTTTTTAATCAGGGTCTGGGGGACTGATGTGGACGGAGATGCTCTGGAAAAAGCAGAAAAGGCAGAGTATCGAGCCAGGGATTTAAAAGAGCTCAGTAAAGATATTGTTGAGAGATATTTTTCCCGCTTAAATGACGAGTCTTACCGCCTGAAAGAAGAAATAACGGATATGGTTAAATTCCAGAGGCACAATCTCATCAATGACCCGTCCTTAAAATTTATGGATATAATTTTCTGCCGCAATGTCCTGATTTATATAAGCCATGACCAGCAGCATCTGCTTTTTCATAAATTCAGCGAGGCCCTCCATTCCAGAGGGTATCTCGTTATCGGTAAGGTAGAGACCATATGGGAGAAGGATTTGTTTGTGCCTGTTGAGCCGAAGCAGAAGGTTTATCAGAAGGTAAAGTGAGGGCACAACTTACGGAGTGAAACGAACATAAGTTGTATGCCCGAACTTACCCTAGGCCCAGAAAACCATAAACATGTAGTTTGTTGGCTGGGTGTGGGGTTAATTCGCAGACGCTGCGCTACAACTTACGTCACGTTGTTCCGCAAGGTGTCTGCTCATTAAAGGTAAAATAAAGGAGGTAATAAAAATGGCCAGAGTATTGATTGCAGACGACGCTTTGTTTATGCGTAAGATGCTTTCCGATATTCTCAAGAAGGAAGGCATCGAGATTTGCGGCGAGGCGGAAAACGGCAAGGACGCGGTCGAAAAGTACCAGCAGTTAAAACCGGACTTAGTCACCATGGATATCGTAATGCCTAAAATCGAAGAGATTGACGGCATAGGCGCGGTGAGAGAGATTATGAAAACAGACCCCCAGGCAAAGATTATCATGGTTTCGGCAATGGGCCAGCATTCCCTGGTTGTGGAAGCCATACAGGCCGGGGCAAAAGACTTTGTTACCAAGCCGTTCCAGCCGTCGCGCGTTGTCGAGGCGGTAAAGAGGGTATTGGGAGGGTAATGGAAGCCATCATGGAAGAAAAGATTATTGAGGTAGGCATGGCAGAGATGAAGATAGCCAAATCGCCGGCAAAACTGATTACCCGGGCCCTCGGCTCTTGCTTGGGGGTTACTTTATACGACCCTTTAAAAAAGATAGGGGGTATGGCGCATGCCATGCTTCCTGACTTTGACAAGGCACGACTCAAAAACAACCCTGACCGTTTTGTTAATTCCGCAATCAAGAATATGCTGGATGGATTAATCAAAAGCGGGAGTTCCAGGGATAAGATTGTCGGAAAGATATTCGGGGGAGCGCAGATGTTCAGTTTTATCACCCCGGAAAGCACATTAAATATCGGCCAGAAGAATGTTGAAGTGGCAAGAGCAGTTTTAGCGGAACTGGATATTAAGGTTGTTGCCGAAGAAACAGGCGGCACATTCGGCAGGACCATAACTTTGAATCTGGATAACGGCAAGGTATTAGTCAATACTGTTTCCTGGGGAGAGAAAGAGGTATGAGTTCTAAAATCCGCGTCTTAGTGGTTGATGATTCATTTCTGATGCGCAAGATTATCTCCGATGCCATAAGCGCAGACCCGGAGCTGGAGGTCGTTGATAAGGCCAAGAACGGGAAAGAGGCTTTGGAAAAGGCCCTGCTTCTTCATCCGGATGTAATTACCATGGATGTCAACCTGCCGATAATGGACGGCATAACCGTGCTTGAGGAAATAATGAAACAATGTCCCACGCGGGTAATCATGGTCTCGGCTTATACCCGCGAAGGCACCAGCGCTACCATAAAGGCCCTGGAATTGGGGGCAGTAGATTTTATTGCCAAGCCGTCAGGCGAGATATCTCTTGATATATATAAATTAAAAGACGAGATAATTTACAAAATAAAGCTTGCGGCAAAAATAGACTTGAATAAATTCGCCGCTCAGGTTTATGCCCCCCCGTTAGGCCGCAGGGAACTAAGGAAGGGCGTAATAAATAAGCTGGTAGTTATAGGCGCATCTACCGGTGGCCCCAGGGCAATATTAGATATTATGCAGGGGATACCCGTAGGTCTGCCCGCAGCCTTTCTTATAGTCCAGCACATGCCCAGGGGTTTTACCAGGAGTTTTGCCGAAAGGATAGCCTGGCAGTCGGGGGTTAAATCAAAAGAAGCCGAAGAAGGGGATATTGTTTTGGCAGGAGAGGCATTTGTGGCGCCGGCAGGATACCACCTTGTTTTAGAACGGCAACAGGAGCAGCTGAAACTTAAGCTAAGCCAGGAGGCGCCGGTGAATTTTGTCCGGCCCTCGATAGACATCACCATGCATTCTGCAGTTGAGATATTTGGCCGTGACGTAATCGGCGTAATATTAACCGGCATGGGAAAAGACGGCCTGGAAGGCGCAAGGAAAATAAGAGAGAGGGGCGGGGTAATTATCGCCCAGGATGAAAAAAGCTCGGTAGTATGGGGCATGCCCAAGGTAGTTTATGAAGCCGGCCTGGCAAATAACGTGTTGCCTCTGGCCAGCATTGCCGAAGCAATAATAGAGAATATACAAAAATAGAAAATAGACTATGGATGACAGGCTATCTTTAGCGCAGCTTGATTTATTAAAAGAGGTCGGCACAATCGGCGCAGCTACCGCCGCCACCGCCCTGGCAGATTTAATTGCCGGAAGAGTTGAAATTACCGTCCCCGAGGTAAGCCTGGTCCCCCTGGAAAATATCTCTCGCTTGTTGGACCAGCCGGACAGGCTCTTTTTTGTTTTAGATATGGAAATAAAGGGCGATATTTTAGGAAGGATATTCCTGCTCTTTTCCCCGGAAGACGCGAAATATTTGGCCGGCACCCTTTTAGGCAAGCCCCCGGAACAGTTGCTTGATGTTAAGGATGAAATGTTCCAGTCGTCCCTGAAAGAGGTCAGCAATATCCTTTCTTCTTCATATATCACCGCCTTCGCGGATATGACGCGTTTAAATATCTTGAGCTCTGTCCCGTCTTTAGCCATCGACATGGTAGGTGCCATACTTGATTTTATATTTATCCAGATCGCCCAATATACGGAAGAGGCGCTTTTTATCAAGACGAACCTTAAAGTGAAAGGTTCAAATTTAAACGGCTTGTTTTTATTTTTTCCGTCTGCTGAGTCCTTAAAGAAAATCTTTAAGGCGCTGGGATTGAAGGAATAATCCCGCTAAAAGCGGTGGGGTTTCCTGCCTGGCGGCAGGCAGGCGTTAGACAAAAGATTTTTGTACTCAAGGAGGTAATAATGGCTGAAGAAAAACCTAAAGAATACCAGCTGGTTGTTTTTGCCATCGGCGACGAAGAGTTCGGGGTGGATATCTCGCAGGTGCGCGAGATTGTCAGGCTCATCCAGATTACTTACCTTCCCAAAGCCCCTATGTTTATTGAGGGGGTGGTGAATTTAAGGGGCCAGGTAGTTGCGGTCATTGACCTGGCTAAAAGGCTGGGAGTGAAGTCTAACCCCAGAGGCGAATCTACCAGGATTATCATCGTGGAATTAGGGGAGAATGTCGTCGGGATGATTGTTGATTCCGTCTCCGAGGTATTGAGGCTTCCTTCCGAAAATATCGAAGAAGTCCCGCATATTATAGATACGGAAGTCCCTGAGCACTATATCTTTGGCGTAGGCAAATTAAAAGACAGGCTTTTAGTCCTTCTGGATTTAAACAAGGTATTGACTGCGGAAGAGATGCAGCATGTGGAGCATCAGCTAAAGGCAGCATCGTCTGCCAAAGAAAAATAAGACAGGCTGCTTTATGAAAGGAGGTGATTTCTAAGGCAGTGCATATTTAAACGGCGAAAGATTTTTTAAATAAACAAAAAGGAGGAGAAAGATGGCAAAGTTCAGGTTTTTAGGGGTGTTTGGCGCCTGCCTGCTGGTGTTTACGGGTATCGCGCTTGCGGAAGATAAGGTAATCGCAACCGATGCTGCGACAACCCACCATATCGGGCTGTATATGGGTATTGATATGGGTATTTTTAAGAAACACGGGTTAGATGTCGAGTATTTGAAACACTCCACGCCGGCTGACGCAGTTAAGGCGGTTTCAGAAGGTAAGGCTGACCTGTTATTTAACTGCCCTACCGCCACAATACTTGAGATAAGCAAGGGTGCCCCCATAAGAGTAATTTCCCAGGTAAAATCGCCCTGCACCTCTATTTTGACTGTTCCGGCGAATTCCCCGATTAAAACCATCAAAGATTTAGGGGGTAAAAAGGTAGCGGGTGTATCCCCGACATGCGAATCAGTTATTGCTTTTGTTGACGCGGCTAACAGGGAAAATGCCGCTTTCGAAACGATAAAGATGCCGGCTAAAGATGCGATGGCGGCCCTGGAAAAAGGCGAAGTAGATGCCTGCATATTGGAAGAGCCCTTTGCCAGCGTAATGGAATTAAAGGGCTATGATCTTAAGTTCAGGGAAGTCATTCAGGTGCCTTGCAGGTTCTTAAGCGCAAACGTGAATTTCTTGAAGGCTAAACCCGATGTTGCCAAGAGGTTTATTGAGGCATTAAAAGAAGTAAATGAAATATATGAAGAAAACCCTATTGCCGATGAAATTGTGGAGATAGCCGCTAAATATACCGGGGCCTCAAAAGAGGCGATTAAGCACGGCATGGTCAGGATTCACCTTACCACCGACCTTAACCTGATAAGGATAAAAGCCCTGCAGGATTCCCTGGTGAGAGTTGGGGCTTTGAAACAACCTTTGAAAGACGAAGAGCTTTTTGCTGAAGAACTTAAAGGAATAACCTGGTAAAATAATCAGGTAAACCCTGTCCCTGCGCGCAGGGACAGGGGCCGTCTTCATAATAATATTTTTTAGAATTTGTTTTACGCTAAGGAAACAGGGACGGTTCTCGGAGAGAATCGTCCCCGAACCTAATCGTAACTTAAAGATAGATAAACAGAATCTTAAAATGGAGGTGAGCATGATGCGGAAAATCCTGGGTATTTGGAAATGGGTTATTTGGTTACCGGGTTTATTATTCAGGCCCCTGACTCTTTTTGTCAATAACTTAAGAATCCGCAACAAACTCCTCCTTCTCACTATTATTGTTTTCGCGGGTTTTGCCTCGTCGGTAGCAGGGGGGGTTTATTTCCTGAATAAAGTTAAAATCGGCAGTTCACTTTACCGCACCATTACCATAAACAAGGATTCCTTAGAGAGGTTAGTGTCTTTAAAGTCTGACCTGAATGAAAATAATTATATGCTGCTTACATTACTGGAGGAAACTGATAAGACTAAGGCGCAATTAATCCAGGCCAAGATGAAGGAATTGGATTCGCGCATAGAGAACATATTTACCGAGGTTAGCGATAAAATTGTAAGCAAAGACCTGAAATCGGTAGTTACGAAAATCGAAAAGCTGCATAAGGAACTAAAAGATTTCCAGGTTAAAGAAGTTTTACCCCTTGTTGCCCAGGAGAATATAAGCGGGGCAAAGGAATTAGTGCTGAGCAGCAAACAAAAACGTAAAATTACCAAATTTATTGACGAGCTTTCTACGCTTACCGAAACATTTAAGATGGTAATCGCTAATGCCGAACTGAATGCCGCCAGCGTAGTCAAAAAGAATGTTTTTCTTCTTCTGGTTGTAAGTATATCCCTTTTTATTTTTATCCTTCTCTTGGCGTTCTTTATCACTACAAATATAACTGAGCCGCTGAAGTTGGTTATGCGTGTTGCCCAGGAAATTTCATTGGGTAACCTTAAGCAGGGAGAGCTTCATGTAGGAAGCAGAGATGAAATAGGCCAGCTTGCGGGGGTTTTCAATAAAATGCTTAAAAACTTGAATATCCTGATGAAAAGGGCAGAGCTTATCGCAAACGGCATTATCGGCGTGGATGAAGTTGAAAAGAAGATGAAGGAAGGCAAGGATTTTAATCTAGCGGCGTTAGTGGTAGATGAAAGCGTGCGCGGGGATCTGGCTGAGGCGTTTAACAAGATGCAGACAGAGCTGCGCAAGGCCGCTGTCCAGGCAAAGATTATCGCCAGTGACGACCTTTATAACCCCCTGCTTGACGTAAAGCTTACCGGTGAATTGGGCTCGGCATTTGCCCAGATGTCCGTTAACCTTAAGGCCCTGGCGCAAGTTGCGGAAAAACTGGCTGAAGGGGACCTTTCCGTAGAAATAGAAAAAAAGACCGGCAGAGAGGTATTAGCGGGCGCCTTTCAGAGACTTGTCAATGTATCGGTAGAATTAGCCAATAACGCATCTAAGATTGCCGACGGAGATTTACAGGTATCCATGAAGGTGCGCTCCGGAAAGGATATTCTGGTGCAGTCATTCGACCTTATGCAGAGCGCGCTGCGTAAGCTTGCTGCCCAGGCAAAGCATATAGCCGCAGGAGACCTGTATAATAAAGCCCTTGAAACAAAGATTCCCGGCGACTTAGGCAATGCCTTTGCCTTAATGGCTGATAACCTGCGGGATTTGGCGGATGTAGCCACCAAAATCGCAAACGGAGACCTCACCGCGAGTATCGAGGTCCGCTCGGAGAATGACGTCCTGGCCAGGGCCTTTGCCAAGATGTCCGAGGACCTGCGTAAATTGATTTCCCAGATTCACTCTGTCTCCGACAAGGTCGCCTCTTCCGCGGAAGAGCTCTCTAGCTCT
>SBBM01000055.1 GCA_005239725.1 Planctomycetales bacterium | reverse complement strand
TGATGCGCCTTACGCGCCTGCCGCCATAATCGCTGGCGGAAGCCAGATACAACTCTTCTTTAGCCCGGGTCATCCCTACGTAAAAAAGCCGCCGTTCTTCCTGGAGATGAAAATCTCCTGTAGGCAATATTTCTTTCATTAAAGCATCGGGTAAATCAATGGGATGTTTACGTTGTATACAGGGGAATTTACCTTCAACCAGGCTAACCATAAATACAACCCTGAACTCCAGGCCTTTAGCCTTATGTATAGTAAGCACGTTTACCACATCGGAATCAAGGTTTATATCTACGGTCTGCGGGTCATCCCCTGCCTCAATCAAAAGATTTAAGTATTTGGCAAAATTTATCGCCCGGTCCTCTTCTGCCACCAGCTCAAAATCCCGCACGATATTAAAAAACTTGGCGATGTTTTCAATGCGTGCCTCGTTTTCCAGGCTGGGATTTTTGACCAAAGTTTTGAGATAACCGCTATCGCTTAAGAAAGAATAAAGCAGCCTTCCTGTTGTTTCTTCCCGGGAAATCTTTAAGAATTTATCCAAATCAGCCAGAATGACATTTATTTTACCTCTTGATTCCTGCGTAATTTCCGCTAAGTCCGGGATTTGTTCCAAATTTTTAAATACCGAATATAACGGCATATTTTTACGTTTGGCATAGTGCATACACAAGGTAAGGTCAATAAGTTTTAAACAATAAACCTGGGAACTCACCAGATAATATAAACTCAAGGAATCAAATGGGTTTGCTGCCACGCGCAGGAAATTAATACAGAGTTTTACTTCTTCCCTCGAATAAAGCCCCTGGTTACCGCTGAACTGCCAGGGGATATCCTGCATATTCAATGCCTGCAGGAAACTCTGGGCATCGGAGTTAGAACGCACAAGTATCGCAAAATCGCGGTATTTGAATTCGCCGGAAGAAAATTTTTCCTTTATTATCCTGGCGACATTATCGGCTTCGGAAGAATTTGTATCAAAATAAAGGTGTTTTGGCGCCTGCCCTTCCTTGCTTAACCCCACCAGCCTTTTGTTAATGTTCGCCTTAACCTCAAAACGCTCCGGATTATTATTCTGTATGAGTTTATAAGCGCTATCCAATATTGGCTGGCCCGAGCGGTAATTCTGGATAATGCTTACTTTCTTGGACTTAGGAAAATCTTTGATAAAATTCAGCAGGTTTGAGTATGCTGCGCCCCTGAAGCGATAGATGGTCTGGTCATCGTCTGCCGAGACAGTGATACTTCCGGTTTTACCCGCCAATAACTTCACCAATTGATACTGGGCAAAATTAGTATCCTGAAATTCATCCACCAGAATGTATTTAAATTGTTTTTGATATTTTTCCAAAATCAAAGGATGTTCCCGTAATAATTTTATGGCAAGATAAAACTGGTTGGCAAAATCAACCAATCCTTCTTTACCCAACAATTCCTGATACTTGATGTAACTCTTCGCCACTTCCATTTGCTGGGCAGCCTCTTCCTGGCTAGCCAAATCCTCGGGATTCTGTTTTGCTTTTAAAAGAACACCCTGGGCATAATTAAAATACTCGTCCGGGGATATGTCCTCGTCCCTCGCCCGGTTAAATAAGGAAATCAAGGCCTCAATAAAACGCGTAGGGTCGGATAAGGGACGGTAATATGAAAGGTCAAACTCAAAAAGGTGCTCGCGGAAAAATACCGCGGATTCAGGCTGGGTTAAAACTTTAAAATCCGGGTTTAACCCGGCTACAAGGGCATTATCACGCAGTATGCGGTCGCCGAAGGCGTGAAAAGTGGAAATCCAGATATCCGTGTAGCCATAAGGGACAAGTATATCCACTCGTTCCTGCATTTCCGAGGCAGCCTTATCGGTGAATGTAAGGGCTAAAATTTCATTGGTCTTAGCCAGGCCTTCGGACAAAAGCCAGGCGATCCTGCGGGTAATCACCGTAGTCTTTCCCGTGCCTGCCCCGGCAATAATCAACAGCGGCCCTTCGCGGTGCGTCACCGCCTCAATCTGTTCCTTATTTAGACCTTCTAAAATTTTTTCCATTAGTACCGTCTACAAATTTGTGCTGCTACCTGTCCCCTTTAATGAACCTGCCGGTTTTCTTGCTCAATCTAATTTTAGGCTTTTGTTGGAACGTGCATAAGAAAACTTTTGGCAAGAGTGTGCAAGGATTTACGACGAAACGCAGGACTCCACTTACGGACAGCCTACCCAGAGCGAGGAGTAAACCGTAGCACACGGCAAAAATTTTGAAGCACGCCGGAAGCAAAGTCTAAAATTACAAAGAACTGCTTAGGGGTCAATACCCGTATAATTCTTTTTGGGGACAGGCCTCTTCTTCTACTTTGAGATAAACAAGACGAGGTCTGTCCCCATTTAGCCGGACAGGACAGGGACAAAGTCCTCTATATTTTACCTTGACAAGCGGGTATTTTCAAGTATACTTTGAAATGTTATGGATTTCGCTAAATTTTAAAAATTAAGGAGCTCTGGATGTTCAAAAAATGCGTTATCTGCGGGAAGGGCCCGCTTACAGGAAAAACCGTAGTCAGAAAAGGCCTTGCCAAGAAAAAAGGCGGCACAGGCAGTAAGATTGTGCGCTGGAATAAACGTAAATTCCTTCCAAACCTGCAGAAGATGCGCATCGTAGTTAACGGACGCCCGCAGAAAGCCTACGTCTGCACGAAATGCATCAAAAAAGGCGAGTTCAAAAAGGCCTGAGCCTTTACCCCTACTTACAAAATACCTCTTTTATTTCTAAAATAAGGGATTCGCGGCCCTGCCAATTATCAATCCGGGGTGTATATACCAAGTCAAAAGACTCGCAACAACGTAGGCTTTCCTTAAAACTTCCCATACCAAAACCTATCGCCGGATAAGTAAAGCTTCCGTCGGTAACCCATAATTTCAATGTATCCCGGCTTAAGATAAGTGGCTCATTTTTAATTTTAAGCCCTTTGGTATAAAATAAAGGCTCGGGATTACCCGCTCCGAACGGCTCCAGCATTTCTAATTCTCTGATAAAACTGTCATTTAATTGTGATAATCCCAACTCCATATCTATCTCTAAGGACGGCATCAGGTCCTCAACGGAAAGACTTTCTTTAGCCAAGCGGTTAATCTTATCCTTAAAATTTTGCAAGTTATCTTTCGCAATAACTAAACCTATCGCGTGCTGGTGCCCTCCGAAATTCTCCAATAATTCGCTGCACTGGGAAAGGCCATTAAATAAATGAAAGTTTTTTACGGACCTGCCTGAACCCCTGCACAAACCGTCCGTTAGAGATATTACTATCATCGGCCGGCTAAACTTATCCACTAATTTCGCCGCCACGATACCTAAAACGCCCTGATGCCATCCTTCCCTGGCGATAACTACGATTTTGTGTTCCTTGAAATCCACTTCCGTATTAATTAAATTACAGGCCTCCTCAAGTATTTCGTTTTCTACTTTTTGGCGCTGGCGGTTGTGCAATTCAACTGCCCTGGCAAGTTCGCAGGCCTCCTCCTTATGCTGGCTCATCAGTAAATTTAAGGATACTTCGGCGGTATCCATACGCCCGCTGGCATTGATTCTGGGGCCGAGGATAAAACTGACAAATTCCGGGGTAATCTCTTTATCGTTTATGCCGCTTGATTCCATAAGGGCGATAAGTCCAGGGCGCTTTGTCCGGCGTATAGCGGATAAACCGGTTTTGGCAATTATGCGATTTTCTCCGGTCAGAGGCACGCTATCGGCGATTGTGCCCAATGAAACCAAATCCAAATCTTCTTCCAACGCGCTTCCCGTAAACGCTTGAGCGAATTTATAAGCCACACCTACTCCTGCCAAATCCCTGTATTTATAGTTTGAATCTTTTAACTTAGGATTTATAATCACGGCCTTATCCGGAAACCCCTCTTCATGAGAATCCGGCTCATGATGGTCGGTTACTATAACCCTTATTCCTGAATTAGTTAATTCCTTTATTTGCCGGCGACTGTTCGTGCCGCAGTCAGCGGTGATTAAAAGTTTTACCCCTCTTTCTTTTGCGATGTGGAGGATGTTCTTACTTAAACCGTATCCTTCCCTGATCCTGTGCGGTATATAATGCAGTGCGTCTATTCCGCTGCTTGCGAAGGCCTTCTTCAATATTGTAAGCGAAGTTACGCCGTCAACATCATAATCACTGAAAACCATTACTTTTTCTTTGTGTTTAGCCGCAAGTTTTGCCGTGTTCACGGCATTTTGCATGCCGGAAAATAAAAAGGGGTCTAAAAGATGCTCTAATTTCGTGTTCAGAAACTTTTCTGCTTCCAGGGTATCGGTAATCCCGCGGTTTATTAACAGCTGGGCCAAAATAGAGGATATGCTTAATTCTTTGCTTAGGATATTCTGGAGGCGGGGATTAGGAATGGCGATATTTAATATTTTACGCGCATGCATGCTACATTTTCTCTGGGGCGGACACGCCTAATAATTTTAAGCCGCAGGATAGTATTATCTTCGTAGCCTCGATTAAACTCAAACGCGCCTGCGTCAATTTATCATCCTGGCCCAGGACGCGGTGACGGTCATAAAACCTGTGGAACCCTTCAGCCACCTGCTGAAGGTAAACCGTGAGCATATAGGGGTCGACTGTCTTATAGCAGATGTATAACGTAGGATAAAACTGCCAGAGTTTTTTTATCAGGTCCAATTCTTCCTTTTCTTTCAGCAAGGAAAATTCGGCCCCTTTAAGGTCAGGCGAACTCTGACGTAAAATTCCCGAAATCCTGGCGTGGGCATACTGCACATAATAAACCGGGTTTTCCGGGGTCTGCTTCTTGGCAGTCTCCAAATCAAAATTAAGATGGCTGGAAGTGCGGCGCATAACGAAAAAAAACCTGGCGGCATCCGGGCCTACCTCATCCAAAACCTCTCTTAAAGTTATATACTGGCCCCGGCGGGTGGACATCTCTACGGGCTTACCTTCCCTGAATATAGACGCAAGCTGAACAATTATGACTGATAAAGAATCTGCGTCCTTGCCGAGCGCCTGCACTGCAGCTTTTAACCTGCCGATATAGCCGTGATGGTCAGGACCCCAGAGGTTTATAAGCCACTGAAATCCGCGCTTATATTTATCTTCATGATAGGCTATGTCAGGGGCAAGGTAAGTGTGTGAACCGTCGCTTTTTATCACCACCCTGTCCTTGTCATCCCCGAATGCCGTGGATTTAAACCATAGTGCGCCTTCCTGTTCGTATAAAAGGCCTTTTTCTTTTAAAGAATTAAACACCTTGTCTATTTTTCCGCTTACCCGCAATGCCTTCTGGCTGTACCAGGTGTCGAATTTTATTGAAAAATCATCAAGTTCTTTCTTGATTATATCGAGTATGTATTGCGCGGCGTAATCCCCTGTCTCAACCGGTCTTTTTTTCTCTTTTTCCAGAATCTTTGCTATATCGTAAATATAATCTCCCTGGTAATAATTCTCCGGGAACTCTGTTTTTTCTCCTTTGAGCTCCTTCTGCCTGAGCTCTACGGACTTACCCAGTATGTTAATCTGGTTGCCTTCATCATTAAGGTAATACTCCCTCTCCACCTTAAATCCTAAAAATGAGAGCACATTCCCTAAGACATCCCCTACCACTGCCTGCCTGGCATGGGCAACAGACAGAGAACCTGTGGGGTTTGCGCTGACAAACTCTATCAGCACGCGCTTGCCCTTGCCTATATCTACTTTAGCAAAATCCTCCCCCTCGCTGATTATGCGGCTTAACTGCCCGTAAAAATAATCGTCGCTTAAATAAAAGTTTATAAACCCGGGGCCCTGCGCCTTCACATCTTTTATACAGGCCTTCAGTTTATTGGTCTCCAGGCGCTTTTTTATTTGTTCTGTTATGCGGAAGGCGATATCCCTGGCAGGCTCTTTCTTAAGGCTGCCCAAGCGAAGCGCGGCATTACTGGAGAGGTCGCCGAAACCGGCGGAAGTAGGGTAATCCGGAGTCAAATCTTCAGGTGCAAGGGCATCGAGGCCCAAATCTTTCAGTGCCTCATTTATCAATGCCCCCAATAAATCCTGGATATCTTCTTTGTTGCACATCTTTTGCTTCAGCAATCCTTACCTTTTTCGCATCGCCCCATAAGTGTTCCAGGGAATAAAATTTCCTCAGCGGTTCATAAAATATGTGGGTTATGACGCTTGAAAAATCCAAAACCACCCATCCTGATTCATCATTAGGGTTGACTCTGGAAAGGGCCTTTATTCCTGCCTTGGTTAAATCTTCTTGAATAGCCCCGGCGAGCGCATTAACCTGCGTTGTAGAGGTGCCGCTCAAGATAACAAAATAATCGCAGAAGTTGGAAAGGTTGCGCAAATCCAAAATGGTTATTTTTCTGGCTTTTTTGCCCTTAGCGGTGTGAGCAATACGTAAGGCTATTTTCTTTGGGTCTATTTGTCGGTACTCCTTAAAACTTATTTTTTTCCTAATATCTTATACATTCCCGTGCCGCAGTCAGGGCATTTACCTTTTGCTGCCGGCCGGCCGTTCTTCATAGTGACGCGCTGCTCATCTTTCATTTCTTTGCTCTTTTTGCATTTCACGCAATACCCTTTTTCTGCCATTTTACATCCTCCTTCGTTTTAGAAATAGAACACCTTAATGGACATGCATATTTAGCGACATCCCGCCGCAGGCGGGATAAGTGTTTTAATAATAACACAGGTCAACTTGCCTGTCAATATTATAAACGGCTGATATGCACCTCTTCGATCTCTCCTACAATTTCCTCAATGAGGTCCTCTAAAGTAACCAGACCTACAGCCTTCTGCTTGGCATCAACCACAACGGCAATCTGGATTTTATCCGCCTGGAATCTCCTCAAGAGCTCATTTACCCTGCATTCCGGAGAAACTGTATACGCCTTATGCAGCAGGTCCTGCAATAAAAATAATCCTCTGTCACGTAAAACATACAGGAGGTCCCTGGCGTAAATTATGCCGACTATATTATCGCGGGAATCGCGGTAAACCGGCAGGCGCGCATGCCCTTCTTCCACAAAAAGATTCAACAGTTCTTCGGGCCTGGAATCTATATCTATCGCCACCATTTTATCTTTAGGAACCATTACATCGCCCACCTTAGTATCGCCGAATTCAAATATGCGGTGTAACATAGCCCTTTCTTCATCGGTAAGAACGCCTTCCTCTTTTCCCACTTCTATCATCAGGCGCAATTCTTCTTCCGTAACCAAGGGCGACCTTTTGGCGGGCCTAAGCCTTAATATTTTCAGAATAAAATTGCTTACTTTCGTAAAAACGTGTGTAAGCGGGCCGAATATCTTAATGAACACCTCCATCGGAGGGGCGCTGAATAAAGCGATTTTTTCCGTATGTTTTATTGCAAGGATTTTAGGGGTTATTTCACAGACGATAAGCACAAAAAGGGTAGAGGCGAAAGTGGCAATGATTATCCCGAGGTTGTACCCGAAAATACGGATGAATATCGCCGTTATAATCGCCGACATTGCGATGTTGACAAAATTATTCCCGATTAATATGGCGGCAATGACTTTATCCAATTTGGTTACGAGCTCTTGGACGCGTTGTGCGCCTTTTACGCCTTGAGCAACCATATGGCGCAGGCGGATCTTGCTTAATCCTATCATCGCCGTCTCGGACATAGAAAAGAAAAAAGACAAAACCGTAAGCACAAATAAAGATATTAATATTGCGGGTAGGGAAAGTATGGATTCCATTTATATGTGAAGCAGACCTTCTATCATGCCCTGCTGTCCTTCAAGAGGGCCGATAAGGGCTAAATTCATGCCTTCATTCTTAAAAATAGCCCTTGAAACCTCTTTTAAATCCCGGGGTTTTATCTTTTTAACGCCGTTAATAACCTCTTTAAGAGAATACATTTTATCCAGGGCAATTGTATGCTCCCCTATCCAGAGCATATGGTCCAAGGTATCTTCCAGGGCAAGCCTGAGCTGACCAAGGTAAAATTCTTTCGCCCTTTTGAATTCGCTTTCGCTGACCAATTTATCCTTAACTCTTTTTAACTCTTCCAAAATTAATTTTATCGCCTCGCTGACTTTATGGTTGTCTATCCCGGCGTGCACAATAAAGGCCCCTGTGTCATAATAACGCTTAACCTGGGTCCCGATGTCATAAGCAAGCCCTCTCTTCTCCCGTAATTCGTCAAAAAGCCGGCTGGACATATTCCCGCCCAGTATTACATGCAACAAATCCAGGGCGTAGCGCAGAGGGTGGTCTCTTTTTATGCTATGGAACCCTAAAGCAAGGTGTGTCTGCTCGGTATCCTTAGCGAGAATCTCAAACTGCGGCTCTTTCTGCTCTTCCCTTACCGGCAAAAATGCATTTATACCGGTATCAATCCTTTGCTTGAACCTGTTTTCTACCTTACCCACGAATTCAGTGTGTATCAAGGCGCCTGCTGCGCTTACCACCATGTTAAAAGGCACATAATATTTTTTTTTATATGAATCTAAAAACTCCCTGTTAAAACCGCCGACAGATTCTTGCGTGCCGAGTATGCTCATGCCTAAAGGCTGCCCAGGCCATAAAAGATTATCTAATAATTCGTAGACGTAGCTTTGAGGAAGGTCTTTGTACATCTTAATCTCTTCGAGGATAACTGTCTTTTCTTTTTCAATATCCTCCGGAGATAAAACAGGGTTTATGACCATATCAGAAAGGACATCTAAAGCCAAATCCAGGTGCCTCCCGGGTATCTTTACCAGATAGCAGGTAACTTCTTCGGAGGTAAATCCGTTTAAAGACCCCCCTACGCCCTCAATTGATTCTTTTAGTTTGCGGCAGGAATATTTTTTCGTGCCTTTAAACAGCATATGTTCCAGAAAATGGCTTAGGCCTTTATTCTGTTCCGATTCGTACCTGCCGCCCACTTTTATCCAGATACCTAAAGCCACGGATTCCATTCCGGACATGCGATACGTAACTATCCTTAACCCGTTATCTAGTTTAGCTTTTTTATACATTTTCCATCAGGGGACGCATCAGGGGACGTTTCCCTTATTTATTACCCCTTATTTTTCAGCAAGTTATGAAGACCCTCAATAGGTTTTTAAAAAAGGACAACTTAAAATATATTTTAATTTTTCGTATCTGCTTATTTATATCTTGTTATATTATAATAAGATATGACAAAGGGAAACGTCCCCTATTT
>SBBM01000030.1 GCA_005239725.1 Planctomycetales bacterium | reverse complement strand
CTGCATCCAAGTCTTAAGTCTCCAAGTGGAACGCCTTAAATAGCCATCGTTCCTTTAAAATAATTTCTAATTTCGTCGCTTAGAGGTAGCCAATTTCTTGATTTATGTTAGTATATGATAATTAACAACGCCCTGGTATTAACAGTGATTATTACAAGTTGGTTAAAGGGGACATTCACCCCTGAGCAGGTTCTCGCTTATCTCGGATTTACTGCCACAGATGGCGTGTGGGGCTATGTTTCTGCCAGTGAGAGTAGATAATATCTGAAATTGTAGATAAATCATAGAGGCCGAACATTTTTGTTTGGCTTATTTTTTTGGGCGGTTCAAATCCCCTTGCACTCCCTAAATTTTATGTTATATTATGCCTTATGAATTACTCAAGACGTAAAAAAGCCTTTACTTTAGTGGAAATCATGGTTGTCATAGCTATTATCGCGGCATTGGCTGCTTTTGCCATACCTAATTTGCTCAGGTCCAAAGTAAATGCAAACGAATCCAATGCTCAGGCGACCTTAAAGACAATCTCTACCGCTATCGAATCCTATGGCGCGGCGAATGACGGGAATTATCCTACGGCATTTTCCGATTTGACCGGCGCAACCCCGCCATACCTTAATGAAGATTACACCGATGCCGCAAGGCAGGGTTATGATTTTATCTGCGGCACACTGACCGCTACTGATTACAGTTGCACTGCTACCCCTGTAGCCTGCGGCACTTCCGGCACAAAGATATTTACCATTACAAACGGGGCAGTCCTCACAAGCGCAGCTTGTTCGTAGCAAAGATAGAAACTTATTTAAAAAGGAGGAGAGCAGTATGGAAAGAAAGTGCTTAGGGTTATCATTGATTTTCTCGCTGGTTTTATTTATATGTCTGGTAAAGGCGTATGCTGCGGACAAGGCTTCGGTTGATATGTCCGGCGGGGATATAAAAATCAAGGCATCTTCAGGCGGTGATTCTGCGGAGGTATCGCTAAAGGATATTTCCGGGATTGCCGATGAGTCCAATAAGGTATTGGTTGATATAAATGAGAATACGGAAGAAGTAAGAGTCGAGGTTTCCGCTGAAGAAGATTTGGATTCAGAGGTATCAGTAGATATGCCTGATTTGAATGTTGATGTTGCATCGGAAGGCATCTCCGACTAATTTTTTATACACAACGTAAATTTATCCACCCTCGGCAATATATATTATTGCAGAGGGTTTTTATTTGGGATAGAATAACACTATGTTTAAGAATATCCTGATTTTATGTCATTACAATATCGGCGATATCTGTTACGACCTTGTGGTGGTAGCCCCTTTACGAAAGCAATTTCCCGAAGCCAAAATATCAGTCCTTACCTCATCCGGCTCCAGGCCCATTGCACAGGGATATAAAGAAATAGATAAAATTATAACGTTTGATAAGCACGGTAAAGACAAGGGACTGCGGGGGCGTTTGCGCTTAATGCTTGCCTTAAGGAAAGAACGTTACGACCTCGCAATCATAATGAAAAACAGCTTGATGCATAAATTTTTAAATATCCCCCAGGTCTGGAGGGTGCAGAAGTATCTGGGATGTTCACCGGCGGAAACAGGAAGACATGTTGTGGATAATTACCTCGGATTTTTGCGCTCTCACGAGGTAGATGCGAGAGAGGCAGAATTTAATTTTCGTTTAAGCCAGGAGGATAAAAAGTTTAGCGATGGGCTTTTAGCAAAGAAAGGGATAAATGCCGATGACAGGGTGGTCGGTATTTTGCCTCTTGCTGCCTGGTCACTGAAGAGCTGGCCGATGGATAAGTGGAACGAGCTAGCCATGGCCCTGATAAAGGAATGTGGCGTTAAGATAATTGCTTTTGGCGACAGCGATAATATTTTTTTTAAAAAGATTGTGCTCCGGGATATTTCTCCCGAAATTATCCTTACCGGCAAGACTACCCTGGGGCAGGCCATAGCCGCCATTAGGCGGTGCAACGTTTTTATTGCGCCTGATTCCGGGCTCCTGCATTTAGCCAGCATTATGAAGGTTAATAGTATCGGTTTGTACGGGCCTTCTCCCGTAAATTATGTGTACCCCTATTTTCACAAGGACAATATTGTTTCCCCAAAAGAAAAATTAGCCTGTATGCCTTGTTATCCGGAATTAAAGGCTTGCGAGTGCAAAAAAAGAAAATTCCTTTTTAGCGACTGTATGAAACTCATCAGCGCGGAAGGTGTTTTGGAAATGGTACGGAGGGCACTTAAGTTATAAAATAGATATCAAAAAAGGAGGGGGGATGTTTAGAAAAATAACAGTTTTTGTTTTTTCGGCGCTGCTTTTGGCAAATATGTACGGCTGTCTTGCCATATTTGCCGCGGGTGCTGCCGGAGGCGGCACAGCAGTCTGGCTTTCGGGAAAATTAACCCAGCAATTTGAATCCCCTTATGAGAGGGTTATAAGCGCGTCCAAAAAGGCTTTCAGTTCGTTTAATCTGGAGCTAATAAAAGAGGTAAAAAAAGCGACCGTCACGCAGTTGAGAAGCGAATATGCCGATGGCAAGAAAATCTGGATTGACATCCATAAAATTACCGAAGACTCCACCAAAGTGGAAGTCCGTGTGGGAGCGGTAAACCCGGATAAGCCCGCCGCAAGTAAAATTTTAAAGAGGATAAAGAGCTACCTCTAAAATTCTTCTTGGCAAAATCAGTTTTTTTCATATAATAATACTCATGAAAATATTATTAAAACTTATAGTTTTTAGTGCATTATGTGTTTTGTCATCCGGCCCCTGCCTGGCAGAAGAAGGAAAAATCCTCCACGGCATAGAATATCTTGCCGGTTTTGCGACCGGTAAATTAGAGTCCCAGGGCAACTATCGCCTTAATTCGTTATTCGTTGATCTGGATTTTGACCTGAAGCCCTTCCTTGAGAAAAGAAATATAAATTTACCCGGATTATTCCAGTTTGTTGACGAGCCTTTTATTTCTTATGTATTTAACCCGAATAACAACGCGGAAGTAGGGAATAACTTCCTGATTAAGATAGGCGCCCTTCCTGAAACTTCAAAATTCCAGCCTTATTTCAAGGGTGGGGTAGGTTTAATCTATATAACCCAGCATGTCCGCGAGCAGGCAACGCAATTTAACTTTAGCGAATGCGCCGGAATCGGCTTTCATTATTTCCTGAAGGAAAACCTGGCTTTTACAATAGAATACCGTTACCGCCATATTTCCAACGCCGATATAGATAAACCCAACCGCGGCATAGATAATAGCTTTGCTATTTGCGGCATATCCTGCCTTTTTTAAATTATAACCCGGCGTATGATTACCATAACCAACCTTTCCAAAAGTTACGGGAGAAAGATACTTTTTGAAAACATCTCCTTAAATATCAACAAGGGAGAGAAAATCGGGCTTATCGGACCTAATGGCGCGGGAAAGAGTACCCTCTTTTCGCTGATTTTAGGCGAAATCGAACCGTCTGCCGGAAACATCCAGTCCCTTAAAAATATCCGCATCGGCTACCTGCCACAGGAATCAAGTTTTCATTCAGCGCATACGGCTTTATCCGAAATAACCGAAGGCGATGAGGAAATCGTCCGCCTGAATAAAGAAAAGGAAAAGATTGAGCAGAATAACCAGGCGGATTCAGCCCGCTACGGCGAGGTCTTGCATCGCCTGGAATCGCTGGGCTTCTTTGAACTGGAGCATAAGGGAAAAAAGATTTTGATGGGTTTAGGGTTTAAGGAGCACGATTTTAACCGGCCGATAAATGAAATGAGCGGAGGCTGGCAGATGCGCACTTTGCTTGCCAAGCTCCTTACCTGCCACTATGATTTGCTTCTGCTTGATGAACCTACAAACTACCTGGATTTAAACGCGGCGTTGTGGTTAAAAGATTTCTTGCGGGCCTTCCGCGGGACTTTTATTATGATTTCCCACGATAAGGATTTCCTCAATGAAGTTACGAATTATACCTTAATCCTTGAGAACAGTTCTATCTTTAAAGTCCAGGGGAATTACGAGCATTACGAAACCATAAAAAGCGAAAGGCGCACATTTTTAATCAAGCAGGCTAGGGAGCAGGAGAAGAAGCGCAGGCAGCTGGAGGAATTTGTCGCGCGTTTCCACGCCCAGCCGAATAAGGCAGCGCAGGTGCGCGCAAAAAAGACGGCGTTGGAAAAGATGGAGGAGATTGTAATCCCCCCTGACCCGCGCCAGAGCATAAATACATTCCGTTTTCCCGAGACCCGGCGCAGCGGGTATAAAGTAATGGAACTTAAACAGATTTCTAAATCTTACGGCGATATCAAAGTTTACCAGGATTTTGATTTTGAAGTAACTCAAGGGGAAAAGGCAGTGCTTGCCGGAGAAAACGGGGCAGGAAAGTCTACTCTCTTAAAGATTTTTGCCGGTGTTATTGGTATTGATGCCGGCGAGCGCGTTATCGGGCACAATGTGGATATCGGGTATTTTTCCCAGACTCGTATGGAGGTGTTAAACCCGGATAATACGGTTTTAAAGGAGGCTTATTCTGCTGTCCCAGGTTATATGGCCGAAGAAACTATAAGGACCATACTCGGCGCGTTCCTTTTTAGCGGGGACGATACTGAGAAAAAAGTCAGCGTACTTTCCGGAGGCGAGAAAAGCCGGCTCATCCTGGCCAAGCTTTTGATTAACCCGCCCAATCTATTATTACTTGATGAGCCGACTACACACCTGGATGTAGATGCTGTGGATGCGCTTATCAAAGCTTTGACAGAATACCAGGGGACAATTATTTTTATCAGCCACGACATACACTTTGTGCGTTCGTTGGCTAACGCGGTTTTTGAAGTAAAAAACGGCCACGTCAGGAAATTCCCGGGGAATTTTGATTATTATCTGGAAAAGAAAGAGAGTCCGGAAGTATGCGTTGAAGCTAAGCCTAAAGCAAAGCCGGAAAAATCAGCGCAAGAGCAGGAAAAAGAGAAGCTAAAGCCTAAGGAAAAAGAAGAGGGGGAAAGGCGCAAAGAAGAGGAGAAAAGCCGTAAAGCCCATAACGCGGAATTACGCAAGCAAATAGATAAGCTACAGAAAAAACGCGGTAATCTTAGCCTGGAAAGTTATGCTAAAGCCCGTGCCTTATCCAATCCGCGTATTTACCGCGATGAGGAGACAGTCAAAGGATACGGCAGGCGGCTCAAAGAAATAGAAAAAGAAATCGCTGAGATTGACAAGAGATGCAAAGAATTAAAAAATAAATTAATATCAGGGACACCCATCTAACCAATCGCTAGGGTGTCCCTGAGGAGAGGGATGAAAAATATGAAAACTAAATCCATTGAGGCAATTGAGCAGAAGATGCAGGGCATAGAGGAGAATTCGCTGCGCTACCATATCCTTGAGAGCGCTAAAAACTTTAAGGCATCCTGGATGGATTTGGGCCAGTCGCTTTATTCGGTATGGCGGGATAAATTATTTAAGGAATGGGGATTTGCTCAATTTGACGCCTATGTGTCGAAAGAGATAGGCATCCGGAAGCAGACAGCCATGAAACTGCTCAGGTCCTATTATTTCCTGGAGAAAGAAGAACCAGATTATTTGCGTCAGGATTACGTAGAGTCTGCCGATGCCGCATGTGTCCCGGGCTATGAGTCAATTGATTTATTGCGCCAGGCCAAGAATAAAAAGGAGCTTGGGCCGGAAGATTATGATAATTTAAAAGAAGAGATTTTTGAAAAAGGAAGGGATTTCCGCGAAATAAAAAAAGACCTTACTGCCTTAATAAGAGAAAGGAAAGAATTAAACCCGGAAGAAACGCGGGAGAAAAGGCGCTTGACCACGCTGAAGAGGTTTTTAAGCATCCTTATGTCGTTAAAAAGAGAAATCGAAGAGGACAAATTACTTCCATCAACAATTGTTAAAGATACCGCCGAACTTATAAAAAGGATAGAGGCAGAAATATAAAAGAAGGGAACGCTTCTCGTTGTGACGAAATAAGTTACAAACAAGGGAAACGTCCCCGGTCCCTCGTCCCCGGTCCCTGGTTTTACGTTTTAGTTAATCTCCGTAAACCGTGGTTGTGTATTCGCCGAAAATGCCTAGGATATTCCTGGCATCGTAATCAACGTACTTGAT
>SBBM01000052.1 GCA_005239725.1 Planctomycetales bacterium | reverse complement strand
TCTATGATAATCTGAACAGGTTAATTAAAACCCTTGACCCAGCCAACCACCAAACTACCTTTGAATATGACCCTGCCGGAAACCTCATCTCAAAGAAAGCCCCTAACGGCAATAGCATTAACTATACCTACGATGAAAATAACCGCTTGACCCAAATTACCTATCTTGATAATTCAACCGTATCATTTACCTATGATGCGTTAGGCAGGCGCAGCTCAATGACGGATTCAACCGGAACAACCACCTATTCTTATGATGCCTTGAGCCGGCTTATCCAAATTGACGGGTCTCAAGCCAATGATACCATATCCTACGTTTATGATAAACTTGGCAACCGTATTCAGATGGCTAACCAGGATGGAGGGCTTATTGCCTATACTTATGACAGCTTAAATAGGCTCATTAGCTTAACCGACCCCCAAGGAAAAACCACCGCCTACTCCTACGACTCCCTGAGTAACCTTACGCAGATGAATTACCCTAATAATACTCAGGCTAAATATTCATTCGATTCCCTAAATCGACTCATTTCCGTGACTAACCAGGCAGGCACAGATACCATTTCATCCTACACATATACCTACAATCCCTCCGGTATGCGCACCAAGGTAAGCTTGGCCGATGGAGATTATATCCTCTATTCTTATGACAGCCTCAACCGCCTAACCCAGGAGCAGCGATACAGCCAGAACAATGAATTGCTCTATTCTTTAAGTTATGCCTATGACCTCACAGGTAACCGCCTTAATCAGGGAATAGATTTTAAAGACAAAAACTTTAGGCTTGAAGGATGGCCTGAAAAAGCCGCTTTTGAATATCTCTATAACCAGGATAACCAGCTTATCCAGCTAAAAACCTACAAAATAGATAAAAAAGCCAAGTCTAACCTCCAGGAAATCATCGACTTCACCTACGACCAGAACGGAAATTTAATCCAAGAGCTAATCCAGGATAAAGAAAGCCAGCTCAAAGAAACTAAAGCCTACTCCTACGACTTCGAAAACCGCCTCACCAAAGTTAAGATCACCAAATCAGGCGACCCTGAAACCATGGCCTTTGACTTTACTTATGATGGGTTAGGCAGAAGGATCTCTCAGGCTATTTCTGAGACAGAAGAAGGCGAATCCGAGGCCAAGGTCTGCTTTTATTTATATGATGGCCTAAATGCCATCATCGAAAGGGGCGAAAACAACCAAACCCTTGCCACATATACCAGAGGCTTGTCCTATGGCGGAGGCATAGGCGGTATAATCGCCATTGATTCCAGAGAAGGAGATGATGGCGAAGAAGACGATGAAGAAGAGGAAAAACAACTCTGCTATCACTACGATGGCCTTGGCTCAGTAACTGAATTAACCGATACCCGCTCTAAACCCAAAATCGCCTACACCTACGATGCCTTCGGGAATATCCTCAAACAAAAAGGCTCCCGGGGGATAAATCCCTATGCCTTTTCCACCAAAGAACAAGATAAATCAGGGCTCATCTATTTTGGAGCCAGGTATTATGAGCCAACAGTGGGGAGGTGGATTAGTAAGGATGCATTGGGTATGGTTGATGGTCCTAACTTGTATACATTTGCGATAAATAATCCCTTGAATCTTATTGACTGGTTCGGATTTGATGCAGTCGTATTAAATGAAACTAGGACTGTTGCTGGATTCGGCCATAATGCCATTGCGGTTGGTAACGATGCTACAGGGTGGGATTATTATAGCCAAGATGGACCGCGAGGCGGAGGCGGTCATCATATACATTATAATTCATACGAAGAGATGATGAGAATGCAAAGGGTTAGATACGATCGGGCCCACAGAATACAAACTAATACCGTACAAGACCAAGCAATGCGTAATTCTGCAGCAAATAACCTTAATAACCCTTATAGCGCCAATCCATTTAATCCTAACCGATATCACTGCGCTGATTTAGTTAATGATGCCCTAGAAACAGGAGGAATTTATCATAGTGAGGAATCTTTTGGGAATAAGCCAAACGATGCCTTCAACGAGATTAGACGAGTAAATCCATCAGCAGCAAAATTAGGAGGAGGTTGAGATGAGTGTGTGGATTATTTATCTTAATTTGGGAATACCGATATTTGTAGAGTTTATTCTAGAATGGTATAGAATGACTGTCCCAACGGATTCATATCGCAGTATCGCTATTTGGACATACTGGATATATTTTCCAATACTTCTCGCAATGGTGAATTTATTATTATTTCTTTTGAAAATTGGTAAATCATTTTTAAAATGTTTCCTTTTTATGTTTTTAGGGCTACTATTAGGACTAATCATTGGATATATTAGATGGGCAATATTTAGTAAGACCTTGTTACATCCCGATGCAGGAACAATTTGGGGGATTGTGAAACTGGCAATTTATTATGTTTGTTTTGTAAGTATATTTTTCTTGATTGTTAAAGGCGGACAATTTTTATCTCAATTATTACATAAGTCATAATATTGAAGAATAAGAAACAATAAGAATAAATATTCAAAAGCACAAAGCCGTCCACAGCATTCCCTCGCCGCAGGAATTAATCGACTTCTGGGATAAACACAAAGAGGATCTCCCGCCTGAGTGGTCGTTTAGGTAGGTGTATAATAGAATAGACAATTGTCTAATTTATTAAACAGATGGATTTTGTATGTTTTTGGCTAATTAAAGAAAATGCTTGACTTCTTTAATTACGATTTGTATAATTAAAGTTAACTTTAATTGCTCAAAGAGGAGAGATATGGATATAGAAGCCTTTAGAAATAGCTCTGCAGGTAGAATAATCGATACGCAAAAAGGATGCCCCGCCTTTGTGCCTAATCCTTTGCCTCCTAAGCTGACTTATGATGAGGCTATTGTGCAGCTGTTAGCCGAGGCAAACCGCAATTTAGGGAATCTAAACGGCATAGGAACTCAACTGCCAAATCCTGCCCTTTTGATTATTCCCTACGTAAGGAAAGAAGCGGTCCTAAGTTCAAGGATAGAAGGCACGCAGACTTCCCTTTCAGAGCTTTTCTATTTTGAAGCCGCCCGTAAAGAACAGCAGAAGAAGGAAGCCGGCAGGACAGATATTTTAGAGGTATATAATTATGTAAAGGCCCTTGATTACGGTATTAAAAGGCTGGAGTCACTGCCAATATCTCTGCGCTTAATTAAAGAAATACACGCTATCCTCATGAAAGGGGTAAGGGGGCAGCATTTAACTCCCGGTGAATTTCGCAGAAGCCAGAACTGGATCGGTCCCGGTGGCTGCACGCTTAATGATGCTACCTATCTACCGCCTCCTGTAGAAGAGATGAAAGAAGCACTGGGAGATCTTGAGAAATTTGTCCATAGCAGGGAAGCCCTAGACGGGCTTATTCAGTGTTCAGTGATGCACTATCAGTTCGAAGCTATACATCCTTTCCTGGATGGTAATGGCAGAATAGGCAGGTTATTGACCATACTTTTCTTATGCGAAAGGCAATATCTGAAATATCCACTATTATACCTTAGTGCTTATTTTGAGAGGAATCGTACCCAGTATTATGAAAGGCTCCTTGCTGTAAGTCAAAAAGGAGATTGGCCTGGCTGGATTAAATTATTCTTAAAAGCAATAGCGGATGAATCCAGGGATGCCATTGACAATTCAAAGGCCGTACTTAGCTTATTGGATGGCTACAGGAAGCGGGTTGAACAAAAGAGGCCATCTTTGTATGTATTTAAATTGCTGGATCTAATCTCAAGAAATCCCTACATAAGCATACCCAGAGCAGCCCAATCGCTTAAGACTTCGTTTCCCACAGCTAAGGCTGCCGTAGAAAAGCTGCAATCAATGAAAATCTTAACAGAGACTACGGATAAAGAGCGGGGTAAGATATACTGTGCAGAAGAGCTTTTAAAGATATTTGACCCGAAATAGTACCTTACTGTGACCTTACTGTGACACGGTATTGCGACATTAGACCTACAAACTGGTTGATGATTAGTTAAATTATAACCAAATATCAATTCAATAGGAACTTAATACGAGGAGGGAATAAATGAATATAGAAAAAGTTGCAAAAGCGTGTCCGATAATGGGCATTTTTTCGATATTTATAATTTCGGTAGCGATAATTTTTGGTATTACTGCACCGATTTTTGCGGAAGAAATAATCCAGGTTACCTACGACACCACTGACCAGTTGGGCCAGCATCTTGAGGGAGGATACATACGGCATGAAGTTGGCGGCACACCATTTGCAAGTCCGGCTATCTTCACCGTTGCAAATGGTGCAAACTCGAGTCTGATTGGAGAATGGGGTGGAGTTTATTCCGCCAGGCCCGCCTCTTCCATAACCGTCTTTAAAGACACTACCTACTGGATTGATGCCCTTACCGCAAATGTCAGAACTGAAAGCACCCCTGGCGTAAACAAGGTAAATATTGTATTTGAGCAGTCACCAGCTGAGGTAGCAACAAATACACAAAATATTATTACTAATGAAATCACCTCCGTGACTACTTTTCAAAGCGGAGAACAAAATAGCCTGACTACTAAGTTGGATGTTACTAAGGATAAAATCGCTGAAGCAACAAGAATATATGAGGCAGGAAATATTAATAAAGCCATAAGTCTTCTTAATACTGCCCAGAAGACACTATCGGCATTTATAAATGAAGCTCAGGCAAAGATAAATTCCGGCCAAATAACCCAAGATGTTGGCGCAGGAATTATTGCTTCAGCGAACGAATTAATCGGTTATATTGAAGAATTAAAAAGTGCACGGTTAGGGTAAGATTATTATGGGAGGTGCTAAAGATGAATAGAAAACTATGTATTTTTGTCGGGATATTAAGTTTCTTTTTTATCTTTGTTTCAAAAGGTAAAGCCGAAATCATCCAGCTTAATGTAGATACAGTAAATTCGGCAGGGCAGTATCTTGAAAATGGAGAAGTCGGCATAAGCTCAGTGGGCCGATTAAACAACAGTCCATCTTTTTATCCTGTTGCTAGTGGTGAAGCGTATATGATCCAAGGAAAATGGGGCGGGGTTAGTTATGAAGCAACCGATGATTTAATTGTTAATAAAGACACAGCTTATTCGATAGACGCGGTTACGGGAGTTATGAATAGCCAAGCTACACCGGGGATCAACAAAATAAACCTCATTTTTGAACCTATTCAAGTTGAAGTAGCGGTTACCGACCAAATTGGGAAAAACCTTAAATATACCCAGGTAACAATTGATAATCGCGCAACTTGGCAGAATAGCCCTCAGGTTTATATCATAGCGAACGGCGGATATTTCTATATTGCCAGCCAATGGATTAGCACTTATTCAAAAGATAAGCCCCTTACTATTTTTAAAAATAATACATACTGGATTGATGCTTCAACAGGGGAAATGAGAACGCAATATACACCCGGATTAAATAAGATTAATTTTGTATTTAAGGTGTCTCCTTCGGATGTGATGTCCACAACAAAGGATTATCTTGCTGCAGGCCAAACGATATCTTTTTTACAGTTCTTCGATGATTTTGATAGCGCTGCCAGGAAAGTTTACGAGGCATCCGATGTTTATACAGCAAGGAAAATAACCGCAGCCGTAAATTTATTGAAAGAGGCACAAAGGCACCTCCAGTCTTTTATTAATGAAATTCAATCGCAGGTAGAGATGAGCAATATCGATTCAGAATTGGGCAAGAAGGCAACGAGTCAGGCAAAAATTCTTATTTGCTATTTGGAAGAGTTGAAAAACGAGTATTCCCGGTAAAATGTTCATAATACATTCGAGGCCATAAATGAATTGGAGAAAAGCGGCAAAAAAGATAATCCCCCGGAATTTAAGAGAATTCGTGTTGTTGACGATACCATCTCTCTATAAATTAAAACTCATTGATTATGAAACTGTGCTTCGCGTGGGAGGCGGAATAGAAGATTTACTTGAACAATTAGGACGTGTTTTAAAAATAGAGGGTGATATTGTGGAATGCGGTAGTGCCCGGTGCGGGACGAGTATAATAATGGCAAATTTTTTGCGTCAGGAAAAATGCAGCAAAGTTATTTATGCCCACGATTCTTTCTCAGGCTTTGATTTTAATGAATTGAGCATTGAAAAAGAAAAAGGCTTGACCGAAGTGGAAGAGGCAACTTTTAAAGACATTGCGTATGAGTATGTGAAAAAGAAAATTAAGAGATTGGGTTTTGAGCATGTAATAAAGCCTGTAAAAGGTTATTTTAAAGATACTCTGCCTTTTTTGACATCAAAACTGTCATTTGCGCTTATCGATTGCGATCTGGAAAAAAGTATATCATATTGCGCCGAGTCTGTTTGGCGTAAGATGAATAGCGGGGGGGCGGATAGTATTTGATGATTATAACTCTGACGTCTATCTCGGAGCAAAAAAAGCCGTAGATGGATTTCTATCAAAATATAATGTTGAGATTGCAGAGCATGGGATGATGAAGCGTTTGTATTACGTTGTAAAAAAATAGGAAAAGAGTCGAGAGCGATAAAATAACCAAATAAAATAACCAGACAGTTCACTATTTAATCGGGAAACTCTTCCTGCCTCAAGATAGACATTGTACTTTTAGTTGAGGCTTAGATATGGGTATAAATATTAATAAAACTCCTGATGGCCAAATTTATTTTGCAGTATACTGCCAAACGCCTGTTCTTGGTCAGGAAAATCCTTGACATAGCGTATCGGGGATGGTATTCTTTATTAAGTTTACTAAATATATGTTTAGTAAACTTAATGACGGGAAGGTAATCAAAATGAAATTCACCAAGCCATTAGATACGATTTTGAATACGGAAGCAAAGACACGAATACTCCGGTTCCTTTGTAGGACAGACGCAGAGTGGAACGGTACCCAGATAGCCAAGGAAATAGGGATAACTCCGCCTGCTACGCACGCTGCCTTAAGCGCTTTGTTTAAAGAAGGCGCGCTCCAGTTACGCAATATGGGCAAAACCCACGTCTATAGCCTTAAACAAGACTCTTTTTTGGTAGCAAGCCTGCTGAAACCGCTCTTCGCCAAAGAGGATAAGATTCTGGATACTGTTATTGAAATGATTAAACGAAAAGTTTCGTCTTCCAGAGTAAAAAAAGAAATAGTAAGCGTCGCCTTGTTCGGTAGCGTCAGCGTTCATCAGGAGCATCCGGCGAGTGATATAGATATTGCCGCGGTTGTGGAAAGTGTTAAAGCAAAAACAGAGATTGAATGTTTGCTTGAAGCAATCAGCATCAAGGTGTCCAGGGAATTCGGTAATACCCTATCCCCATATGTAAATACACGTGTCGAATTTAAGGCAAAACATAAACAAGGCCTTGCAGTGGTTAAGAGCATTCTAAAATCCTATACGCTGATATACGGAGAAAGACTGGAGAATTTACTATGACGGCAAAGAAACTCAAAGCCGTAAATGTGGAGAAAAATGACTACAAAATTTTTCTTAAGAAAGCAAAGGATTTCTACGAGGTAATGCTTAATGCGCGCGATACAGGAAACTGGACAGCAGTAGGCTTGAACGCTGTTCATTGCACCATATCCTGCTGCGATGCTATTCTGACATTCCATTTGGGCATCAGGTCGGCAAGCGAAGGCCATATGCAGGCGGTTGACCTGCTTATGCGTCTGCCACAGAATCTTGAAGATGGCGAAGCTAATACCTTCAAGCGAATAATTGCCCAAAAAAACCTTATCGCCTACGAAGATAGGGAATTTCGCCAAGCAGAAGCTATAGATATCCTAAAGCTTGCGGAAAGATTCTACCGCTGGACGACCTCAAAACTGCCAAGGCTTTAGACTAGAAATTGCAGAGTACCGGATGCTGAAGCGTTTATATTATGTCGTTAAAGAATAGAATAGAGAGTTGAGAGCGATAGTTACCGACGCCAATAACCGGATTGCCTTAGCGGTAGTGAGGTCTTTAGGGTCTCACGGGATTGACGTTGCCTGCGTAGAACAGGAGAAGTTTTCCGTTAATCGTCCGCTCTGTTTCTATTCCAAATATTGTAAGAATGAATATGTCCTGCCTGATATTTCGCCTGCCAACGATAAGTTCATCACAAAGTTAAAAGGTACTCTTCAAAAAGAAGATGTTTTAATTCCGGTTTCAACAAATTCTGTAGAAACCCTTTGCCGGCATGCGTCCGAACTTAAGAATTTTGCTGATTTTATTGTGCCGGATTATGAGGCATTTGCGTTGGCAAATGATAAGAAGGCTATAATCGGTTTTGCCGATAAACTAGGGATACCGGTACCGTCTACGATTTCAGTTAAAGATGACTACGAATTAAAAAACAGTGCGCCAAAAATACGGTATCCCTCGGTGATAAAAATAAGGAATGATTCCGGCACCGACCTTAAACCTTGGCAGAAATACCGGATTGCCAAAAACTACAAAGAGTTGATTGATTTTTATAAGTTATCCCGTGAGATTACTTCTGATTTGATAATTCAGGATTATATAGAAGGGCAGGGTTATGGTTTCGAGGCATTTTTTGATTATCGGGGGGAATTAAAAGCATATTTTTGCCATCACAGGCTGCGCGAGTATCCTATTTCCGGAGGCCCATCTAGTTTTTGCGAAAGCGTTAAAGAGCCACAATTGATTGATTATGGAATAAGGCTTCTTTCGGAATTAAAATGGCGAGGCGTAGCCATGGTGGAATTTAAGAAGGATATTGCGGATAATAAATATAAATTGATAGAGGTGAATCCGAAATTCTGGGGAACTCTGCCTTTAGCCATAAAATGCGGGATAGATTTCCCATTTTTGCTTTACAACGCCGCACTCGGTAATGAAATAGAGATTAAAAAAGAGTATGTGCAAGGAATCAAGTTGAGATTCCTATGGCTTGATATACCCGCAGCCTTCCAGATGTTATTCAAGAGGAAACATAAACTGCGCATATTGCTTTCCGTGATCAAGGATTTTTTTGATTTTCGTATAACAGATGGGATTTTGTCTCTTGATGACCTAAAACCAGGCATAATGTATTTAGCACAAAGATTGATTAAGCGTAAAAAGGTTTATAAAAATGGAATTTGACCTGCATATTCATTCAAGGTATTCTTATGATTCTTTTCTTTCTCCGGGGAAAATAATTGAGATTGCTGCCTCTCGCGGACTTTCCGGGATAGCTATTACCGACCATAACACAATCAAGGGGGCTAAAGAGGCTAGGGCATTGTCTTCGGGTAACTTTATGGTTATATTGGGAGCAGAGATAGATATAGAAGGCTGTCAACTGCTCGGATTATTTCTTAAGGAGGAGGTTAACTCCCGGAATCCTGAAGATATCGCGAAAGAAATAAAACAACAGGGTGGAATTGTAGTCTTGGCTCATCCCGGTAAAGAAAGTACGGATATTCCAGATAGAATATTGGGGCTTGTAGATGCGGTTGAAGGATTTAACGCCAGGCTCAGGAATACGGTTACTGTAAATGCCAATAAAATTGCCTATCAGATAGCGGAAGTAAGAGGCCTACCTATGATTGCCGGAAGCGATGCGCATTTTGGATTTGAGATAGGGAGGGGAAGGCTGGTAACGGATGCCGTTTTTTCCGAGCAAGAACTGAAGGAAAAAATTTTGGCCGGCAAAACGCGTATTTATGGGCAGAGTTCGTCTCTTTATGCTGACGGTTTGAGCAAGTTCATAAAGGCTGTTAAACTGCGCAGGACGCGTACATTTTTTGGTGGGTTTTACCATTTGGCCCGGACCACATTTGAATTATTGAAGGATAAGTAAATGTTAAAATCCAGGATACCGATAGTGGCAATGCCTATTTCTCCCGGAGACATATTTTCGGGTTTGCGGGCATTTAATGCCGGCGGAAAGCGCATCCAGGAGTTTGAAGATAGCTTCACCGGCACTCTGGGAGTAAAATATGCGGTGAGCGCCGGTTCCGGAAAGGCCGCTTTTTACCTGATATTAAAATCCCTGGCGAAGTTATCGGATAAAAAAGAAGTCGTTCTTCCCGCATATACTGATGCGGGTTTGGTTTTGGCGATTCGACAGGCAGGTTTAAAGCCGGTTTTTTGCGATATATATCCGGAAACATTTAACCTTGCCGCATCCTTACTGCCGGAAGTTATTTCCGGAAATACCCTTGCGGTCCTGGCGGTGCATATGTTCGGCCTGGCCTGCGAAATTGATATAATCGCGCAGGCAACAAAAAATAAAGGGGTATTTGTAATCGAAGATTGCGCCCAGGCTTTGGGGACCAGGATAAACGGGCGTATGTCCGGCACAATAGGCGATGCCGGATTTTATAGTTTTAACCGCGGAAAAAACTTGCCTACTTATTCCGGAGGATGCATTGCGGTTAATTCCGATGAACTGCAACAGGCAATAATTGCAGAAAGGGAGCTATTGGATGAGCCGGGCATTTTTTTGCAGGCAGGGTTATTATTTAAGCTTGCCGGTGTTTCTTTGGCTATGAACCGTTTGTTGTACGGCTTATTTTATCCGGTTATTGCGCCGTTTAAGAGTAATAGCATGCCGAGAAGCTTCGCCATGCTGGAATATACCGATATTCAGGCAGCAGTGGGCATTTCATTATTGAGGCGGTTATCCGAATTTTCCGCGGCGAGACTGGCGAATGGTTTATTCCTTATGGAAGGGTTAAAGGGTATTGATTCTATCGTATTGCCAAAGATACTGCCTGATACTGCCCCGGCTTTTAACCGCCTGCCGGTAGTTTTTAAGGATACACGTTTAAGGGAAAAAGTGCATTTACAGCTTTGGGATGAAGGTATTGAGAGTTCGTATATGTATCCTTACGCATTACATCAAGTTTATGATTTAGGTTATAAAGAAAATGATTTCCCTAATGCCGTTTATCTTGCTGGGCATATCCTGACTTTACCTGTGCATCCGTTGGTCCCCAGGCAGAATTTAGAAAAAATAGTTGAGATAGTAAGTGGTTTATGCTGATACCTCTGCGTAATTTTAAAAGGTTCTTTTATAAAGCGTTAAAACAACCCGGATACGCCTTAGGCGTCTTTACAAAACGCCTCGAGGCAAACCTTTACCGTTCATTCGCAGAAGGACGAAGTGGATACCCGGAGGCGTTAACTTTATTCCTTACTCACCGCTGTAACCTGCATTGCCAGATGTGCGGGCAATGGGGAGAAGGAGGGGTTACCAAAACACAAGGGCAGGAATACATACGCCAAGAGCTTTCTTTTGATGAGTTATCCGCGGTGATTGATAATGTATCGGCTTTTCGGCCAAGCGTAACACTTTTTGGTGGAGAGCCGTTTCTGCATCGTGATTGCTTAAGGTTAATCAGGTATATAAAACAAAAAAATATGCACTGCCTCGTAATTACCAACGGTTCGCTTATTGAAAATATCGCGGAAGAAATCGTAAATAGCGGGCTTGATGAATTAAATGTTTCTTTAGACGGAAAAGAAGAGCTTCACGATAGAATTCGCGGGATGCCAGGTTTGTTTGAAAAGATAGTCTCCGGATTAAAAAAGGTAAATTATTTTAAGGACCAAAGGAATAAGGAAAAACCCCTTATAAACCTGCAATGCACAATTAATCAACAAAATTATAAATATCTGGAGCAGATGACAGAGGTAGCCCTTGAGATTAAAGCCGATGCCTTAACTTTCCATAACCTTATTTTTCTTGAGCCGGAAATCCTGGATAAACAGAAACAATATGACACCCTGCTTAATTGTTCATCTGCGGATTGGAAAGGTTTTATCTTTGAGCCGGGAATAGAGCCGGGTGTGCTTTATGAGAAAATGAGGGAGATTTCTTCGGGAAAATATAGTTTTACCATTGATTTCTATCCGAATTTCTCCTGCAAACAGCTCAAGCGCTATTACCAGGAGCCCTGCTATACGCCCAGCGAGCCCGGCACCCGCTGTTTAAGCCCCTGGCTTGTGGCGTATATTTTCCCGGACGGCGAAGTCAGGCCCTGCCTGAATTTTAGTTATTCATTCGGAAATATAAAAGAAGGAAAATTTACAGAGGCCTGGAATAGCCGGAAAGCGATTGATTACCGCCGGTTACTGAAAGAAAAGAAGATTTTTCCCGTTTGTATACGTTGCACTGAGCTTTACAGATACTAAGTATGAGCAAAATCAAGGTTGCCCAGATTATAACCAGGATGGACTGGGGAGGGTCGTCGGATATATTCCGGATACTTTCAAACGGCATCCAGCCGGAAAGGTTTGATGTAAGGATAATAATCGGGCATACCGATTACCCCAGCTTAAAGACGCAGGAATTCCTGAGTCGGTTCTCCGGCCGGGTTACGGTTATCGAAGAATTGCAAAGGGAAATAAATCCTTTCAAGGATTTGTGCGCATTTTTTAAATTGTATGGTTTATTGCGCAGAGAGAAATTCGACATCGTGCACACGCATACCGCAAAAGCCGGGGCGCTGGGGAGGCTTGCCGCTAAAATTTCCGGAGTGCCGAAAATTGTGCATACGCCGCACGGGCACAATTTCTACGGCTATTTCGGCCCGTTTTTAAGCCGGCTCATAGTTATCGCTGAGCGGTTTCTGGCAAAGTTTACCGATAAGATAATCGCCTTGACCGAATTGGAAAGAAAGGATTTAATAAAATTTAATGTTGCCGGAGGAGATAAGGTTGCACTTATTTATCAAGGTCTGGAATTCGATGCGCCTAAGGGGGATAAAGATAGTATAAAACGAAAGTTTAATATTGATCCAGGTGAACATGTTGTAGGTATGGTTGGCAGGCTTGAGCCGGTCAAGGGCCCGGAATATTTTTTGCAGGCGGCGCAAGAAGTGTTGCTTGAGTTTAAGAATACGAAGTTTCTATTGGTCGGAGAGGGGAGTTTGCGCACGAAGCTGGAAAAACAGGCGCGGGATTCGGGTCTGGTTGATAAATTTATATTTACCGGCTGGCGCGAAGATGTGCCGGATATTTTGTCTATTATGGATGTAATGGTTTTGCCTTCCCTTAATGAGGCAGTCGGCATAGTGTTAGTCCAGGCGCAATCTATGGGTGTTCCGGTAGTTGCTACTAACGTAGGCGGAATCCCCGAAGTTGTCAAAGGCGGTGAAACCGGGATTTTAGTGCCTCCGGCAGATGCGCATAGCCTGGCAACCGCAATAAGCAGCTTACTGAAAGATGCGCCGAAAAGAGCATCTATGGGTGAAGCGGCTAGGACCGGGGTAAGCGGAAAGTTTAAAGCTGAAGAGATGGCAAAAAAGGTTTCGGAGTTATATGATGACTTACTTTAAAATAATTTTTGCTACATTATTGGTTTTGGGTTTTTCAAGAAACGCCGCGTTTGCGGAAGAGTTAGTCCAGGTTCCCGCAGCCATTCAGATAAGTTCTCGGGTAAGCGACGGCGTGTATTCTATCCCTGAGATTATCAATGTTGCAAAAAATAACGGCATCAAAATCCTCATCCTTACCGACCGGGATTTAATGCGCTGGGAGTATGGTTTTTGGCCGTTGCGCAATGTTATTAAAAAGCGGGTTGAAGGCAATTCTATATTCAAGTACGGGATTCAGCGGTATTTAAAAGAAATTGGCGATTTTCAAAAGAAGAATAAAGATTTATTGTTGGTTCCGGGCATTGAGAGCGCGCCTTTTTATTACTGGCAAGGCGGGCCGTTTGGGGAAAAATTTAAGATAATGGATTGGCACAAACATGTTATCGCGATAGGCCTGGATAATCCGGATGAGTTACGGAATCTTCCCGCTATAGGAAACACTCAGGGCCTAATGCTGCCTTTTAAAATTAAAAATGTTTTAAATCTTTGGCCGTTACTTCTTTTGGCGGCAGGGTTTTATTATTTTCGCAGGCCCAAGTTTGATTATAAGGATTTCTCCGGGAGGCAATTATCCTCGCCTGCAAAAATCAATCGAATTATAGGCATCCTGCTTATTCTTTCCGGGGGGATATTCTTGTTTAACAATTATCCATTTTGCGATTTAAAGTTTGACCAGTATCGCGGCGACTTGGGAATTATGCCTTATCAGAATTTTATTGATTATGTAAATAAAAAAGGCGGGGTAACGTTTTGGGCACATCCTGAAGCCGAATATATTACGGAGCATAATGGGATCGGCATTGAGACAGGCGCACATACGGATTATCTTTTAAAAGCCTCTAACTATACCGGATTTGCCATGTTTTATGAAAGTTACAGGCGGGTCGCTGCACCCGGAGGCGTATGGGATAAAGTTTTAACTGAATACTGTCAGGGTAGACGCCAGGCCCCGATATGGGTAATAGGGGCTCTGGGCCTTGATACCGAGGATGACCTGAATAAATACCTTCAGGATTTGCGGACAATCTTTTTAGTCCCGGAGGTAAATACGGAAGAGGCATTGAGGGCCTTAAAAAAAGGCAGGATGTATGTGGTAAGAGGCAAGGATTCAGCGAATTTTATCATGGATGAATTTACTATCAGGGATGCCAATACGGATGAGGGGGTTATTATGGGGCAGGAACTTCGTTTGAAAACTACACCCCAGATTATTATAAAAGGGCATTTTTTAGACGGAGGGAAGAGACGCTGTAAGATAAGAATAATAAAAAACGGCCAGATAACCAGGACTCTCGACGGATATTCTCCTTTAGAGATTATTTATTCCGATTTTGAACAGATAAGTGAAAAGTCATATTACCGCATTGAACTCCAGGCGGATAATCTAGTTGTTGTAACTAATCCTATATTTGTAAGCAAAAAATGATACTTTCGGTGCACCAGCCGCAATATATACCTTGGCTGGGCTATTTTGATAAAATAGCCAGAAGCGATGCCTTTGTATTCCTGGATAATGTGCAGTATAAGGCGCGGGAATTCCAGAACCGCAACAAGATACGCACTAAAGACGGCTGGATATGGCTGACTGTCCCGGTTATCTGTAAAGGTTTAGGCAGGCAGAAAATCTGCAGCACTAACATAGATAATACTTCCGGCTGGGCGAATGAGCATTTACGCAGTATGAAGACCTGGTATGCAAAAGCAAGTTTTTTAAAAGATTACCTGCCGTTTTTTGAAGAAGTTTACTCAAGGAAATGGGAGAGGCTGACGGATTTGAATGTTAGTATAATTAATTACATATTAAAACAGCTTTCAATAAATAGGCCGGTATATTTTGAATCACAACTGGATATTTCAAGCGAGCATACAGACCGTATCATTGAGATATGTAAAAAATTGAAAGCCGATACATACCTTTCAGGGATAGGCGGGAAAGATTACCTGGAAGAAAATAAATTTGGTGATGCCGGCATAAAATTAGTTTACCAGGAATTCAGGCATCCTGTCTACCATCAGCAGTTTATGCGTGATGAGAAAGATTTCCTGCCGTTTATGTCCATACTGGATTTATTGTTCAATGAGGGTGAAAAAGCGCGGGAAATTTTAAAATTGACTTCGGAAGGAAAGTAAACTAATATATTAATTGAGAATTTTCAGTATTGGGTGGACGGTTCCCATTGTAAATACACGAGTTATAAACAAGGGAAACGTCCCCTGGAGAGATGAGGTGAAAATATGAACATACTGGCGATAGGGGCGCATCCAGATGATATTGAGTTCGGTTGCGGAGGGACATTAATCAAATATGTGCAGGGCGGCCATAACGTATATTTAGCGGTTATGACTGACGGAAGTTTCGGCGGGGATGCCGGTATACGAAGGCAGGAACAAAATGAGGCGGCAAAATTCCTGGGGGCAAAAGAGCTTTTCTGGGGGAGCTTCCGCGATACGGAATTAGCGGATAGCAGGGAATTGATACACAAGATAGATGAAATTATACATAAGGCAAAGCCCGATACTGTACTCTTGAATTATCCTCATGATATACACCAGGACCACCGGGCGCTTGCCCATGCCGGGGTATCGGCTACCCGCTATATAAAAGAGGTCCTCTTTTTTGAAGTACCTACTACCCAGCATTTTGAGCCGGATGTGTTTGTCAATATCCAGGACGTCCTGGATAAAAAGCTGCAATTATTAAAGATGCACGCTTCTCAAACAGACAGGACCAGGATTGAGAATCTTACTATTTTGGAAAGCGCGCAGTCCTGCGCTAATTTCCGGGGTTTCCAGGGCAGGGTAAAGTACGCCGAAGGGTTTAAGGCGCTGCGCGTGTTAAAAGAAATCAAATAAAACCCAATAACTAGTAATTTAAATCAAAACTACCACCTGTGAAAGTATAACCATAGAAGTAGAAGAGGGATAAATTTATCCTTGACAAACTCAGTATTTATTGTATACTTTAATACAGATAATTGTATGAAATAATACAATATATTGTATGGAATATCGGATAGATAAACAGGGACTATTGGATAGGATATCCGGCTGGGACGATTTCGTAAGGAGGAGAGTGCATCTGGTTGCCTGCGGCGGAACTGCCCTGACGCTTTTAGGTATCAAAGCCTCAACTAAAGATATAGATTTGCTTGTCCCTGAAGAAGATGAACACGGTTATCTAATTAATATTCTGCGACAGATTGGATATAAACCGGCAAGCGGATGGGGGTGGTCAAGGGATGACGGATTTATCTTTGATTTATTTCGAGGAAACTCCGTGCACACAACGCAATTATTAGAATCGCCTCTAAAGACAGGGAATAACACCCGGATTAAAGAGTTTAGCCATATTTATTTAGGAGTGCTTAATTATTACGACATAATAATAAGTAAATTATTCCGCGCTAATGCCATAGACATTGAAGATTGTTTAGCCTTATTGAAGAGCAAAAGAAGCGAGATGGACATAATTAAACTGGAGGAGCGGTTCCGGGAAACTGCGTCTTATGATGTATCGGAAACGTCCGTTATTAAGAACTGGGAACATTTTTTAAGGTTGGCTAAAAAAGAAGCGGTGTAAAGCTGGAAAAAGATAATCTTTTAAAAAGGTTAGCAGTATTGGGATTCCCCCTTTTGGAAGTTGATAAAGAAGAGGAAGCCAATTCAACGCTTGCGGATTTAGTTATGTCTAGGGACCTAAGGCTTTGGGAGGGATTCCCGGTAGTTTTGGCCTATAGTGCCGGAAAAGGCCTATTTGATTATAATAAAACGCAGCAGTTTCTTAAGTCTCGGTTTGATAGAATGAACCTTGGTTTATTAATAATGGTGTCGCTTGCGCTTTACAAAACACTGGGCTTGGAATTTCCCTGGGCAGATGCGCTATATGCGCCATTCAAGAGTAAGTTCATGAGCCAGCGGCACGAAGATTACCTGGCGGCTTTTAAGAATGGCCAAGATCTTGTTGTCCAGGGCGTTTTATTATCCAGTCAGAGAGTGACGGTTACATTTAATAATTATTTCAGGAAGGCGCAGGCAAATCTTAACGACCTTCTTTCGGTAAAAGAAGTGATGGGGCTCGAATATTCGCTCTCTCAGGTTTTTTCCCCGAAGCAAAAGGAATTATTCTTGAAGAAGCTGCGTAATGAGAAATTAAGCAAGACTGAAAAGGAGTATTTCTCGCGGGTGGTAAAAAAACGTGTTTTAGCTCTTGCCAACCCAGAGTTGCACCGTTTAGCGCAGAAATTATTGTAGAGTTTATGAACACTTTCTTATCTTTTCTGATTCCATTCCTGTTTGTGCTTATAGCCACGCCTTTTTTCAGGCTCTTGGCCGTAAGGCTGCGGATTTTAGACTTGCCCGGGCGCAGGAAGATACATAAAAGGGCAACTCCTCTTTTGGGGGGGGTGGCGATTTATTTGGGATTGCTTTCCGGGTTGTTATTTAATGGAAAGTATTTTTCTTATTTCCTCCCTATATTAGCGGGGGCAACCGTAATTATGCTTGTCAGTCTGACAGATGATATTAAGAGGAATTTAAGCGTTCAATTCCGTTTATTTTGCCAGTTGGCGGCAGCTTTAATTGTAATATGTTCAGGCATACGGGTAGATTTTCTTCCTCCGGTATGCTGGGGTAACATCGGCGAAATAATTATAACGGTCATCTGGATAGTGGGGGTGACTAACGCCTGCAATTATCTGGACGGCATGGACGGCCTGGCCGCGGGTTCGGCAATAGTCAATTTATTTTGTTTTACGGTCATACTTTTTACTACCTCGCAATATTATATGGTGATGTTTTCGGTTGCTTTAATGGGCGCATGCTCCGGATTCCTGCCTTATAATTTCAGGAGGGCAAAGATATTTTTAGGCGATGCCGGCAGCACATTAATCGGGTTTACCCTTGCATGCCTGGGGCTGGCCGGCCATTGGGCCGCGGATAACATCGTAAAAATATCCATACCTATTTTAATCTTAGGCGTGCCTATTTTTGATATGGTTTTTACTACGATAATGAGAATAAAAGAAGCAAAGGTTAAGACATTGCTTGAGTGGCTGGAGTACGGAGGAAGGGACCATTTTCACCACTGCCTTGTTGATTTGGGTTTGAGTACAACAGGGGCTGTGATGTTTATATATTTTATTACCTTCTCATTAGGGATAAGCGCAATGATGCTTAGCAATGACAGCGCCCCGGAAGCCTTTATGACCCTTTCCCAGGCATCAGTAATTTTCGGCATAATCGCGGTTTTGATCGTTGTCGGCAAAAGGCGGCGTAGCGGCTGGGAAAAGGGTTAGGAAACATCCTTGACAAAGTATACTCTTTAGTGTATACTTCTATGGAAAGGGCGGTGAATGATATGGTTAATACAATTACCTTAAAGGAATTAAGGCCGGACCTGCCGGGAGTGATAAAAAAGATTGACGCGCGGTTAGACCGTTACATCGTCACTAAAAGGGGTAAACCTATCGCAGTTATGCTTAGCCCGGATGATTATGAGGGCCTTTTAGAGACAATCGAGATTCTTTCCAGCAAAGAAACCCTAAAAAGGATTAAACAAGCAAGGCAAGAGATTAGAGAAGGCAAGACTGTTTCCTTGGAAAAATTGCGCGCAAAAATTGAAAAGTTGGATGTATAAAATAGGATTTTCTAATCTCGCCGCAAAAGAATTAGAAAAAATATACCGCAGCGACCGTAAACTTTATTTCCGTTTTATAACCGCGGTAGAATCCCTTAAAATTGCTCCTTTTCAAGGTAAATCTTTAAAAGGCAGGCTGAAAGGCGATTATTCCCTGCGCATAGGAGATTATCGGATTATTTATGCCGTTTATAAAGATAAGCTCATGGTCTATATTATTGACCTGGGGCATAGGAGAGAAATATATAAATAAGGGTGCTTCCAATTGTTCTTGACTTTTTGAATTTACCGTTAGATAATAAATATGGTGATGTAAACGGATTTATTGAAAGGAGGGGGGTATGAAGGCAATAGCAAACGCGGTTTTGCTGTTAGGTGTAGTGAGTTTGATTTTAGGTATAATATCCCGTTTTATGATGCTACCTATACCCATAGCTCCCGGCGGAGGCATTGAGGCAAGTGTTTTCCTGCAGTTTGCCAATGTTTGCCTTTTGCTAACAATAGCGTTACTGCTTAAAGGGAAATAAAAATTACCAGGGGTTGACAAGGTGATAATTCGATGTTATACTTAAGCAGAAATGGTATAAGTTGCTTTATTGCTATTTGAGGAAACGAAAAGGCAAACCCAGGGTAACCTGGGGGCGCAAAGTTGTGCACCCCACACCCAGCCAGCAATTGCATGGCTATATCTTTCTGGGTGTGGGGCAGGCAAACCGCCGAAGTTCCTAATAGAATCTCAGGACGTTTGCCTGAGATTTTTTTTTGAAAAAACAGGAAAGTGCCAGGCACAAACAGGAAAGTGCCAGGCATATTAAGGGGAAAATGCCCAGGTTGCCTAGGATTTACCTGAAAAATGCGGCTTACTATATCACGTGCCGGGGTGAGCGCGGTGAAAATATCTTTAAGGACGAAAAGGACTATCAAATGTTCCTCGAATTGCTGAAGAAATATCAGGAACAATACCAAATCAAGGTATTTTCTTATGCCCTGCTTCCTGACCATTTGCACCTTCTTGTTGAAATGGAAAAGGAAACCGGGGAAGAGCCGCCAAATAAGTCCCGGGAAATCTCTGATTTCATGCATATCTTAAATAATACCTATACAAAATATTTCAACAGCCGTTACGATAAAAAGGGGCATCTTTTCCGGGAAAGGTTTAAGGCTGTTTTAGTGGAAAAGGATACTTATCTTTTAAAGATGACGGCTTATATTCACCTGAACCCGGAAAAATTAAACCTGGCAAACGACAGTAAGGATTACCCTTATACCAGTTATCCGGCCTATCTTGATAATAATTATGAGCAGGAAAAATGGATTCATATAAAAAGGGGAGTGGAGGAAGTCTTAAGGCTTCTGGAGAATAAAGATTACGCGGAGTTTATCCGTGAAATGACTGATGAGGAGAGGGCTTTTATCCAGAAAAAACTGCAGCGCGGTGGCGTATTGGGTTCGGATAATTTTTCCCGGGAAGTAAAAGACCGCGTGCAGGAATATTACGCAGAGGAAAAGGCCGAAGAGGCCAAGAAAAATTATAAGCTATTTTTTGCAACTGCAAGTTATCTTGTCGCCCTCATAATCGGTTTGGGAGGGGTATATTTTTATTTTACCGCCAAGAAAGTCAAGGATTCAAAAGATAGACAGCGGGTAGTAGCCCAGGCTATTCAGAGGGTTGAGGATTTAAAAGGCACGGAATGGGAAATAAAACTCGTTCCTTCATCAGGCGGAGAAGACGTTGCGGATATGGTCAGCTTTGCCGACGGCAAATTTGTTTCCGCAAAATTAAACCCTGCCGGTTATTCGCTCTCTAACTATTCGGTTACCATAGATGACAGCGGAAAAATCACCTGGGAGACTATGCAGACCTCATCCGGAGGCACAGCCTCCTGGCGGGGGGAGATAGAGCAGGGTAAAATGAAGGGGATTTTGAGCCTGCGGGAAAATGGGAAAACGCCGCAGGATTTTTCATTTATGAGCATAGGATACAGGAGGAAAAAATGAATAATATAGCAAAGAACATATTCCTGATGGGTATCGCGGCAGTCTTTATTTTCTTATTCATTGCGATAGCCCCGGCCCAAGAAGGAGAAAAAGGAACGAAAGATAAAAAAGTTAAGATAGCCAGCGAGGTGAAAGAGATTCAGGGTGAAATCAGCTGGATTGACGATAAGCACATTGCGATTGTTTACAACCGGGATCCGGAAAAGGGCGTCGAGAATGAGATTATGCTGCCGATAGATGAGAGTATTCGTTTAGAGCACAAGAAAAGTTTAAGCGAGATGGTTCCGGGGGATACCGTGCGCATAAAATACCAGCAGGACATAGAAGAAGACAGGGAAGGCAATAAAAGCGAAAGCCGTAAGGCTGCGGTGATTAGTTTTGTAAAACCGGCAGTAAAAAAACCGGTTACTGCTCTTCCCGCGGAGAGTGAAGAAACGCTTTCTCTGAAAGGCCTAAAAGGAGAGTAAAAATGAAAAACGCCAAGATTACCCATATAGCCGGAGTAATTTTATTGGGATTTTTATTCTCTTTTGTCTGCCCTGTTCCTGACGCAGATGCCTATCAGGTTAAGCGTATTGTGCGGGGGACTTATACAATGGGTTCGGCTGTTGAGACTGCCTCTGTGGATATTTCTGCCCTTTTGGGAACGCCATTGGACCCTCTTGTCCCCGATAAATCTTTTGTTATTTTTACGAAATCCGGAAATACTACTGACCGACGCATAGCTGAATGCGTGGTATTGGTGGATGACTCCACGCACTTACTCTTTAGCCGCCAGAGATCAGGGACAGCGCTTAATTTTGAGTATGCGATTATCGAATTTGTTTCCGGGGCAACCGTATATTCAGGCATGACAACCATACCTGAAAATATCAATACTAAAAATATAACCTTGCCGGTCAGCGTTACCATAAATAAAGCCTTCCCTATATTAAGTAATTCCTGTTTTACTACTTCTGATACCGACGATGAAAGGAATTTATTTAAGGGAGAATTGACGGCAGCGCAGACTTTAACTATAACCCGCAGCGAGAGCGCAAGCGGTTATAACAATTACGTCGGATACCAGGTGGTTGCTTTTGATGCCACGGAAGCGGATATAAACGTTCAGAAGGGGCAAATCAACATAAATAACTCTATAGAAGCAGGCGAGGTTTCGGATAACGGCCAGGCAGTAACCGTAACAGTAACCGCAGTTGACCCAACCAAATCATTTTTGTTTTTTACGTTATCTCCGGCTGCGACAGTCGGCGGCGATGAAAAGATGTATGCGGTTGACGGAACTATAACCAACGGCACTACCTTAACTTTTATCCGTAATGAACCTACGCTCACGGCTACAGGTGTAACCGTGCAATGGCACCTTGTAGAGTTTAAAAATCAGGTATTCGCGCAAAAAGGAAGGAAAACCGGCATTACAACTACAAGCACAATAGGCGCTGTTGATGGTTTTTCTACCGTTACTTATTCTAACCGCAGCTTCTGTCTTCTTTCTGCTTCCGGCGCAGGCGCGTCGGCAAATACTACCGGTAATGACGAAATAAGTTACCGTGGGGCGCTTTCCAGCGCGGGTACGCCGCCCACGAGTTCCAGTATAACCGTAACCAGGGAATCCGGGCAATCTACGACTTCGGATATCAGCTGGTTTATTACAGAATTTCCGCCTTTAAACCTGAAATATCCTAACGGTGGGGAAACGCCTTTCCGGGTAGGGAATGTGGTCAATGTGCAATGGGAGCACGCCAAGGAATTGGAAAGCGGCGGGACACATGCCGACGGCTCGGTAAAAGTAAAACTCTTATTGGATAAAGCCAGCGGCACAGGGGGGTATCCTCTTACAGTAGCAACGGGTTTATCGGCAAAGGCTGATTCTTATGCCTGGACCATCCCGGATTCTCTTAACCCCGGGCCGGTGAATGTCATAGGTGCGGCTTTAAGGATGAGGATACAGTGCGAAGAGGTTTATACCAGTCGTAATTATGATGACTCCAACGCGGATTTTGAGATAAAAGGAAGCATCTCTGTTACCGCGCCCAATGGCACAGAGGTCTGGAATGTAGGAGATACCACAAGAAATATTACCTGGAATAAAACCGGAGATTTAAGCGGCTCGACATTTTCTATCCGGTTGTCTGAAGACGGCGGCAGCAATTATAATACGGTGATTGCGGATAATCTGGCTCAAGGGACATACTGTACCGGAAACTCTTGCTCCTATAACTGGAACCCGGTAGGCGATTATATAGGTAATAACCGCAGGGTGAGGGTATTTTTAGCCTCGGACTCTGCTAACGTCAAAGACGAATCCGATGCCAATTTCTTTATTAAAGGTAAATTAACCATAACCGCTCCCAATACCGCGGTGACCTGGCCTACTCAAACTACCCAGAACATCACCTGGAATAAGAGCGGGACTTTTTCTACGGTTTCATTATATTATTCTACTAATAGCGGAGCTACTTACCCTAATACTATTGCCACGGCTCAACCTGCGGGCGCGGCAACCGGCTCGTATGCCTGGGCAATTCCCACCGCAGGCATAAGCACTACTGTAAGAGTAAAGGTAGTAAGCGACCAGGCAGCGGATTTGCAGGTTGAAGATGCCTCGGATGTGGATTTCACAATTGTGGCTTCAGTGAGGGTTACCAGCCCCAATGCCGGCACAGAAGTCTGGCGCGTAGGCGAATCTCAAAATATTACCTGGACGATAGGCGGCTCAATATCCAATGTAAAAATAGAATATTCTACAAATGGCGGCTCAACCTGGGTTATCCCGGCAATCGTGGATACCACGCCTGCGGCAGCAGGGACTTATCCCTGGACAATCCCCGACGCTATAAGCGATACGGTAAAAATAAAGATTAGCGATGTGCTTGCTCCATCCATATATGATGAATCGGATAACAATTTCAAGATAAAAGGCAAACTCACGGTAACTTCCCCGAATAACGGGGAGGTATTTACAGTCGGCTCTTCCCAGGTCATTACCTGGCAGAAATTCGGTAGTTTAGGGAACGTAACTATCAAATATTCCACTGACGGCGGCTCTCAATTCCCAAATACTATTGTTACCCCTATAGCTGCTTCGGCTTTGAACTATACCTGGAACCCCATACCGGATAATATTTCAAGCACTGCCAAAGTAAGGATTGAGTTAATCAGCGACCCCACAGGCGTATTTGACGATTCCGATGCCAACTTTGCCATAAAGGGCTCTCTTAGTTTAACTGCTCCGAACGGGGGGCAGAGCTTTAGCGTAGGCGGCAGCACAACTATTACCTGGACAAAGCAGGGGACTATTGGCAACCTGGAATTAAGGTATTCTACCGACGCAGGCGTTACCTTTCCGGTGGGGAATACCATTATCAGTGGCCTTGACCCGGTTCTCGGCACTCCTTATAACTGGACAATCCCCGATGCCATTGGAAGTCAGGTCAGGGTAAGGGTGCATCTTTTGAGCGATTCTACAGTCAATGATATGTCGGATACGAATTTTTCCATTAAAGGAAGCGTGACGGTCACTTCTCCCAATGCCGGCACAGAAAAATGGGGGGTGGGGACAAGCCAGCCTATCACCTGGACGAGAAACGGCGCCAGCCTGGGCAATGTAAAAATAGATTATTCCAAAAACGGCGGTTTGGACGGCTATCCCTATGCGATTGTTGCCAGTGTTGATTCCGGCGCGCTTACCTATGCCTGGACTATCCCTGATGCTATCGGAAGTCAGGTAAAAGTTAAAATAACTTCTCTTACCGATGCCTCCATTAATGATGTTTCCGATGCCAATTTTTCCATTGTCGGCAGGTTTGCTCTTAACGCCCCAAGCGGAGGGGAGACCTGGGAAGTGGGCACATCCCAGAATATTACCTGGACTACTTACGGCACGATAGACAAGGTAAATCTTTATTATTCCACAAATGGCGGAGGGATTTATTCTGCGACTATCATCGGTGGGGCAAGCAATCTAAATGCCTGGGCCTGGACCATACCGGATGCCATCGGCACCCAGACCAGGGTCAAGGTAGAGAATTTTTACGATAGCACGGTTTATGCCACGTCGGCGGCAAATTTTACTATAAAGGGGCGCGTTATAGTTACATCGCCTAACGGCACGGAAGTCTGGCGGGTTGGGGAAGCCAGGAACATAACCTGGACGCCATATGGGAGTATCGGGAATGTAGATATATATTATTCCACCGACGGAGGCACCACATATCCGAATAAAATTACCCCTTTAGGAGGGGTAGCGGCTTCTTTAGGCACCTATGCCTGGACAGTGCCGGACAGTATCGGCATAAACCTGAAAGTAAAAATCATCAGCCTTACTTACGCGGAAGTTTTTGATGAGTCCAATGCCGTGTTTGAAATCAAGGGTACATTGACTCTGACTGCGCCCAACGGCACAGAGACATTTTACGTGGGGGATTCCACTAATATTACCTGGACAAAAACAGGGACCCTGGGAAATGTTGAATTACGTTATTCCACCGATGCAGGCACCACTTATCCTGTCGGTAACGTAATTGCTACAGGCGTCCTCTCTACGGCTACGCCTTATGCCTGGACTCTTCCTGACGCCATCGGCACGCAGCTGAAAGTAAAGATAATGCTTTTAAGCGACTCTGCCAATGTCTTTGACGAGTCTAATGCTAATTTTACCATTAAAGGCAAACTTCTTGTGAACGCGCCTAACGGGGCAGAGTCCTGGGAAGTGGGCACCTCGCAGAATATTACCTGGACGCGCACGGGTTCCATAGCTAATGCCGAATTACGTTACTCCACCGATGGCGGCACAACTTACCCTAATGTAATCATTGCCTCCACTCCTGCGGCAACCGGAAGTTATGCCTGGACAATTCCTGATGCCATCGGCACTTCTTTAAAGGTCAAGGTTACGGATGTTTCCGATGCGACCGTCAATGACACCTCAAATGCCAACTTTGCGATCAAGGGTAAGATTGTGGTTACCTATCCTAACGGCGGAGAAACACTCATTGTAGGGACGAGTTATAATATCCTCTGGAACAGTTACGGGACTATATCCAAGGTAAACCTTTATTATTCTACCGACGGAGGATTAAATTACACTAATACAATAGCTACCGCGGTAACCAATACCAATACTTATGCCTGGACAATGCCGGATATTATCGGCACGCAGGTGAGGGCAAAAGTAGTTAACTTTGACGACGCTAATGTCTTTGATACCTCTAACGCCAACTTTACGGTTAAGGGTTCAATAACCCTGACTTACCCTAACGGCGGAGAAACATTGATAGTCAATGAACTTAAGAATATTACCTGGACCAAGACCGGCAGTTTAGGGAGCGCGAAATTAGTTTATTCTACGGATGCCGGCGGAACTTACCCCGAAGCAACAAATACGATTGTGGCTTCGGTGCTTGCGGATAACTTGACCTATGCCTGGACAATACCGGATAAAATCGGGACAAACCTTAAGGTTAAAATCTACAGTTTGACCTATACGGATGTTGCGGATGAATCTAACGCGGTATTCACGATTAAGGGTTCGTTGACCATCACTGCGCCTAACGGCGGGGAAGTGTTGGTTATCGGAGGCAGCCCATTTAACATTACCTGGACGAAAAACGGCACAGTAGGCAACGCCAAACTGGAATACTCTACTGACGGCGGGAGCACTTATCCGAATACTATCACTGCTTCAGTAGATACGGCGTTATTGACTTATTCCTGGGCGGTCCCGAATAACCCTGGTATTCAAGACAAAGTTAAAATTACCTCAATTGCGGATGCTACGGTAAATGATGCCTCGGACCTGAATTTCAGGATCCGCGGCAATCTGGATTTAACCAGCCCTAACGGAAGCGAAGTTTGGAATGTTAATAGCCTTAAGAGCATTACCTGGGCAGTTACCGGGGCAATCGCCAACGCAAAATTAGAGTATTCTACCGACGGAGGAACAACTTATCCTAACGTTATAATCGCTTCTACTTCGGCTGCGGCAGGAAGTTATAACTGGACAATACCAGACACGGTTTCTGCGCAGTGCCGGGTAAAGATTACCGATACAGCCGATTCTTCGGTTACCGACGCTTCCGCGGCAAATTTCAGTATTAAACCTACCGTAACGCTGTCCTCTCCCAACGGCGGGGAAGTATGGGTGGTTAACTCTGCCCATAATATCACCTGGACAATGGTAGGTACGGTTGTCAACGTAAAACTGGAATATTCGATTAACGGCGGCACAACTTATCCTTATACCATTATCGCCTCTACCCCTGCGGCGGCTTTAAGCTACGGCTGGACCGTGCCGGATACTATCGCCAATCAGTGCCTGGTTAAGATTTCTGATGCCGGAGACTCAAACGTAAACGACGTATCCAATGCCTATTTTAAGATTAGAGGAGATTTGACCCTCACCGCGCCTAACGGCGCAGAGGCCTGGCCCATAGCGACCTCCCAGAATGTTACCTGGACAAGGGTAGGCTCCATTGCCAGCGTAAAATTAGAATACTCTACCAACGGCTTTAGCGATGAATTGCAGACGGCATTGATTATCGCCTCAACTCCTGCTGACCCGCTT
>SBBM01000031.1 GCA_005239725.1 Planctomycetales bacterium | reverse complement strand
TTACAAAAACTCTCAGCAAATTCCAAGAAGAAAAGATGTTAAAAATCAGCCGTTATATAAAGACTTGTTTTTGTAACAGGAGAAGGGGGTGAAATCATGGGGAAAATTTTAACACCAGAACAAGTATGCAGTAGATACAGCATTAGGATGAGCACACTTTATCAGTGGACATCCAAGAAGCTAATTCCTTTTCTAAAAATAGGTGGCTTAATTCGTTTTAAAGAAGAAGAGTTGGAGAAATGGGAAGTTAATACAGGGAAAGTTGAATTAGTATGAGAAAACGTTTCAGGATGCCCAAGACAATATACCGGCGCGGCCCATGGTATTGTTTCAAAATAACATCTTCGTTTGGCAAACGGATAGAAATTAAATGTGCAAGTGAAAAAGAGGCCAGGTTAAGACTTCTGAAAATTCCGGAACAAATCTTTAGCTCTTTATCTGATAAGCCGACTTACCGGATTACCTTTGAGCAAGGGATAGATTTTTGGCTAAGGACTAAGAAAGGCAGCATAGATGATACCTCTTATTTAAGATACGACGGTTATATGAGAAACTTTGTTGAATTCCTAGGCACTAAATACTCAAAGCTAAAATACTTTGATGAGGTAGAGTCTGAACATATCAGGGAATTCATGATGTATCGGTTAAATGAGCAGGGAAGGGCAACAAAGACAATAAATTCTGAAAGACAGGCTTTATATAATTTATTCTCTACCCTAATTGACAATAATAAAATTCCTGAAATTAATCCGGTTGCGAAGGTTAAACCATTTAAAATAATAAAGGTTCAAAACAGGAGATGTTTATCAGATGAAGAATTAAGCCGATTTCTTGAAGGGGCCAAATCTGAAAGCCAAGATATAGACTGGTATGGGATATATTTTACTTTATACATTACAGGAACGAGAAGAGACGAGATAAGGAAGTTAACGAAAGAGAGTATAGATTTGCAGAACGGCTTAATAAAGATTACGAATACCAAAACCGATAAACCAAAAATTATTCCTATTCACCCACAATTAAAATCTGTTTTACATGATGCAATGACGCGCTCAAGTGGCAATCTAGTATTTCCAAATAGTGATGGTAAAATTCTTCCTAAAAATAAAATGCGTGATAAAATGATTGATATATGCAGAAAAGTGGGTATTACCAAGGCCACAGTTCACGATTTACGCCATACTTTTGCAAGCCGCAATGGTCTTTCCGATGGGGCTAAGCAGGTAATAGGCGGTTGGAGCAGCAAAATAGTAATGGAAAAAACTTATATCCATCCGCCGGACGATGTTATTAGAAACGAGTATTTTTCGGTTGATTTTATTCCTAGGCCGGAAAACAAACGTCACGCTAACGTCACGGAAAATAGTTGAAATATGCGTAACCCATTATATAATAAAAAATTACCGAGAGAAGGAAATTAGGTTCTCTTCCTCGGCACCATATAAAAACGGGGGGTTTTCATAACCCCTCGTTTTTGCTTTAGTTATAGCGTAATCGCCTGAAAATACAGGCGGATTTAGCCGTGTATTATAACCTTAAATCTGAAGCGGACAAACAGACTGTTTATTTGGTATACTCTGGCGGTTCTTTTAGCAGCCAGGAGATCATGCCCCTGAAATCAAAAGTCGCGTCTTATTAGACAGGGAATAAAAAACCCGCCAGTGATTCATCGGCGGGTTTTTTTATTTTCGGGTTATATTATACCCGGGTTACGTTGGCGGCCTGTTCCCCCTTCGGACCCTGGGTTATATCAAATTCGACTTCCTGGCCTTCTTCAAGACTCTTATAACCATCTCCTTTGATAGCGCTGTAATGCACAAATACATCCTTACCATCCGCACTTGTGATAAAACCATAACCCTTCTGATTGCTGAACCATTTCACTTTACCTCTTGCCATCTGTAACTTTTCACCCCCTTCGGATAATAAAAAAACCGTAAAGCGCGTTGTTTAAATGCTTGTCTTTACGGTTTTCGCTGGAATTCTAATCTTTTACTCCTATTACATTGCAGCAATGCAAGTTACAATACCCTTATAACATCTTTTTCTATTTTGTCAACATATTTTTTGCTAAAGTTCCGGGTTTTTACTTATTTTATTGCAGGTTCCTCCTATTTTTGTTATAATACCTTGTCTAAAAAGGAGCCAAAGCAGATGATTGAAAGATATAGCCTTCCGAAAATGGCCTCAATCTGGCAGGAGGAAAATAAATTCCGGATAATGCTTGCCATAGAGCTGTTTGTCTGTGAAGCGCAGGCAAAAGAGGGATTAATCCCCGGTCACGCTTTACAAAGAATCAAGAAGAAGGCAAAGTTTAATCTTGCCAGGATTAAAAAGATAGAAGAGAAGACGCAACATGATGTCGTGGCTTTTATTTCGGATGTCAGCCAAAGCATCGGGCCTGATGCCAAATACCTGCATATGGGCTTGACCTCTTCCGATTTGCTGGACACAACCCTGGGAGTGCAATTAGGGGAGGCATCGGATATACTGATTGATGATTTAAAAAGGCTGCTTAAGTCAATATCAGCCAAGGCAAAGAAATACAAAGATACGGTTTGTATAGGCAGGACGCATGGTGTCCATGCCGAACCTACCACCTTTGGCCTGAAAATGGCCCTTTGGTATGATGAAATAACGCGGAATTTAGAGAGGCTTAGGCTGGCAAAAGAAGAGGCATCTGTGGGTAAGCTTTCCGGGGCTGTCGGTACCTTTTCCAATATTAACCCCGATGTTGAAGTTTATGTCTGCAAGAAGCTTGGGCTTAAAGCCGCAAAGATTTCCACTCAAATAATCCAGAGGGATATCTATGCGGTATTTATGGCAAGACTTGCAATTATCGGCTCTTCTCTGGAAAAATTCGCCACAGAAATAAGGCATTTGCAGCGCACAGAGGTATTGGAAGCGGAAGAGCCTTTCGGAAAAGGCCAAAAGGGCTCTTCGGCCATGCCGCATAAAAGAAACCCGGTGATTTGCGAGCGTATCTGTGGAATGAGCAGGATTTTACGGGGGAATAGCCTTGCCGCGATGGAAAATGTCGCATTGTGGCATGAACGCGATATTAGCCATTCTTCAGTTGAGCGCGTTATTCTGCCGGATTCCACCATTGCCTTGGATTACATGTTGAATAAATTTATAAATGTCGTGGACGGTCTGGTTGTTTATCCGGAAAATATGATGGCAAACCTGATTAAAACCAATGGCCTGATTTTTTCCCAGAGAGTGCTTCTGGGATTGATGGAAAAAGGCTTAAGCAGGCCCGAGGCATATGATATGGTGCAGAGGTGCGCTATGCAGAGCTGGAAAAGCGAACGCGATTTTAAGGAGCTGCTTTTAAAAGACAGGGATGTACCGAAGTACCTTAGCAGTAAAGAATTGGATAAGATATTTAACTTGAATTATTACCTGCGCAATGTAGATAAGATATTCCGGCGCGTGGGCCTGTAAAGAATAGATGGCGTTAATTTTGATTTGCACGATAATAGGGTTTTTGGCGGGTTTAAGCTTTGTAATGGCAAAAAGGAAAATAAGGCCCGGAGCGCTTCTTGCCGCTACCTTCCTGGGTTTATTATCCGCAGGGATATGGAAAATCTTTAAGGATTATAAGAAAAAGGGTAGGAGGTTTCATTATTAAAACATCCGGCCTTATAAGATAGGCCGTATGCGCTTTCTGCGCAAGGAGGTTATGATGCCTTTTTTAATTATCCTGGTTCTAGGTTTTATTATCGGAGTAGTTTTTGCCCAGACAGCCAGGACAGGGTCAATAAAGCCAATAGTTGTTTCCACAATTATCGGTTTAGTTATCGGCCTTACCTTCAGTATGGTCAGGATAGTTCCTGCCGGCTATGTAGGCGTGGTGGATTTGTTCGGCAAAGTATCCCCGCGTCCATTAAACAGCGGGGTCAATTTTATTAATCCCTTTGCCAGGGTGATTGTTTTGTCGGTAAGGACGCAGGAAGACAAAGAGACAATGAACGTGCCTTCTAAGGAAGGGATGAATGTTGCTCTAGACGTCTCAGTTTTATACCGGCTTGACCCGGGCAAGGCAACCGAAATATATAGGACAGTCGGTCCGGAATATCAAAGCGTAGTCCTTCTGCCGCAATACCGCGCGGCTGCCAGGGGCGTAACCGTAGCCCATGAGGCAAAGGCCCTGTATACTTCGGAAAGAGAGATGCTTGCCCAGGGTATTTTTGATTCACTGAAGAATCTGGTAGAAGGCAGGGGTATTATTATTGAGCGGGTATTGCTGCGGGCAATAACTTTGCCGCCTACGGTAAGCGGGGCAATTGAGCAGAAATTAAAAGCCGAGCAGGAAGCCGAGCGGATGAAATTCATCTTGCAGAAAGAAACCCAGGAAGCCGAAAGGAAGCGCATTGAGGCCACCGGTATCCGCGATGCCCAGGAGATAATTGCCCAGAGTTTAAGTCCCCAGTATTTACATTACCTCTGGATAAATACCCTGAATGAAAATCCCAATGTTATTTATGTTGCTACGGAGGCAAATATGCCTCTTTTCAGGGCGATAAACCCCGATGATGAGCTTTTACGCAAGAAACCTATTGCACCAAAGGAGCAGAAATAAAGATTAAATTTACGGAGCATTATGTCTTGGCACATTGAGATAAAAGAAAAAGAAGGTATTTTTGACGCTGTCGGAGAGGGCATCAAAAAAGACATCCTGGATTTGGGGATAAGGTCAGTCAGAAAAGTGCGCTTTATCCAGGTTTATATTTTAGAAGGTAATCTTATAGAAGGCAAAGTCAGGGAAATCTGCGAGGAATTGCTGGTAGATAAGATTACCCAGGATTATGCTATAAGTAGGCCCTTGAACAGGCATGAGCTTCCTGAGCCTGGAGAATTTACTGTGGAAGTGGCATATAACCCGGGGGTAATGGACCCCGTTGAAGAGTCAACCTTAAAAGGTACCCAGGATTTAGGCATAATCGGCGTCACATCCGTCAGGACCGCAAAAAAATATATTATTAAAGGTAATCTGACTGGAGAAGAGCTGAAGATAATTTCGGAAAAACTCCTTTATAATAAACTCATCCAGCACGTAGTTGATTATTCCGAAAGCGCCCGCTCTTCGCCCGTTGCCCGCGAACTTGATTACCAGTTTAATTTAATCACCGTGGATTTGCTGGGCGCTTCAGACAAGAGGCTTGCGGCTATAAGTCAGGAAGGGCAATTATTCCTGAACTTGCGGGAGATGCAGCAGATTAAAGATTATTTTAAAAAATTAAAACGTAACCCTACGGATTGCGAATTGGAGACTATCGCCCAGACCTGGTCAGAGCACTGCGGGCACAAGACTTTCAGGGGTAAGATAGATTATACGGAAGAATTGGAAGTTGACGGCAAAAAAGTAAAACGCAAGGAAAGTATCGACAACCTTCTTAAGTCAACAATAATGAAGGTTACGAAAGAATTAAACAAACCCTGGTGTGTGTCCGTATTCCAGGATAATTCCGGAGTAATCAGGTTTGATTCCAGGCACAATGTTTGTTTTAAAGTTGAGACGCACAACCACCCTTCTGCCTTGGAGCCTTTTGGCGGGGCAAATACCGGTATCGGAGGCGTAATCAGGGATTCTTTAGGCACAGGACTGGGCGCTAAGCCATTCTTAAATACCAATGTGTTTTGTTTTGGGCCGCCGGATTACCCTTTTGATAAGTTGCCCGAAGGCGTTTTACATCCTAAGCGGTTAATGAAAGGGGTTGTTTCCGGGGTGCGCGATTACGGAAATAAAATGGGCATCCCTACTGTAAACGGGGCAGTGCTCTTTCATGAACGTTTTGTGGGCAATCCCCTTGTTTATTGCGGCACTGCAGGGATTATGCCCAAAGACAAATCTTTTAAGAAGGTGAGCCCCGGAGAGTTAGTGGTTTTGGTCGGTGGGAAGACCGGTCGCGACGGCATCCATGGCGCGACATTTTCCTCGGGTGAATTAACCCATGAATCAGAGAAGATCTCAAGCGGGGCAGTGCAGATAGGCAACCCCATCCAGGAGAAAAAGATGCTGGATACGATATTGCAGGCGCGCGACAGGAATTTATATACCGCAATTACGGATTGCGGCGGAGGCGGGCTCTCCAGCGCAGTAGGGGAGATGGGCAAAGGTTCCGGGGCCAAGGTTTACCTGGACAAAGTCCCTTTAAAATATAAAGGCTTGTCTTACACGGAAATCTGGATTTCAGAATCGCAGGAAAGGATGATACTTTCTGTCTCCAAGAAAAATATCGGCGCTCTTATTGAAGTCTTTAATAAGGAGAATGTTGAGGCAGTGGTAATCGGCGAATTTACAAATACGAAAAAATTGGAATTATTCTATAGAGATAATCTTGTCTGCGACCTGGATATGAAGTTCCTGCATGACGGCCTGCCGGAGATAGTAAAAAAGGCAGTGTACATATCCTCGAATAAACATAAGGCGCCGGTATCCTCTTGTCCAAGAAATTTGACTCCGTATTTAGAGAAATTACTTTCGCGTTACGATATATGTTCTAAAGAGTGGATTGTCCGGCAGTATGACCATGAAGTGCAGGGAGGCTCGGTGGTAAAGCCGCTCTCCGGTATTGTTAACGACGGGCCATCCGATGCCAGCATAGTCAGGCCCATTTTGAATTCCTCCATGGGCGTAATTGTATCGAACGGCATAAATTTCAGGTTCGGCTTAATTGACCCCTACTGGATGGCTGCCTCATGTATAGATGAGGCATTGCGCCAGATTATCGCCGTCGGGGGATCTTTAAAGGAAGTGGCGATCCTGGATAATTTCTGCTGGGGGAATCCTGATAAGCCCGACAGGTTAGGAAGTTTAGTCAGGGCAGCCTACGGTTGCTATGATATTGCAAAAGGGTTTGAAGTGCCTTTTATATCCGGCAAAGACAGTCTTTACAATGAATTTACGGTCAATAATAAGTCCATTGCCATCCCGGGGACGCTTTTAATTTCCGCAATCGCGGTTATGGACGACGTGCATAAGGCAGTTTCGATGTACGCAAAAAATCCCGGGGATTTGGTTTATGTTGTAGGGCAAACTTACGATGAATTAGGCGGCTCGCATTATTATGATTTGATGGGTTATCTGGGCAATAATGTACCGCGCGTATCTCCGGCAGAGGCGAAATCCGTATTTAATGCCTTAAGCAAGGCTTCTTCGGCGGGGTTGATTAAGGCAATGCATGATTGCTCGGATGGCGGGCTTGCCGTGGCACTAGCTGAGATGGCGTTTGCTGGCGGTTTAGGGATGAATATTTTCTTATCTGAGGTGCCGTATAAAGAAACGCAAAATGTAAAACGTAAAACTCAAAAACCCAGGGAAGACTTTATTTTATTCTCCGAATCCAACTCCAGGTTTATTGTGGAAGTTGCGAAGGATAAGCAGAAAGAGTTCGAGAGCGCCCTGGAAGGAGTTTCTTTCGGATTAATAGGTTGCGTTATGAAAGACAAAAAATTTAATGTTTATGGGCTGGGGGGGAAGCCCTGCGTTAAGTCTGATATAGATAAATTAAAAGAGGCGTGGCAGAAACCATTGAGGTGGTAAGTGAGGCCACAACTTAGCGAAGGATAATGAAGCGAAGTTGTCTGGCCGAATTTACCTCACACCCAGAAAGCAATAACTTTGCAGATTACTGGCTGGGTGTGGTGTTTCGTTAAATAAAAACAAGAGGCGCTCAATGCTTAAACATAAAATCTTAAACGATGATTTTGTCAGGGAAGATACCTGGCGGGTGTTCAGGATTATGTCGGAGTTTGTGGAAGGTTTTGAAGTCCTTTCGGAGGTAGGAAGGGCAGTTTCTATATTCGGTTCGAGCCGGCCTAAACCTGCAGGAGATAAATATTTCAGATTAGCCGAGGAGACCGCTTACCTTCTAGCGAAAGAAAAATACGCCATTATCACTGGTGGGGGGCCGGGGCTGATGGAGGCGGCGAATAAAGGCGCCAAGAGGGCAGGCGGGAAATCAATAGGCTTAAATATCCAGATACCCAGTGAGCAAAAGGCCAATCCTTTTGTGGATTTATTGTTGGAATTCCGCTACTTTTTTGTCAGAAAAGTCATGTTTGTAAAATACGCCAAGGCATTTGTGATTATGCCGGGAGGATTCGGGACACTGGATGAATTCACCGAGGCGGTTAATCTTATCCAGACGGAGAGGATTCCTAAATTCCCGGTAGTATTAGTGGGAAGCGAGTATTGGAAGGGAATGTTGGATTGGCTGCGTGGCAAGGTCTTGCCGAGCGGCAATATCAGCAAAAACGATTTGGATATTTTTACCGTAGTTGACGAGCCGAGAGAAGTAGTAAAGGTAATAAAGAAATTCTATGCCAAAACCTAAAGTTTGCATATTAAGGACAGCCGGGACAAATTGCGATATGGAAACCCATTTTGCGTTTCGTGAAGCTGGCGCAGACGCTGAATTGGTTCATATAAATAACCTGATTAACCAGCAGGGGAAGCTTAAGGCCTATCAGATTTTGGCCATACCCGGAGGTTTTAGCTATGGCGATGATATCGCCGCAGGGAAAATCCTGGCAAGCGAATTAAAATATAAATTAATTGACCCCATAAAAAAGTTTGTCGCCGACGGTAAATTAATCATCGGGATATGTAATGGCTTCCAGATTCTGGTAAAGTGCGGCCTTTTGCCCGGCAACAATAATCTGAACCAAGAGGCAACCCTCAGCATAAATGATTCCGCGAAATTTGAGGACAGGTGGGTGTATTTAAAAAATCAAAAATCAAAAATCAAAAATCAAAAATGTGTCTGGGTTAAAAACCTGCCCGAAATAATTTATCTTCCTGTCGCGCACGGCGAAGGCAAATTTATTACAAAAGATAAGGCAGTCCTGGAGAGATTGAAAAAAAATAATCAGATTATTTTTCAGTATTGCGACGAAAAGGGAAAATCCGCAGCCTATCCTTACAACCCGAATGGTTCAGAGGAAGATATTGCCGGCATCTCCGATGAGAGAGGCAGGATTTTAGGCCTCATGCCCCATCCGGAGAGGCATATTTTACTTACCCAGCATCCCCGTTGGCATACCATAAAAGATAAAAAATACGGCCCGTCCCTCAAGCGTTGGCAGGCAGGCGACGGCCTGCAGATTTTTCGCAATGGTGTCGAATATGCAAGGAAACTCATCTGAAAAAAATACCTATAAAAAGGCGGGCGTGGATATCCACGGCATGGATGCCTTTAAGCGCAGGATACGCCCCCTGGTAAGGAAATCCTTCCGTAAGGAGGTATTAAAAGATATCGGGGGTTTCGGCAGTTTCTTTAAATTGCCTAAGGGGGCATACAGAGAGCCGGTTCTGGTTTCTTCTTCCGACGGGGTGGGCACGAAATTAAAAATTGCCGTCTTGGCAAACAAGCACGACACCGTGGGGATTGACGCCGTGGCAATGAACGTTAATGATATTTTATGCACCGGTGCCGAACCCCTGTTTTTCCTTGATTATATTGCTTTCAGCAATCTGAAAGAAAAGGCGCTTACCGATATAATCAAAGGCATAAATCGCGGCTGCATAGAGTCCGAATGTTCCTTAATCGGCGGAGAAACCGCCCAGATGCCTGATATGTATGAAACAGGGGAATATGATATCGCGGGATTCTGCGTGGGCGTTGTAGAGCGCAAAAATATTATTGATGGTTCCAAGATTAGGGCTGGCGATATAGTAATCGGCCTAGAGTCAAGCGGGCTTCATTCTAACGGTTTTTCTCTGGTGCGCAAAATTTTTTCCGAAAGTGAATTAAAAAGGCTGAGTGGAGAATTGCTTAAACCTACCTGTATTTATGTAAAGCCGGTTTTATCACTTTTGCGGGCTAAGGGCTTAACGGGCCAACGGGCCATAATCCACGGCATCGCGCATATCACCGGAGGAGCGTTTTACGATAAAATAGCGCGCATCCTTCCTGGTAACGTAAGTGTAAGAATAAATAAAAACTCCTGGATTGTCCCGAAAATCTTCAGGCTAATCCAGAATAAAGGCAACATAGAAGATAAAGAAATCTATCATACCTTAAATATGGGTATAGGCATGGTTTTGATAGCCGAGCCCGAATCTGCAAAAAAAATAATTTCTAAACTTTCTGGCCTTAAACTTAAATCCTGGATTATCGGCGAAGTGATAAAGGGCAAAAGGGAAGTTGAGATTGCGTAAGAAGGGAGGTGCTTGGAGGCAATGGATTTAAATCTCCTGAAAGAACTATATTTTAAGGAATATAAAAAACTTGAAGAGATGTGGATATTTAAACAGGAAAGTAAAATACAATTCCTGAAGCTAAGAAAAGAAATTATTGATAAGGCGAAGGAACATTTAAGCATAGGAGAGATATCAGGCAGAAGCGATATCTCCGAAGAGGTAAAAGAAAAAGTGATTTACCCCAACGAAGAAAAAATTAATGACCGTTTAGATAGCAATATAGACGAAGATTTAACGCAAATAGAAAATGAAGAAAAAGACGAGGTTAGGGCCGCGAACTATCAGGTAAGCGAGTATGCTGATTACTTATATCAGCTTGAGAAAGTCACTGCGATTGAAGGCGAGCTTGAAAATAACCGCTTGTTTCCCGCAGATGTATATACGGAAATGAAATGGAAAGAGGAAAAACAAAGAGGAGGGTAAGATGGGTTTTATGCCTTTAGTTGTATTAATCATCGTCATTGTATTGTTAATGGGCATCCGAATCGTAAGGCCAACGCATAGAGGCTTGATTGAAAGGTTCGGTAAATATAACCGTTTTGCCACGCCGGGATTTAACTGGATTATTCCCGTAGTTGAAAGCATTTACCTTATTAATATTACCGAACAGATGGTGGATGCCGAGCCGCAGGAAATCATTACTTTTGATAACCTTAACGCCAAAGTTGATGCCCAGGTTTATTTTAAGGTAAAGATTGACGAAGAAAGCGTTAAGAGTTGTATTTATAACGTCAACAATTACCAGTGGCAGATAGTAAATCTGGCCAGAACAACATTAAGGAATATCATCGGTACCCTTACCTTGAAATCCGCAAACAGCGAGCGCGGAAAAATTAACGATGAGCTACACAAGACTTTGATGACCGAAACCGAGCATTGGGGTATTGAAATCGTGCGCACCGAATTAAAAGAGATTGACCCGCCAAAAGACGTGCAGGAGACGATGAATAAGGTTGTCAAGGCGGAGAACGAAAAAATCGCAGCCATTGATTTTGCTACCGCTACCGAAACCGCTGCCGACGGCGCAAAGAGAGCCGAAATTAAAAAGGCTGAAGGTGTCAAGCAGGCTCGTATTTTACAGGCCGAAGGCGAGGCCGAAGCGATAAAACTGGTTAATGAAGCGGCAGAGCACTATTTTGTCGGCAATGCCCAGGTTTTAAGGAAGCTTGAGGCCCTAGAGAAGGCCCTGGAGAATAATGCGAAGATTATTGTTCCCGCAAATACGGAATTGATTAACGTAGTCGGCGAAATGGCCGGCATACTGCCCTTAAAGAAAGAGCAGAAGTAATAAGATGGAAATTTTAGTTATCGGTAAAAGCGGTAAAGAAAAAATAAGCCGCAGCGAGCTGGAAGGGATGGCACATAGTTTTGGCAATTTCGTTAAGGCTGTGGTTGATATTGAAAAGGGGATTATGGCAGTAGGGGGCGAGCTGCATTCTGACGAGGAGGCGCTTCTATTGGAAAACGGTTCTCAACAGCGCCAACTTTGGGGGATTAACTTGTATCCTGGACTGCAAGGGGAGGAATTAATAGAGTTTGATTCGGTTATTAATCTTCGGCCATCGCATGGCAACCGCACGCGCGGAGTAGGCGATGAGAAAACCAGGCATAAGATTAAGGAAATTGTAAATTCACTTATTTTATAATGAACTACCAGCATCAAAAGTTAGCTGAAGGTAAATGGTTTGAATTATCTCTCACTGAGCAGCTTGCTAACGTCGGAAGCGAGGTAGAACGGGCGATTGACTGGAGAAACAGAGGCAACAAACAATATAGCCAATTAGCCTTTGAGCGCGCTTTAGAACTTTTGGGCCTGACAATAGATGACCCGAAAAACAAATTTCGCCTTAAGGAACCTACGCGATTGTATGAACTGCTTGTTGATTATTTTGCAGGAAATAATTCCTTCGGCTCTTCTGATAAGTTGTGGCATAATTATTTCTTGGGCTTCGCTTATGCCGTAAGACAGGGGCGTTAATTTAAACTTTTAATTTATTATGCGGATTTTAGTTATCGGTTCGGGAGGCAGGGAGCATGCGCTGGTCTGGAAGATAGCGCAGTCGAAGTTAACGGATAAGATTTTATGCGCGCCGGGTAACGGCGGAATATCTCAAGTCGGAGAGTGTGTTGATATCAAGGCCGATGATATCAGCGGCCTTTCAGATTTTGCCAAAAGAGAAAAAATAGATTTGACCGTAGTCGGGCCGGAGGCGCCTTTAGCTAAAGGTATTGCCGATGAATTTACGAAAAACGGGCTAAAGGTATTTGGTGTGAATAAAGCCGCAAGCCGCCTTGAAGCAAGCAAGGTATTTGCCAAAGAGTTAATGGCAAAATACGGTATTCCTACCGCGAGGTTTAAAATCTTTGATAATCCCGATGAGGCAAATAAATATATCGATAAAATCAATTCACCTTGCGCAGTTAAGGCAGACGGCCTGGCGCAGGGTAAGGGCGTGGTGGTGGCCAAGTCAGCCGATGAAGCAAAACGCGCGGTATCTTTGATGATGCAGGATAAAATTTTTGGCGACGCAGGCAAAAGAATTATTGTTGAAGAATGTTTAGAAGGGCAGGAAGCATCGATTATAGTAATTACTGATTCAAAAACAATTGTGCCTTTAGCTTCCAGTCAGGACCACAAGAGGATATTTGACGGCGATTCCGGGCCGAATACGGGCGGAATGGGCGCGTATTCTCCTGCTCCGATAATAACAGAAAAATTATTGCAGAATATAATTAATAATATCGCTTATCCTACGATAAGAGGTTTAAATAAAGAAGGAATAGATTACCGCGGAGTTTTATATATCGGGATTATGCTTACAAGGGACGGGCCGAAAGTACTGGAGTATAATGTGCGTTTCGGCGACCCGGAAACTCAGGCGATTTTACCCAGGTTAAAATCGGATTTAGTGGAAATAATGCAGGTAGCTACCGAAGGAAAATTATCTAAAATAGAGAGATTGAATTGGGATGTTCGCCCTTGCGTGTGCGTTGTTTGCGTATCAAAAGGTTACCCCGGTGATTATGAGAAAGGCAAAGAAATTTCCGGGTTGGATACGGCAGCAAAAATACAGGATGTAGTAGTTTTTCATGCAGGGACAAAAAAAGAAGGCAATAAGATCCTGACTAACGGCGGGCGCGTGCTCGGGGTAACCGGTTTAGGAAATACCACAAAGGAAGCGATAACGAATACCTATCAGGCGGTAGGAAAGATAAATTTTGAAGGGATGTATTTTCGCCGGGATATAGGCAGAAGAGCAATAGGCGGCATCTAGCATGTAGTTATCAGGAGGAAAGATGGACAAATTAATCAGCATAATCATGGGTAGCCGGTCGGATTTGGAAACAGTCCAAAGCGCAATGGATTTATTAAAGGAATTTAAGGCAGATTTTGAGGTGAGGGTTTTATCTGCGCATCGCACGCCTGAAGAATTAGAGAAATATGTTGAGGAGGCGCCAAAAAAAGGAACAAAGGTTTTTATTGCTGCAGCCGGCGGTGCTGCTGCTTTAGCAGGCGTTATCGCCAGCCAGACAACCTTACCGGTTATTGGTATTCCCATTGAGACTAAGAGCCTTAAAGGGCTTGATTCGCTTCTTTCCACAGTTCAAATGCCCGCAGGCATACCCGTGGGGTGCATGGCAATAGGAAAGGCAGGCGCCAAGAATGCTGCGATATTCGCATTGGAAATATTAGGCGCAAGCGATAAAAAGATACATTCAAAACTCCTGGCTTATAAAAAATCTTTAAGGGTTGCGGTTAAAAAAATCAAGATAGCAAGATAGAAGACAGGATAGGGGACGTTTCCCTTTATTATAACTAACGTAACTACAATGGGTTACAAGGCCATAGCTGGGAATTTTGGATTTAGATGCGTTTTTAAAAAATCAAAAGAGGGTTATTGTAACTATTTGTATCGCAATGGATAATAGAGAGGGGAAACGTCCCCTATGACTGAAATTATCAAAATTAACCCCGTGAATCCGGAAGAAGATAGAATTAAGAAGGCCGCCGCTGTTATAAGGGCTGGGGGGTTAGTAGTAATTCCTACGGAGACAGTTTACGGTATCGCCGCGAACATGGAGGATAAGAGGGCGGTGCAGCGGCTTTATGCGGTAAAACAGAGGCCAAAGGATAAACCGTTTTCTTTGCACATTGCGCAAAAAGAAGATGTGGCAAAATACGCCGTAGATATCAAGCCGTCAGCCTATCGTTTAATGGAAGTTTTTTGGCCCGGCCCGTTAACCATAGTTTTAAAATCAAAAGATGAGGGTAAAATCGGAATACGTATGCCGAATCATAAAGTTGCCTTAGGCATAATAAGGGAATCCGGGGTAGCCGTGGCTTGTCCTTCAGCGAATATTTCCGGGAATGCCGCTTCCACCTCAATTGAAGAGGCCTCGGCTGATTTAGGCGAGCGCGTGGATTTAATTGTGGATTCCGGCAAGGCTGTTCTGGGGAAGGAATCTACCGTTATCGATGCCACGGAATTGCCGGTTGTAATCTTGCGGGAAGGCGCGGTGTCCAAAGACGAAATTAATAAAATCGCAAATAAAAAAACCGTGCTTTTTCTTTGCACCGGGAATTCCTGTCGTTCGGTTATGGCCAAGGGGATATTGGAAAAAAAATTAAGGGAGAAGGGGCGTCAGGATATAGAAGTATTGTCGGCCGGCCTTATAGCAATGGAAGGTTTGGGCGCGACCCAGGAGACAAGAGACCTTTTAAGGAGTGAGGGCATAGATGCTTCACAGCACCGTTCCCAAAGGGCAACAGAGGAGATGTTTAACAAATCGGATATAATACTGGTTATGGAGAAGATCCATGAGAAGAAGGTTTTAGAAATCGCACCCTGGGTAAGAAATAGGCTTTTTCTCCTGAAGGAATTTGCAAAAGTAAGCAGTGAAAACCTCGATATCTCCGACCCTATCGGGAAAACGGCAGATTTTTATGAGGGGACATTCGCAATAATAAAAGAAGCCATCGAAAGGATAGCTCAGATAATATGAAAAGGATAGCCATCGGCTCAGACCACGCGGGGTTTATTCTAAAAGAAAAACTAAAGGCTTATTTGCTTAAAAAGGGATTTAAGGTTAAAGATGCGGGTACGTATTCAAAAGGCCGCTGCGACTACCCGCAGTTTGCTTATTCCGTGGCTAAAGATGTTTCGAGCGGCAGGCAAAAAAGAGGCGTCCTCATATGCAAAAGCGGCATCGGTAATTCAATCGCCGCAAATAAGCTTATGCGCGTGCGCGCGGCCCTGTGCTATAATGCAAAAGCGGCCAGGCTTTGCCGTGAGCATAACGATAGCAATATTCTGGTTTTAGGTTCGGCTTTTGTTAATGCCGATGAAGCCAAGAGAATATTAAAGGTGTGGCTTAATACCGGATTTTTAGGCGGCAGGCACAAAAGGCGCCTGAATCAGATAAGAAAAATCGAAGAGGAGGTAATGAGAAAATAATGGAGCATTTAAAAAAGATTGACCCGGAGATTTACGCAGCAATCAAAGATGAGATTAGCCGGCAGCAGGATAACCTGGAATTAATCGCCTCGGAGAACTTTACTTCGATGGCGGTTTTAGAGGCCCAGGGGTCTGTCCTGACTAATAAATACGCCGAAGGTTATCCGCACAGGCGCTGGTACGGCGGATGCGAGTATGTGGATAAAGCCGAAGAATTGGCTATTAAAAGGGTGCAGGAATTATTCGGCGCAGAATACGCCAATGTCCAGCCGCATTCCGGGACCCAGGCGAATATGGCGGTATTTTTTGTCGCCCTTAAGCCCGGGGATACTTATTTAGCCATGGATTTAGCCTGCGGGGGCCACCTTTCCCATGGCCACCCCAATAATTTTTCCGGGATGTTTTATAAACAGGTTCCTTACGGGGTGGACAAGCAAACCGAGATGATTGATTATGGCCGGATTGAAGAATTAGCCAAGGAACATAAGCCGAAAATGATCCTCGCGGGTGCTTCGGCATATCCGCGGGAAATTAATTTTAAGCGTTTGCGCGAAATTTGCGATAAGGCAGGGTGCTATCTTTTTGTGGACATGGCGCATATCGCCGGATTAATTGCGGCCGGAATCCATCCTTCTCCCGTACCTTATGCGGAGTTTGTTACTTCCACCACCCACAAGACATTAAGAGGTCCGCGCGGCGGATTTATCCTGGCAAAAAAAGAATTCGGCAAGAAAATTGATTCTCTTGTATTTCCCGGCATGCAGGGTGGACCGCTTATGCACGTGATTGCCGCTAAGGCCGTTGCTTTCCGGGAGGCGCAATCAGAAGGATTTAAGGCATATCAGCGGCAGATTGTAAAAAACTGTAAGTGTCTTGCAGTAAAATTGCAGGAGAAGGGATTGCGCATAGTCAGCGGTGGGACAGATAACCATATGCTTTTAGCGGATTTAACCTCGCGCAAGATTACCGGAAAAGAAGCCCAGGATTTATTAGGCAAAGTGAATATTACCATAAATAAAAACCTCATTCCTTATGATACCCTGCCTCCGGCAGCGGCCTCCGGTATAAGGCTGGGTACGCCGGCAGTGACCACGCGGGGATTAAAAGAACCCCAGATAGAGCAGGTTGCCGATTTTATTGACCGGGCGATAAATTTCCGCAATGAACCGGATAAATTGGAAGGGATTAAAAAGGAAGTTTTAGAATTAGCCTCTAACTTCCCGTTGTATAAGGAATTAAGGGAAAAATGGATATGAAGAAAATCAGGAGAGAATCATATAGGCGCCCGAGCTGGGACGAATATTTCCTGGAGGTTGCAAAGCTTGTGGCAAAACGTTCTACTTGTTTACGCCGACAGGTAGGGGCGGTTGCAGTGCGCGATAAAAGAATTTTATCTACGGGTTATAATGGCGCGCCTTCGGGGCTGGCGCATTGCGCTGATATCGGATGCCTGCGGCAAAAACTAAACATCCCTTCCGGACAGCGCCAGGAATTATGCCGGGCTTTGCATGCGGAGCAGAACGTAATAATCCAGGCCGTAATCCATAAGGTTGATTTAGAGGATTCCGTTATTTATGTTACCAGCCAGCCTTGTGTAATTTGCAGTAAAATGTTGATTAGCGTAGGGGTGAAGGAAATAGTAATTTTAGATGGGTACCCCGATGAATTGGCGAAGGAGATGCTAAAAGAAGCCGGGATAAAAGTACGGAAATTAAAATGAAACCATACCACCTACGAGGCGGAAAGGGTATAGAATGAAATGCCCATTTTGCGGTTATAAAGAAGATAAAGTCGTGGATTCGCGCGCAACCCAGGATGAGATAGCCATCCGGCGCAGGCGCGAGTGCTTAAGGTGCGGAAAGCGGTTTACTACTTACGAGTATATTGAGGATGTGTCGCTTATGGTTATAAAGAAAGACGGACAGAGGCAGGCATTTGACCGGAAAAAGATTCTGGCCGGTATTATGCGTGCGTGCGAGAAGCGGCCGGTAAGCATGGATAAGATGGAAGAAATCGTTACGCAGGTTGAACGCGCCATCCAAAAAAAACCTGACCGGGAAGTTTCATCTTCAAGAATAGGAGAACTTGTTATGGAAAAGTTAAAGGCTATAGATGATGTTGCTTACGTGAGGTTTGCCTCAGTGTACAGGCAGTTTAAAGACGTAAGCCAGTTCATGGCCGAATTAAAAGACATGCTGAATAAAGAAAAGAAGGCACATAGATGACAGGAGGTTGTTTTTATGATAGAGATGGAGTTGAATAAGATTGTTATTGATGAGAAAAGGCATGACCAGCTTATTATTTTGAAAGAAAAGGGCGGCGAGCGGCTCCTTCCCATTGTTATCGGCCTGAATGAGGCGTCAGCAATAAAATTAAAAATAAGCGGCTTTAACCCACCTCGACCCTTGACCCACGATTTGATGTATACGACTATCCAGAACCTGGAGGCAAAAGTAGAGAAGATTATTATAGATAAACTGGAAGAAAATACCTTTCATGCTAAGATTGTTATCAGGAATGAATCCGGAAAGAATAAGGTTATTGACGCCAGGCCCTCGGACAGCATTGCCCTGGCAGTAAGGGCGCATGCCCCGATATTTGTCGAAGACGAAATCATAAAGCAGACAGAAATATTTAACAAGAATAAACCATAGGGGACGTTTCCCTTCCTCCCAACTATTTTAATTGCAACAAGTTACAAAGCCATTTATGAGAAATCTCGCTCCGGAAATGCCTTTTAAAAAATCAAAAGAGGGTTATCGTAACTATTTGTATTATAATGAGTAATAAAGAAGGGAAACGTCCCCTGTTTTTTTCTGTTTGGTTGTCTAAAAATTTTCGATTGCTTAAAGCGATCGAAAAATCTGCGCAAAAGAAAAAAGTCAAACTCTATCTGGTGGGCGGCGCCCTGCGTGATATCCTGCTAAAAAGAGAAAAAGAAAACCCCGATATAGATTTCTGTCTTGAAGAAGGCGCGATAAATTTTTCTAAGCAGCTCGCTAAAGAACTTAAAGCCGGATTCGTTGTTCTGGATAAAGAACACGGTTCTGCCCGGGTGGTAAAAAAGACCAAGGATAAGATTTATACCCTGGATTTTACGGATTTCCGGGGGAGAACCCTGAAAGACGACCTCTTTCACCGCGATTTTACTATAAATACCCTGGCTATTGAGTTGGGGCGTATATACGAAGAAAAAGATTTAGATGAATTAATTGTTGACCATTATCGCGGGAAAAAAGACCTGCGGAAAGGGCTGATCAGGGCGTTAGGCAGGGGAAGCTTTAAAGAGGACCCGTTAAGGATCCTGCGGGCTTTCAGTCTGGCGGCGCTTTTTGATTTCAAAATACATAAAGATACGCTGCGCCTGGTATCTTTAGAGAAAAATAAGATATCCGGGGTTTCGGGGGAAAGGGTGCGGGATGAATTTTTTAAAATCTTAAGCTCTCCCAGGGCATATAAATCTTTCCTTGGGCTTGACAAGTATAAGATACTGGAATTGATTATCCCCGAGATAAAGGTAATGCACCGGCTCAGGCAGGGGCCGTACCATCATCTGGATGTCTGGGGGCATAGCTTAGAGACCGTCAGGCATTTGGAACTGATTATCAGGGATTTTAGCCGCAATAAAGAAATGCGCGCTTATCTTAATGAGGAAATTTCTTCTGGCCATAAACGTTATGAACTGATAAAATTAGCCGGCCTCCTGCACGATGTAGGTAAGCCTAAGGCCTTACGCGTGGAAAAAGGCAAGATTTCTTTTCGTGCCCACGAGAGAATCGGTTACCACATGATTGAAGATATTGCCTTGCGTTTTAAGCTTTCTAACGATGAAATACATACCTTAAAACAGATGATTCTCTTTCATCTCAGGCCCGGATTCCTTGCGGATAACGAAAGGATTACACCCCGGGCAGAATTCAGGTATTTCCGCGATGCAGCTAAAGAGGCGGTAAGCATACTCTTGATTTCCCTTGCCGACCAGCGGGCTACCAAAGGCCCGCTTACTTCCAAACAATCCCGGACGCGCCATGAAAAGGCAGTCGGGTATCTTATAAAAAAATATTTTAAGAAAGAGAAATCCGTAAGGCCTTCACGGCTAATAAACGGAGATGACCTAATAAGGCAGTTTAAATTGGAACCTTCGCCTCTTATAGGGAAAATTTTATCTGAATTGGAAGAATTGCAGGCAATAGGCAAGATAAAGTCAAAAGAGGAAGCACTTTCCGCCGCTGAAAAGTTAATAGCCAGGAATGCGAAAAAATAAAAAGTCTTTCAAGGGAAGGCTTGTGAATGTTGTATCCGAGAGAATCAAACTCCCTAACGGCCACATTTCAGATTTTGAAATAGTAAAGCACCCCGGCGCAATCCTGGTTATCCCGTTTATTTCCAAGAATAAAATTATATTGTTAAGGCAATTCAGGCCCTCCGTTAATACTTACCTTTATGAACTTCCTGCAGGCACGCTTGAAAAGGGTGAGAGGCTTGTAACTTGCTGCCGCAGGGAGATTATTGAAGAAACGGGATATTCTGCCGGTAAATTTACCAGGCTGGGAAAGATTTTTCCTGTTCCGGGTTATTCCACAGAGGTAATTACTATTTTTAAGGCAACAGGCCTGGTTAATGCACAGGTAAAGCATGAGAAAGACGAAGTCATCCAAAGTTTTCCTGTTACAAGGCAGGAAATAAGGCTCCTATTTAAGGCAGGAAAATTTATTGACGCCAAGACTATCTGCGCCTTTACAATGTGCGGCTGGCTGTGAGTAAAATTTTAAAAACCTGAGGAGGCGGCGTTAAATGAAAGTGATTAATGAGAAAATAAAATTAAATACCAAAGGCAATCCCGATTTATTGAATATAACGGATGAACTTTCGCGGATATTAAAATCATCGAAACTTGATAGGGGGAGCATGACTGTTTTTGTAGTTGGTTCAACCGCCGGTATAACTACTTTTGAATATGAGCCAGGATTAATAAAAGACGTGCGGGAATTATATGAGAAACTAATTCCTTCAAACAAACATTATCATCACGATGATTCCTGGGGCGATGCCAATGGTTTTAGCCATTTGAGGGCAACTATTAGCGGTTCTTCTTTAACCGTGCCTTTTGACGGCGGGAGACTTCTTCTGGGAACATGGCAGCAGGTGGTTCTGGCGGATTTCGATAACCGACCCAGGGCAAGGGAAGTAATAGTCCAGTTGATAGGGGAATAAGATATGAAATTTTTTAAACTCTGGATGCCGGTATTTATGTGGTGTATTCTGATATTTTATTTGTCGGATACGCCGAACTTAACCACCGGATTAGGGATATGGGACTTTATCTTAAGAAAGATTGCCCATATGGTCGAATATTTTATTCTTGCCGTTTTGCTATACAGGGCCTTCAAAGGTTCTTTTGTTTTGGGCTTCTCTTATTTAATTTTTTGGCCTTCTGTTTTATCTTTTTTATATGCCGTTTCAGATGAAATACACCAGCTTTTTGTCCCTACCAGAAACGGCAATGCAGGGGATGTCCTGATAGACGGCATAGGTATAACGTTTTTTGTATTGCAAAAATTTTTTGCACAGAAGTAAACCTTTTAGGCCGATCGCGCGTCTAATATAGTGGAAAAGGTAATCCCGCCTGCGGCGGGATTTCGCTAGACCAAAACTGAAGGTGCTCAAGGAGGTGGGTTATGAAAACGAGATTGAACGGTATCGCAGTAACAAGCATCCTGGTTCTTGCTTTCGGGGTTTTGCCGGGTTTGTCTTTTGCGAAAGACAAAGCAAAGGATAAGGCGGACGAAGAGGAAGCTTTCTCTGAGGTTTATACGGAAGAAACGCCTCCCGGGATAGCCGAGGGGGAACCGCTTCCGGGTAAAGGTTCACACAAAGGGTGGGAACAGGGAAAACATAAAGGGTGGGATAAGGAAAAATTGCTAAAACTTAGAGAAGAAGACCCTGAAAAATTCAAAGAGATAATGGAAAGGCGCAAAGAGGTTCTCAGGGAACGCCTGGAACACTTAAGAGAAATCGACCCTGAAAAATACCAGGAGGTTATGCAGAGGATCAGGCAAAAACGTTTGGATGATTTGAAGAGGCTAAAGGAAGAGAATCCTGAAAAATTCAAAGAGATAATGGAAAAGCGCAAAGAGGTTCTCAGGGAACGCCTGGAACACTTAAGAGAAATCGACCCTGAAAAATACCAGCGTTTAATGGAGCATCGCCAAAAGGTGGCTGAATTGAATCGGTTAAGAAAGGAGGATCCTGAGAAGTTCAGAGAGTTTATGCAACAGCATCCGAAATTACGCGACCGCCTGGGGGATATAAAAGACTGGAGGGAAAATATCAGGGA
>SBBM01000022.1 GCA_005239725.1 Planctomycetales bacterium | reverse complement strand
TCGAAAAACGTATTAACGCCAGACCAAGAAAATGCTTACAATACCTTACACCATCAGAGACTTACAAAAACTGTGTTGCACTTAAAGATTGAATCTGGGAGTTGTATTTCGACTTTGCCTAGAAACAAACGACCCCAACGGGATTTGAACCCGTGCTGCAAGCTTGAAAAGCTTGTGTCCTGACCAGGCTAGACGATGGGGTCAAATTTTTCTTCTTCCTCTTTAGCCACCACGATGGCAACTGAACTTACTTGATCGCCCTGCTCTAAAGCAATAAGCCGTACGCCCATGGCGCTGCGTCCCGTCTCACGAATATCTTTGGGAGAACAACGGACAATCATGCCCCTTTTGGTCACCGTCATAATCTCATCATCAGGCATCACCGCCAACACGCCGACCACTAAGCCATTCTTGTCGGTGACCTTCATGTTAATAATCCCCTTACCGCCACGGGATTGAATGCGGTATGCTTCAAAATCAGAACGTTTAGCAAAACCATTTTCGCCAACCGTCAACAGGGTGCTGCCGGTCTTGCTGATGTCGGGAGGAAAGACGATCATACTGACCACCTGGTCGCCTTTTCCAAGCTTAATGCCACGCACGCCCTTGGCGCTGCGGCCCATATCGCGGATCTGTTTCTCGAAAAAACGCAGCGCCTTGCCATTTTTGGTCGCCAACAGAACCTCGCTCTTGCCATTGCTCAAGGCAACACCGATCAGGCGATCACCGTGCTCCAGGCCGATCCCTATAATCCCGGCCTTACGCGGGTTACCGTACGCCGAAAGCGATGTCTTTTTGACATTACCCTGCGCGGTGGCAAAGATTAAATATTGATCAGGATTAAACTCCTTGACGGCGACGATCGCGCTAATTTTTTCATCTTTGTTAAACGTGAGGAGATTGACAATATTTTTCCCCTTCGCTACGCGCGAAGCAACAGGGATTTCATAAACTTTCAGCCAGCGCACCATGCCTTGGTCGGAAAAAATCAAGAGGTAATCTTTGGTAGAGGCAACAAAAAGATTTTTAACAAAATCTTCTTCCTGCGTCGTCATGGCCGCGACACCCTTTCCTCCGCGCCTTTGTTTGCGGTAGCTGGAGATGGCCAGCCGCTTGATATATCCGTCACCGCTGACAGTAATCGCCATGCTCTCTTCAGCAATCAAGTCCTCTATCTCGATATCTTCGGCCTTGCCCGTAATTTCCGTACGCCGCTCATCCGCGTATTTTTTCTTGATCTCAAGCAGCTCATCTCTGATGATCTGGCTAATTTTTTTCTCCGAGGCCAAAATCGCGCGGTAATTTTCAATGTCCTTGAGAAGCGACTGATGCTCAGACTCAACCTTATCGCGCTCCAGGACGGTGAGTCGCTGCAGCTGCATCTCGAGGATGGCTTGCGCTTGTAGATCCGAAAGCGCAAACTTTTTCATCAAGGCGGATTTTGCCTCAGGCGTGCTCTTGGATTCCCGAATAGTCTGGATAATCTGGTTGATTACCTTGATGGCAATACGTAATCCTTCCAGAATATGGGCACGCCTGAGCGCGCGGTCAAGGTCAAACTGGGTACGACGACGGATAATAATGCGCCGATGATCAACAAAATACACCAAGAGCTGCTTTAAGTTCAATATGCGCGGCGTGCTGTTGACCAGGGCCAGATTAATGATGCCAAAGGTCGTCTCCAACTGGGTGTGCTTATATAAATAATTAAGGATAATCTGCGGTTCGACGTCGCGGCGCAATTCTAGGACAATGCGAACCCCGTCTTTGTCAGATTCATCACGAATATCGCTTATGCCTTCGACCTTTTTCTCTTGCACCAGATCGGCGATCGAACTAATGAGATTGGCTTTATTGACCTGGTAGGGGATTTCAGTAATAATGATGCTGTCCTTGCTGGCTTTTTGTCGCTCAATATTTACCTTTGCCCGCACCATGACCTTCCCGCGACCGGCTGTATAAGCCTCAACAATCCCTTCGCGCCCGCAGATAATACCCCCCGTTGGAAAATCTGGTCCTTTGATGATTTTATTCAATTGGTGAATCTCTGTATCAGGGTTATCTATAATGGCTACAGCGCCATCAACCACCTCGCCTAAATTGTGCGGAGGCATATTGGTCGCCATTCCAACAGCGATACCGCTGGAGCCGTTGACCAAAAGATTCGGCAGCGCCGCCGGAAGGAGAACTGGCTCTTGAAGAGTCGCATCAAAATTGGGGGTGAAGTCTACCGTCTCTTTGTCGATGTCCGCCAACACCTGGTCGGTGATGGCCGCCATCCTTGCCTCAGTATAGCGCATGGCTGCCGGGGCATCCCCGTCCAGCGAACCAAAATTACCCTGCCCATCGACCAAAGGATAACGCAACGAAAAAGGCTGCACCATGCGCACCAACGTGTCATAGACCGCCACATCGCCATGTGGATGGTATTTACCCAAGACCTCTCCAACGATACGGGCACTTTTTTTATACGACTTACCGTATTCCAAAGAAAGTTCTTTCATCGCGTAAAGGACGCGACGATGGACCGGCTTGAGGCCGTCGCGCACATCTGGCAACGCCCGGCCAACGATAACGCTCATCGAATAGGAAAGATAAGAATTCTTCATTTCCTCTTCAATGGAAACGGGAATGATCTTTTCTACTGTTGCCAAGTCCCTTGTCATATTAAATATCCAGATTTCTGACCTGGTGAGCGTACGTCTCGATAAATTTACGCCGAGGCTCAACCTCGTCGCCCATGAGCATTTCAAAGGTCTTGTTGACCTCAACTGCATCTTCTAGGGCGACCCTTAAAATCGTCCGCCGACTCGGGTCCATGGTCGTTTCCCATAATTGTTGAGGATTCATCTCGCCCAGCCCCTTATAACGCTGCACATGCATACCTTGATGGGCCTGCTTGCGCACAAATTCCAAAACCTCCATCAAGGAAAATACCTCATGCCCATTCTGCCCATCTTCAATCAAAAAAAGCGGCTTGGGAGTTGACGGTGTTTGAGTCGCCTCAGTTTTCTTCCCCTTGCCCTTACCATGCGCAGAGGTTGCAGGGCTTTCTTGCGCAAGATAATCAACTACACTTAAGTCTAATTTATTTAATGCCTTTTCCATTCGATCTAAATCTTCGTGCTCAAATATTTCAATATATTGCGCCTCTTCATCTTTTTTAGTGAAGGCAGCCATTTCTTCATCTTTATATACAAAATGGTTCTTATCATCTACTTTTACCATATAAATTGGCATTTTATGGGATTTTGAATCAATATTATTGGTATATTCTATAAAATTTACTCCACTTCTATCCATAATCCCAACGATCTTTTCGAGCTCAGTCGCGATTTGCACAATTTCTTTAAATTGAAGGCTGGTATAGGTCTGCTTGGTTTTGACTTTTTTAAGTTGCAGGCCTTCCAGGCCTATCTCCAAAATCAATTCATTCATCTCTTTGTCCGTATCAATATATTCTTCCCGCTTGCCGCGTTTTAATTTATACAATGGCGGTTGGGCGATATAAACAAATCCTTTTTCGATCAATGGCCTCATCTGCCGGTACAAGAGCGTCAACAAAAGCGTGCGGATATGCGAACCATCCACATCCGCGTCGCACATGATAATAATTTTATGATAGCGCAATTTATCCGCGTTGAATTCCTCTCCCACGCCGGCCCCTAAGGCAGTGATGATGGTTCGAATTTCTTCATTGCTCAAAATCTTATCTAAACGAGATTTTTCTACGTTCAGGATCTTTCCCTTGAGCGGTAAGATGGCCTGAAATGTCCGGTCACGACCCTGCTTGGCCGAACCACCCGCAGAATCCCCCTCAACTAAATAAAGCTCACAAAGTATCGGGTCTTTCTCTGAACAATCCGCCAGTTTGCCCGGTAGCCCCCCCATGTCGAGGGCACCTTTGCGCCGCGTTAATTCCCGCGCCTTACGGGCTGCTTCCCGAGCACGAGAGGCGGTGATAACCTTATCCACAATCTGATTGGCAACGGGTGGGTTCTCCTCAAAAAACACCCCCAACGCCTCCAAAGTGGCGGAGGCGACCAGTCCCTCCACCTCAGAATTCCCTAATTTCGTTTTGGTTTGACCTTCAAATTGTGGATTAGGAACCTTGACACTAATAACCGCTGTCAGCCCTTCGCGCGTATCGTCCCCCGTAATAGCGATTTCATTTTTTAATAAATTTTTGGCCTTGGCATAATTGTTAATTGCCCGTGTCAAGGCCGAACGAAAACCGCTTAAATGAGTCCCCCCTTCGCAGGTGTGAATATTATTGGCGTACGCAAATACATTTTCGGCATATCCATCGTCGTATTGCAGTGCCGTTGCAATCTGGATGCCTTCACGTTCACGCGAAAAATAAATTACCTTTTTGTGTAAGACATTTTTAGCCGCATTAAGATGCTCCACAAAAGAGGCAATCCCCCCCTTAAACTCAAAAACAGATTCTTTGGGTTGCTTACCCCGCTTATCGGTCAAGGTGATCACAAGGCCTTGATTCAAAAAAGCCAATTCGCGTAGACGCTTAGCGAGGGTATCATAAGCATAGATGATCGTTTCTTTAAAAATCTGCTTATCCGGTTTAAAAGTAACCTTAGTCCCGGTTGTCTTGGTTTTACCGATGACCGTAAGTCTGGATTTAGTAATACCACGCTCGTAACGCTGGTGATGAATTTTCTCATCACGCTTGACCTCGACCTCCAACCACTCGGAAAGCGCGTTAACACAACTAACCCCCACCCCATGCAATCCCCCGGAGACCTTATAACTACTATGATCAAATTTCCCACCAGCATGCAATGTTGTTAAGACCACCTCCACGGCAGGTTTTTTTTCTGTTTTGTGAATATCCACCGGGATGCCACGGCCATTATCAATGACGGTTACCGAATCATTTTCATTAATAATAACATCAATCCGATTACAGTACCCCCCCATCGCCTCATCAATAGAATTATCCACCACCTCATAGACCAAGTGATGCAAACCGCGTCCACCAGTATCCCCAATATACATGGCTGGACGCCGACGAACCGCCTCCACCCCCTCAAGGACAAGGATGTTCGTTGCATCGTAACTATGCCCCTTACGACGTGTCTCCCCTGGAGAAGGTAGGGTGTGATGATTTTTTTCTAAACTCTGCATTTTACCCTTCGCTGGTTTTATTAAATGCGGCCAACCTGAATAGTTATATCATGTATATCGGGTAATTCTTGATGTAATTGTTTTAAAATCTTCATCTTGCGTGTGCGCAAATAGTGCAAGAAGGCCGGTGAATCCACGATAATCGTCACTTTCCCCGCTTGCGTCCCCACCAATTTTATATGTTTTAATTCCTGTTTCCCGAAAATATTCTGCCCAACACGCTCAAGCGCCTCATACACCCCCATACGCTGCCGAGTTATTTTTTCGATGACCTGAGGGATTATATCTTTTATACTATCCATACCTTAATTACCAGAAAAATTTTTCCTTTTTATATCCTCATCGGCAAGGCTAAATATAAATAATCTGACATGCGCATGACTGCTGGTTTGTCAGGGCCCAGTAACTCCATATAAATTTGCTCCTCGTTAATATTTTTCAAAAAATCAATAAAAAGTTGTGGGTTAAAACCAACCATCATCTCCTCACCCTCATATTCAATAACAATAACCTCCCTTGACTCTCCTACCTCGGGCGTTGATTTAGAAATCACCAACTTGTTGGGAAAGACCTCAAATTTCATTACCTGAAAATCAGGGGTAGACAATAAATTCGCCCTACGGATAGAAGAGAGAAACTCCTGGGTGTTTATCTTAATCTTATTTTTAACCGGTTTGGGGATAACCTGATTATAATTTGGAAATTCCCCATCCAAAATACGGGTGACAATTAATACCCCCTGAATATCAAACAAAACTTGATTGGTCCCCACCACCATAGACAACATCCCCTCTTCCTGAAGATTACGACCAATTTCCTGAATAGCCTTAATAGGAATAATAATAGCAATCTCTTGTTTAACACTTATAGGAAGTTTTTTTTCGGTCTTCGCCAGTCGTCGCCCATCGGTTGCGACAATACGAATTATATTCTCCGATATTTCCATTAAAACACCACTTAAGATATATCTAGGCTCCTCATGAGAAACAGCAAAGGCGGTCAACCGCAACATCTCTTTAAAGACAATTTGTTCAATTTGAATGACCTCTTTATCCTTAAATTCTGGGAATTTGGGGAATTCTTCTTTAGGGAGTCCGTTCAACCTAAACCGACACTGCTTACCTTCAATGTCTATTTGATTGTTTTTGGTGACATTGATATGGATATCCCCAGATGGTAATTCGCGAACAATATCACTAAAACGTTTAGCAGGAACAGTTATTGCACCTTCTTCAATAATATCAACAGGTATTTCACAGGATATCCCAATATCTAAATCAGTGGCGTTGAGTCTAAGTTTACCGTTCTGGGTCTCTAGGAGGATATTAGCTAATATAGGAAGTGTGGTTTTAGTACTTACAACATTCTGTACAGTTTGAATACCGGAAAATAGATTTTGTTGCGATGTTTGAAAAATCATTATTTACTATCTCCTTATTGTTAATTTTTTAAACTAGTAATAATCTTAATAGTGCTGGTGAATGAATGAATAACTCTGTAAGTTTTTTATTTTTAGTAGTTAAGATATTTTTTAGTGTGGATAAGTTTAAGGAAACCAGTGGATTACTGTTTTAAATTTATTAATAACCCATTAATGATGTTTTTGATTTCCACATCTTGGTTTATTACCTGTTCAATTTTTTTGCATGCGTACAAGACGGTTGTGTGATCCTTGCCGCCAAAGGCATTGCCGATTTCGGGTAAAGATTGGCCGGTTAATTGCCGCGAAAGATACATAGCCACCTGTCGAGGCAGCACAATATTTTTATTTCGCCTTTTGGCGCGTAATTCGGAAATAGGGACACGGAAAAACTCAGCAACAGATTTTTGCACACTATCAATAGTGATGGTGTGCATTGTTTCCTGCACTACATCTTTGAGTACTTTAGTTGTCATATCAAGGGTAATAGGACATTCTTCCAATAAAGAATATGCTGCCACACGGATTAAGGCCCCTTCTAATTCGCGAATATTGGTTTTGATTTGTTGGGCAATAAAGTAAATGACATCATCAGGAACCTGCACGGGCTCATTTTTGATTTTTTTGCGCAAGATTGCTACTCGCGTTTCAAAATCGGGTGGCTGGATATCTGCAATCAATCCCCAGGCAAAGCGTGAACGCAGCCGCTCTTCTAGATTGGCAATTTCTTTGGGGGGGCGATCTGAGGTTAAAATGATTTGCTTACGGTTATCGTGAAGATTGTTAAAGGTATGAAAAAATTCTTCCTGGGTAGACTCTTTACCCGCGATGAATTGGATATCGTCAATTAAGAGCACATCGATGGCTCGATATTTTTTGCGGAACTGATCGGTTGAGCGATGACGAATGGCATTGATAAGCTCATTAGTAAATTGTTCTGAAGATAAATAACAATGCTTTAGCGCGGGGTGCAGCTGTCGGATCTTGTGAGTAATGGCCTGGATTAGGTGGGTCTTCCCTAGCCCCACTTGGCCGTAGATGAGTAAAGGATTGTAGGCCTTGGCTGGTGATTCTGCAACGGCGAGACACGCGGCGCAGGCAAATCGATTGGATGATCCGATGACAAAATTGTCAAAAGTAAAACAAGCATTTAGAGAAAATTGGGCAGGCTCGACATGGGTAAATTTTTGTTCTAATTGCGCAAGGCGGTTTTGCGTGTCGGCGTTAAGAATGTGTGTATTGATGGAAAATTCAATTTGAATTGGTTTGGCCGCTATACGGTCAACAATTTCCTGGATATCGTTTTGATAATGCTCGATGATCCAGTTTTTAAAAAAGTCGTCAGGGGTTTCGATAATCAGCGTGTCAGGAATTTTTTCTTTAACTTGAATAGCGGAAAACCAAGTTTCATATGAGGGCCTTCCTATCCTCTCCTTAATTTGGGATTGCGATTGTTTCCAGACCGAAATTAAGTCCATGGTTACTAGCTTATTTAACGTTTGTAACTAAATTAATATAAATAAGTTATAGATAATACACAAGTTTATTAACAGGTTATCCACATAACATAGAATACATCGCGTTAATCTTTTTATTTTTAATGATACTGTGTTTATTGTAAGAAGTAAGCCATTATAACAAATAAAAATTTTATTTCAAATAATTTTTATAAACAAACTCATCAGCATTTTAAGGTGGTGTAGATAAATAGGTTTTATCTCAGCCTGAACTGGCAAATTGCCCGGGTAAAATCGCTTGACTCCATTATTGGACGTGTTATAATTGACAAATTATGAAAAAGCATTTAAGGACTCCTTCCAATATTAGGGGCAAACGGACGCACGGATTTCGTAAACGCATGAAAACCGCTAACGGCCGCGATGTCCTTAAGCGTCGTCGGGCAAAAGGGCGAAGACAGTTAAGTAAATGAGCCCCTAGCAATTTTTTCCGTTACGGTACAAATCCCTGTTGGTCCATGGCGCACAATTATGGCAGGATTCTTGAAGCGGCTAATTCGATTGTATCAGTGTACGGGTGCAGTGCTTTTCCCCCGGGCGTGTCGCTTTCATCCATCGTGTTCTAGGTATGCTATTCAAGCCATTAATCGTTATGGGGCCCTGCGCGGTAGTTGGAAGACCATCAGGCGTATTTTTAGGTGCTCACCCTTCTTCCCCGGAGGATATGATCCTGTAGACTAATTATTGTTATGGAAAAACGCTTTTTGTTAGCCACATTTATATCGATATTAATATTAATTTTATGGAGTGTTGTTGTACCCCGCCCAACCAAAGATTATTCAAATTTAAAATATTCACAAGTATATGATAATAAAAGTATTATAGAAAAAAATAATTTATCATACCAACCCACCCACCTTGCTAGCCAGCCTGTTGTAGATATCGTTGAAGAGCATATTGAGATAATTGAAACCGAAAAACTCACAGTTGAGTTTTCCAATATCGGTGGCATTATAAGCAAAATTAATCTTAAGGAATATTCTGCCTTCCTGCCGGTTCGTGGAATGGGTACAATTATTGGATTTGAAAAATCAGATTTTATGGTGGAATCCTCTGGGAAATCGTCTATTATCTATAAACGCGATGATGATGGCTTGACCATTCGGCGGACATATCAGATTTCTCCGGATAATTATAATATCAATATTATAACAGAAATTATTAATAAAACTGATATGTCCAAACAAATTAAATTAGACACGTTAGGTCTGTTGCTTGATATGTCCAGTATGGACATTAATAAACAGCATTATGCAACTGATCGCGGTATGTTTGAATATGTATTAAATACTCCCAGTGGAATTAATAGAAAAAACAATGCCTTTAAATTCACATCATATGAAAAAAAAGAAGAAAAAGAGGATGTCTCATGGGTTGGATTTCGTGATAGATATTTCTGCCTTATTTTTAAACCAGAACATAAATTTTTAGGATATTTAATTAATCCAGTAAACGATAAAGAGCTAAGGATAAATTTATTATCACCTGAGCTTAATATTAGTCCAGGAGAAATTATTGTGTTTAAAGATTTAGTTTTTGCTGGTCCAGAGAGGGTTGAATTGCTTAAACCATATAAATCTGGATTTGAATATATTAAGAGATATTATCGGTTAACATTGTTAGATGCTACTGCGAGCATTATTTATTCTTCTTTAAGTGGCATTCATAAAATAGTTGGTAATTGGGGGGCTGCGATATTGTTGCTGGGAATTATTATTTATTTTATCACGTATCCTTTGACATTACGCAGTATGATTTCTATGCGTGAAACTCAACAAAAAATGAAATTGTTACAACCAAAGATAGAAAATATTCGACAAAAATATCGAAATAATCCTCAGCAAATGAATGTTGAGATGATGGAATTATACAAAAAGAACAAGTTTAATCCAATATCATTGGGTGGATGTCTCCCAATGTTGCTACAAATGCCAATATTTTTTGGACTCACTCAAGTTTTGTTGCGGACCGCATCATTTAAGGGAGCAGATTTTCTATGGATAAAAGATCTTTCAGAGCCAGACAGGCTATTTATTTTACCAATTTCATTACCATTTTTAGGTAATGAATTTAATATATTGCCAATAATTACAGCGATTGTGATGTTTTTTCAACAAAAATTAAATTCTAGCACGATAGTAACAACAGATCCGGTTCAAATTCAACAACAAAAAATGATGTTAATAATTATGCCAATTATTATTTGTTTTGCTTTTTATAAATTTGCCAGCGGCTGGACGCTTTATTTTACAGTATTTTATGTTTTATCAGCCATTACACAGTTTAAAATGTCTAAAAATCAAATACCACAGTAATAAAAATGATCAGAGGAAATAAGGCTTTTCGAAAAAGTATTGAATTTGAAGGTGCCAATGTTGATGATGCAATAAATAAGGCAACAGAATATTTCAATGTTTCTCGTGATGATATTTTTGTTAGCATTGTATCTGAAGAGAAGCGTGGATTGTTTGGCATGGAAGGCGAGAAGCCGGCTAAGATAAAAGTAACTTTGAAAGATAAAAAATTGAAATAATTGTTGATTTTTTAGGTATTTAATAGAAAATAATATTAAAATAATTAAGCGATTAATATTACAATAAAACGTTTCACGTGAAACATATGGCGAAAATTATATCTATTTGTAATCAAAAGGGAGGGACAGGTAAGACAACAACAGCGGTAAATTTATCAGCTGCTATGGCTGAATTAGGAAATATGATATTGGTAGTCGATGCCGATCCACAAGGAAACGCAACCAGTGGATTTGGAATCAATAAAAATGAGCTAAAGAAATCAGTTTATGATTTAATTCTTAACAAATCTCAAATCAGTGATGTTATCGTTAGAGGTGTTTATCCGTCACTAGATGTTGTTCCGTGCAATATTCATTTAACCGGCGCTGAGATAGAATTGGTTGGCGCGCTGTCCAGGGAAACTCGCCTTAAAAAATCGCTAATGTCTGTAATGAATGAATACGATTATATATTGATTGATTCCCCGCCGTCGCTCGGCTTGTTAACGCTTAATGCCCTGGTAGCTAGCGACTCCATAATTATTCCAATTCAATGTGAGTTTTATGCGTTGGAGGGGGTGTCACAGCTTATGCATACGATAGCTCTAATCAAAGATGGATTGAACCCTGGATTGCATATTGAAGGTGTCCTGTTGACAATGGCGGATTACAGAACGAATCTAACAACAGAAGTTATTAATGAGATTAAAGGATATTTTAAAGAAAAAGTTTATGAAACAATTATTCCCAGGAATGTCCGGCTCAGTGAGGCGCCTAGTCACGGGAAGCCGATAACGATTTATGATTGTTCTTCAATAGGTTCAAAAAAATACAAAGAGTTGGCTGCTGAGGTATTAAAAACTTCTATAAAAACACTTAATACATTGTAGCACAATATTTTATGTTGTATAAATATATAATGTTCAAATATTGAACATTGTGATGAGGGGGATTAAATGGAAAATAAGGCCTTGGGCAAGGGGTTGTCAGCGTTGATTCAAGATAAACCAGCAAAGATTGGTGGTGAGGTAACGTATCTAAAGACCGTTGAGATCCAGGACAATCCTTTTCAGCCGCGCACCTATTACGACGAAAATAAATTAGGAGAATTAAAGGCCTCTATCCGAGAAAAAGGCGTTTTGGTGCCGATTTTGGTGCGCCTGAAAGACGGCATATATCAGGTGGTCGCTGGCGAACGTCGACTTAAGGCCGCACGCAGTCTCAATATTCAAGAAATTCCTACCATTGTTCGGGAGATAACAGACCAGGAGGCGCTGGTTTTGGCGTTGGTGGAAAATATCCAGCGGGAAGAATTGAACCCTATCGAAGAGGCCGAGGCCTACAAGAAGCTCATTGAGGAATTTCGTTATACTCAGGATATGGTGGCGGAATCTGTCGGGAAAGACCGCACTACGGTGACAAACCTTTTGCGCTTGTTGAAATTACCAGCAGAGATCAAACAGGGCGTCTATAGTGGGAAACTTTCTGTTGGACATGCCCGTGCGCTTTTAAGCGTTGAACAATACAGCGAGCAGAGGCGTTTGTTCGATGTGGCCATGAACAAGGGGTTGTCCGTGCGCGAATTAGAGGAGCTGGTGCGCTTAGGGCCAAAGAGGGTTGCCCATCGGACAAAGACGGTGAGGTCTAGGGACCACGAGGTTGCGGTGCTCGAAGACGAGCTGCAGATTGCCCTGGGGACTAAGGTCTCCATCCATGCCCGGAAGAAAAAAGGGAAGATCGTTATTGAATATTATTCTCTCGAGGACCTGGACCGCATTATTGCCAAGATCAAATTATGAACGAACCCGCCCTTGTCATCATTAAACCTGATGGGATGAGTAAGGGGTTGGTTGGAGGCGTTTTGTCGAAATTCGCAGAGACGAGTCTGCGGCTGGTCGCCATGCGCACCGCGCAGGCCTCTCGGGCGCTCGCCAAGGAGCATTACGCACATCTTCGGGACAAGCCTTTTTTTAATCAGATTGTCTCGTATCTCGCCGGTGAGTATCATCAGCTCAAGCAATTAATCGCTATTGTTTATTACGGACGTAACGCGATCCGCCAATGCCGTCAAGTGGCTGGGGTGACCAATCCCGAAGCAGCTGGCCCACACACAATCCGCGGGGCCTATGGTCGGATTACAACGGATGGCCTTTTTGAAAATGTCGTCCATGTCTCTTCGACGCCGCAGGAGGCGTGTCGGGAGATTAAGCTGTGGTTTTCCCCAGAGGACATCATGGTCCCGCTTTATCCAACAAGGAATATCATGGTGGGAGGGCATAAAAGGAAGATATGGGCATGATTCAGGGCATGACCGGATTCGGTAGCGCGCAGTGTCTCTTGGGCAAGACCAAGTTGGTTGTTGAAGTCAAAAGTCTCAATCATCGCTATTTTGACATCGCCTTGTATTTGCCTACCGGGTTCGGTTCAGTAGAAAATAGGATTCAGCAGTTGACCCAGAAATATGTGGAACGCGGTCGGGTGACGGTTTCTGTTAAGATTATCCATCACTGGTCCACACAGGTCGTGGTAAATAAAGACATTATTCGTAAATATCTGCAGCACGGCCATGATTTGGCCAAAGAATTTCACCTGGAGAACGATCTCAAGCTATCGGATATCGTTCAGTTGCCAGGGGCTATCGAGACAAAAGAGGCCTTTCTTGAGGTCGAACAGGCATGGCCGATATTAGAGAGGTGCCTGCGGCGTTCTTTGGAAGGTCTGCATCATATGCGTCGGCGCGAGGGCCGGAGTCTGGCCAGGGATGTGGCAGATAAGCTTAAGGGTATGGATGGACGCATAAGACAGATCATAACGCGGGCAAGGACCATTCTTAAAGAAAGACAAAAAGAGCTGAGCGTAGAGGAGTTTCAGTCGTTTCAAAAATGTTGCGACATCAGCGAAGAGACATCCAGATTGACGCATTATATTAGTGAGGCCAAGGGTCTTTTGCGCGGCACGACACCTGTTGGAAAAAAGATTGATTTCATTGCCCAAGAGATGCAGCGCGAGACCAACACCATCGGCTCAAAGCTGCAGGATAAGATTGTTATTCAGGCGATGGTTGCGTTAAAGAGCAAGATCGAAAAAATTCGTGAGCAGGCGCAGAATATTGAGTGAGGGTCGTGATCCTGTGTCGGGGAAAATATTTATCCTTTCCGGCCCTTCCGGATCAGGGAAAACCACGCTGTATCAAAAGTTGTTGGCCAACCGCGCAATTCGCGGGAGGCTTGCTAAGACCATTTCGGTAACGACGCGGCTCAAGCGGCCTGGCGAGCGCCATGGTCGTGACTATTTTTTTGTGCAGCGGGGCGTATTCTTACGTAAGAAGCGCGCCGGCCAGTTTTTAGAGTCGGAAGAGATCTTCGGTAGCTATTACGGGACCCTTCGAAAGCAGGTCCAGGATTTTTTACGGGCAGGAAGGCACGTATTATTGACTATAGACGTAAAAGGGGCCAGGGCTGTTTGTCGTCAATTCCCCCAGGTGGTGCGGATTTTTGTTAAGGCCCCATCCCTCCAGATACTGAAGGATCGCCTGGAGGAGCGCGGTTCGGATGCCAATGCGGCTGTGGTGGATCGTTTGCAAAGGGCGCATCTGGAATTAAAAGAGGCAAGGCACTACGATTACCTGGTTGTTAACGATGATCTGAAAAAGGCCGTAGGCCGCTTGACAGGGATCGTTTTAAAGGAGATGGGGGCACGTGACACGCCGTAGCTTTTTTGACAAGACCAGGGACCTGTGTTATATTTTTTCGTTATCACTTAAGGCTATTCCCGCGCTGGCGGGATTTTATCGACAAGAAAGATGAGGAGACAGAAATAATGGAGGCTAGATCTATTGAAGTCTTGTTGCCGCGTTCGGGGGGGAGCGTTTATCGTTTGGTGCGCATGGCGGCGGTGCGCGCAACCGAACTCTTGGATGGGAAACCGTCTTTACTTAGAAAAATTCTTTCGGACAAGGTGACGACGATTGCCCTGGAAGAGATTTTGCAGGGAAAGATCGAGGCCAAGCACGTCGCTGATAGTGCATAGAAAATAAAAAGTCGCTATTAGGCGACCCTGTTGAATTAAGCTATGGCCAAGCCAAAAAAAGTTATTCTGGGTGTCACGGGAAGCATTGCCGCGTATAAATCTGCCGATATTGTGCGGCGCCTAGGAGAGCGTGGGTTTGCTGTCTGGGTTGCCATGACCAAAGACGCCGAGCATTTTATTTCACCCTTAACGTTATCGTCGCTCGCCTGCAAAGAAGTTTATCGGGATACCTTTGAAGCAGACGCCTGGAAAATGCCGCATATCGCACTCGCCCAAGAAGCGGATATTTTTTTAATTGCCCCCGCGACGGCCGCCATCATTGGTAAATTGGCGCATGGTATCGCCGATAATTTGTTGACCTGCATTGCCCTAGCTACCCAAGCGAAAGTGGTGATTGCCCCGGCCATGAACACGCAGATGTATCAACACAGGATCGTTCAGGAAAATTGCGCGCGATTAAAAGCACTGGGAGTTTATTTTATAAATCCCCTCAAGGGCAAGTTGGCCTGCGGCACAACTGGCGAAGGTCACATCGCCGATGTGGACACTATTGTGGATATGGTTGTAGGCCTGGTAGGGCAGGATTAGCGAGACCATCCCGATTGAGCGAAAGTATTCTTGGGATAGGGTTGATCTGCCTGTCTTAAGAAGTAGGGTTACGGCGCGATAGCCAAGTGGTAAGGCAGGAGTCTGCAAAACTCCTATACGTCGGTTCAATTCCGACTCGCGCCTCAAACTTTGAATAAGGCGCAGGGTAGGATAGGTCACCATTCGCCTCGGGCAAGTGGTGGAATGGCATACACGCAGGACTTAAAATCCTGTGGCCGTAAGGCTGTGAGGGTTCGACTCCCTCCTTGCCCATTATATTGACCATTGTGAAGAGTCTAGCGGCCCTGATGAGCTCTCGTTTGAGTCATGGTCAGGGGCGGACACATCATTTGGACCCGTAGCTCAGTTGGTTAGAGCGTTTCCTTGACATGGAAAAGGCCACAAGTTCGAGTCTTGTCGGGTCCATTAATTTGCTAACACTATGGCATATAAAACAGATTTAGACAAATTGCGGCACAGTTGTTCTCATGTGATGGCACAGGCGGTGCAAGAATTGTGGCCACAGACCAAAGTCACTATAGGTCCGGCTATTGAGAATGGATTTTATTATGATTTTGACCGCAAGGAGCCATTTACCGAAAACGACTTGGTAAAGATTGAAAAGGTGATGCGTAAGATTATTGAGCGCAAGTCTAAATTCTCTCAGTATTTTATGTCCCGCGAAGAGGCCATCGCTCTTTTTGGAAAGCAAAACGAGCCATACAAAATTGAGCTCATTGAGGGCCTGGCGGATCAAGAAGTGTCTTTTTTTAAGACCGGTGAGGAATGGTTTGACTTGTGTAAGGGGCCGCACATAGACAACGTCGGCCAGATCAAGGCCTTTAAGCTGTTGAGCGTGGCGGGAAGTTATTGGCGTGGCGATGAGCATAGACCCATGCTGCAGAGAATTTACGGGACCGCTTTTTTTACCCAGGAAGAGCTAGATAGTTATTTAAAGATGTTGAAGGAGGCGGGGCAAAGGGACCACCGCAAGCTCGGCCCCCAGCTTGATTTATTCGATTTTTATCATGAGACCGCAGGGGCGGGGCTGGTTTTTTATCATCCTTCCGGCGCGATGCTGCGTAAGACCATTGAAGATTATCTGCGCGAACAACACCTTAAACATGATTACCAAATGGTTATGACTCCTCATATCCTTAAGGGTAAGCTCTGGGAAATTAGCGGGCATGCCGAACACTATAAAGAAAATATGTATTATTTCGATGTGGATGAGGAAAAGTTCGCCGTGAAACCTATGAACTGTCCTGGACATATCTTAATTTATAAATCCAAGCTGCGTTCTTACAATAATCTTCCTATCCGTTATTTTGAATTAGGGAGCGTTTATCGGCGAGAAAAGGTGGGTGTTCTGCATGGGTTGTTGCGTGTTCGTGGATTTACGCAAGATGACGCGCATATCTTTTGCCGTCAGGACCAGATTGAATTTGAGGTCTGCCAGGTAATTAAGTTTGCTTTGGAGGTGATGAAGGACTTCGGGTTTCCTGTAGTCGGTCGTGATATACATTTCGAGTTAAGCACCCGGCCTGATGATTATATGGGAAGCCTGCCGCAATGGGAGACAGCAACCCAGGCGTTAGAATCGTCTTTAAAGAATACGCAGTTGCCTTACGCCATCAATGAAGGCGATGGCGCTTTTTATGGCCCTAAGATTGATGTTAAGTTAAAAGATGCCTTAGGTCGGCAATGGCAGTGTGCGACCATCCAATGCGATTTTTCTCTCCCGCAACGATTCGGCCTAAGTTATGTCAATAGTCAGGGCAAGGAAGAGCAGCCCATCATGATCCACCGTGCAATTTTAGGAAGTATCGAGCGTTTTATAGGGATGTTGGTTGAACATTATGGCGGGGCGTTTCCTGTATGGTTGGCGCCGATCCAAGCGCTGATTGTCCCCATTGCGGCTCAGCATCATGCATACGCCTTGTTTGTAAAAGATGATTTACAAAAAGGAGGAGTAAGGGTTATAATTGATCAAAGAAATGAGAGTCTGGGCAAACGCATCCGAGAAGGTACCATCAAAAAGATCCCGTATCTATTGATTGTTGGCGATAACGAGGCTAAGGAAGGCACGGTCGCTGTTCGTCGCTATGGGCAGGGCGACCAGGGTGTTTGTCCATTAGCTGCTTTTGTGGCCAAGATTCGGGAAGAGATATGTTTAAGGCAATCTTAAAAGGGGCGGGCCCTGTGCCGTGTATTGGCTCTTTAAATGGGCGCAGGGATTTCTCACCGCGACTAGCGGTTGGGTGTAAGCATTATCCCTGCTAATGAAGGCCACGCCAGGGGGCGTGGCCGGAATCCTGCATGAGCAT
>SBBM01000034.1 GCA_005239725.1 Planctomycetales bacterium | reverse complement strand
TTACACAATATTTCCAACGCCATGGCAGTAATTGCCCTGGGGATGGAATTGGGGGTAAACCTCACCATAATCAAGAAGGCCATCCTCGGATACCAGGGGGCAAAAAGGAGGATGGACGTTAAATTCAGCGATTTTGACTATATGGTCCTTGATGACTATGCCCACCACCCCACGGAGATTAAGGCAACGCTTTTTGCACTGAAATACCTGAATGCCCGGCGGGTCATTGCCGTGTTCCAGCCGCACCGCTATACGCGGACAAAATTGCTCCTGGAAGAATTCGCCAGGAGCTTTGATTCGGCAGACATTGCAATTATCACGGATATATACGCGGCCAGCGAAGAGCCGATAGAAGGGGTTACCGGCAAAGGGATAGCGGATAAAATAAAGGAATACGCCCCGGATAAGCAGGTTGAATTTTTACCCCGCGCCCAGATTACGGAATATCTTTTTACGATTAAACAGCCGGGGGATTTGATAATTGTCCTGGGCGCAGGGGATATTGTCAAGGTGAGCGATGAATTGGCAGCAAGAATTAGAGGGCAGGGTTAAGCAAAACGCGCTGCTTAAAAAATACACTACGTTTAGAATAGGCGGGTCGGCCAAGTTTCTGATTGAGCCGCGCGATGCGGACGATTTAAAAACATTCCTTACCTTAAGAAAGAAACTGCGCATGCCATTTAAGGTCATAGGCAGCGGCAGCAATATTTTGGCAAGCGACAAAGGTTTTAGGGGCGTGGTTCTGAAGTTAAGCTCGCCTTATTTCAAGAGGATTAATTTTTTGCCTGTTAATCTAACGAAATCCCGCGATAAACGGCCAACGCAGGCATTTTTTCTTGAATCCGGAGCAGGGAATTCTTTAGCCAGACTTATCGCCCTCGCTTGCGCCCGCGGCTTATCGGGCCTGGAGTTTTTGTCGGGGATACCCGGGACATTGGGCGGGGGGCTGATAATGAATGCCGGCACAAATGACAAATCTATCGCCTCCCTTGTAGAAAACGTTACGGTAATGGATTATAATGGTACGATAAAGGTTCTTTTGAAAAAATACCTAAATTTTGGCTATCGGAAATCGGATTTATCAAAATATATTGTCCTCGGCAGCCGCCTTAAACTGGCAAAAAAAGATAAAAGGGAAGTCCTGAATATGATGAAGGGGTATCTTGACCACCGTAAGGCTGCGCAGGACCTATCGCACCCCTCCGCAGGGTGCGTATTTAAAAACCCTCCGGCTCAATCTGCCGGAAAACTCATAGATTTATGCGGCTTAAAAGGCAGAAGGATAGGCGGGGCGTCTGTTTCGGAAATACACGCAAACTTTATATTGAATTCCGGCGGGGCAAAAGCCGCGGATGTCTTAAAATTGATGAGCCTTATAAAAAGGAAGATTAAGAGAAGATTTAATATAAATCTGGAACCGGAAATAAAGATATGGCGTTAAAAAATAAATTTGGCAAAATTGGCGTTTTAATGGGTGGTCCTTCCAGCGAGAGAGAAATTTCCCTCAAGTCTGGCAAGACAGTATATGAGAGCCTAAAAGCAGGCGGTATTGATGCCGTTTGTATTGATATAAAAACAAGCGATAGCGAGGAGAATATCCGCCTGATAAAATCCTACAATATAGATTGTGCGTTTCTGGCTTTGCACGGGCGTTTTGGCGAAGACGGCCAGATACAAAAGTTGCTTGACGGGCTGAATATGCCGTATACTGGTTCAGGCGCTTCCGCAAGCAAGCTGGCGATGGATAAAGTCGCCTCGCGCGTTATCTTTAAAGAGAACGGCCTGAATGTCCCGGCTTATAACGTAGTTGACAGGTCTTCCTATAATATTAAATGGCGCAAACAGAATAAACGCTTTAAATTTCCTTTGGTAGTAAAGCCTGTAACAAACGGCTCTAGCATCGGGCTGTCAATAATCGATAGGCGGGAAGATTTAGATAAGGCTATGGACCTGGCATTCGGCTTTGACGAGAGGATAATTATTGAGGATTATATTGAAGGCAGGGAAGTTACGGTGGGCATACTGGATGGTAAGCCGTTACCGGTCGTAGAGATAATACCGAAGAAAAGATTTTTTGATTACGAGGCCAAATACCTTTCAGGGATGACCGATTACGCCGTACCGGCGGAATTAAAACCCAGTATTGCCGCAAAAGTGCAGGAGGCAGGTTTATCCGCGCACAGGCTTTTAGGCTGCCATGGTTCATCCCGGGTTGACATAATCTTGAATAAAGAGAATATGCCGTTTATCCTGGAAGTAAACACTATCCCCGGCCTTACGGCAACCAGCCTTTTGCCTAAAGCAGCCAGGGCTGCCGGGATAGAGTTCGCAAGCCTCTGCCTTAAATTAATCGAATTAGCCTATGAAAAAGCGCAATCTAAGCAATAATCTCCTGAAAATGGGCCGTTTATTTCCTCCGGCATCAGCAGTAATTAAGGTGCTGGTTTTATTTATCTTTTTTCTCCTCTGGCTACACCTCACTAAAATTTTAAGAAAGCTGGATTATTTCAAAATAAAAGATATAATTGTCCAGGCGCAAAGCCCGCCCGGGGATTTTTTATATCTTAAGGGAAGCAATATCTTTGCTATCGACTTAAAAAAAGAATCAAGGCGCATATCGGAGTTATATCCGGAGTTTAAAAATGTGCGACTCATCAGGATATTACCTGATAAATTATTCCTGGATTTTGCCAGGCGCAAAGCCATTGCCTGCGTAAAGCTATACCGCCATGTCTATGTTGATGAGGAGTCTTCGTTATTTGACCTGCCGGATGGCCAGCCTGTGCCTGATTTGCCGTTAATCCTGGGGTTGGAAAAAAGAATCTTCGGCGTGAAGGCCGGCAGAAAGTATAATATCCCGGAGTTATCCCTTGCTCTGGCTATAATAAAAGAAAAAAATTCAAATCCCGGGTTAAATAATTACAAGGTAAGGCGTATTGATGTGGCCAGTATGGCCAGCGCCTCTTTTTTTGTAAATTGCCAGGGGGATAAAGCCGGGATTCCGGATTTGGAAATAAAAATAGGCCAGGATAACATAAAAGAGAAAATGAACATCCTGGCCGGGCTTTTTAAACAGGTGGGAAACAGGGTGGATAGCATAAAATATATTGACCTCAGGTTTAAGGAACCGGTAATAAAATTATGGGATGCTAAATAATTATATTTGCGCTTTAGATATAAGCTCAAGCAAGATTGCTGCCTGTGTAGCTGAAATCAGGAAGAGGCGTATTCTAAATATATTTTTTGAAAGCCTCCCTTCAAAAGGCATAAAGAAAGGCTCAATTATAGATTCCGTTGACTTGGCCGGTTCCGTGGGGAAAGTTTTAAAAGGACTGAAAGAAAAGTCCGGAATAAATATCAAATTTGTGTATGTTAATATCCCCAGCCACGACATCGTAGCTAAGCATAGCAGGGCGGTTATCCCGCTTACCGAGCGGGGGAATAAGATAATCACGCTTTCCGATATCCAGAAGGTGAATGAGCAGGCGGTAATGCTCGGCCCTGAAATAGACGAGGAAATAATCCATCACATGCCTTTCGGCTACACGTTAGATTCCAGAGTGGAAATCGCAAACCCTTTAGGACTATATAGCCGCAGGCTGGGGGTGGATTTGTACCTTATCTGCGGCAAGCTTGCGGCCGTCCGGAACCTGGAGCATATAATAAGCCAGGCCGGGTACGAAATAAAAGAAGCCCTCTTTTCAGGGCTGGCTACAAGCAGCGTTGTATTTGATTTCGCAAAAGAATCGAAAAACGGCGTAAACATACTTTGCGATATGGGCAGCGACGTTACGGAGCTGATAGTGTTTAGCGACGGGCTTCTTAAGGATATACAAATCCTTCCCTTCGGGGGGGACGATTTCACAAAGGACCTGGCAGATGCGCTAAAGATACCCTTTCTATTAGCCGAAGATATAAAGAAATCTTACGGCATAATAGGCGAAGCCGGAAAGATTCCGGAAGAGAAAGAGATCCTGGTGAAAAAAGAGAATTTTTACAATCCCATAAAAGAAAGGGCTGTCTGCGAGATATTGACTTTGCGGGCAGAAGTATTATCATCGGCCTTGCGCAAATCTATCGAAAAAATCGTTAGTCCTGCCGAGATAAATAATTTCGTAGCCTGCGGCAGGGGCTTATTATTGGAAGGGTTCCTGGAGATGCTTGAAAAAGACCTCCGGGTGCGCATGAAATTCGGCCGTATCCTGGACAGCGATATGGTAGCCTTAGCCGCTAAAAACGGACTTTTGGCGGGCCAAAAGTATTTGACTTATATCACGGCCATGGGTATAATTCGCCGCGCCTTATCCAGCAGCGACCGCCAGCCTAAAGGCCAGCCTGTTATCCCTTTTTCCCGCCAAAACCCTGCCATGAGGGTAATAAATAAAATAAAAGAGATATACCAGGAATACTTTTAATTGACCCGCCGATTTTATCATGTATAATATATTAAATTTAGTGGAAAAAATTACCATTTCCGAGGTAAATCATGTTCAGAAAAATCGGCATAATCGGTTTTGGCAACATGGGGTTTGCTATTTCCGAAGGGATTAAGGCAAGGCGCCAGGTTTATGTCTATGATAAAGATAGGGAAAAAACCGAAAATACTGCCGGGGTAGTTGTTTCCAAGAATATCGTGGACATGCTAAATGAGGTTGACGCGGTAATCCTGGCAGTCAAGCCGCAGGATTTCGCCGCCCTCCTGGATGAAATAAAAAATTATTATATTAAGAATAAGCTTATTATTTCCATTGCCGCAGGGATAACTACAGGTTTTATAGAGAAATATCTGGGCGAGATTGCAGTAATCAGGGCAATGCCGAATATGCCGGCCAGGATCGGCAAAGGCATGACCTGTTTATGCAGAGGAAAATTTACTCCGCCTGAAGATTTGGATTTTGTGGAAGAGATTTTCCGCTATCTAGGGGCCACTTTAGTTTTGGATGAAGAGATGATGGACGCGGCAACGGTTATATCGGGAAGCGGGCCGGGATATTTTTACGATTTGATAGAAGGTAAAAACAGGGATGAAATAAAAGAATTCGCGGAGAATGAATTTATCCCCGCTCTTCGAGCATCTGCGGAAAAAGTGGGATTTTCTCCGCAGCAAGCCAGGGTCCTGGCAGAAGTTACTTCTTCCGGCAGTATTGCATTCCTGGAACAATCAGGGATTCCCCCCGCAGAACTGGAGAAACAGGTCGCTTCCAAGGGTGGGACTACCGAAGCCGCCTTAGAGGTATTGCATCGCGGAGGTTCTTTGGATGAAGCGGTCATGGCTGCGTTAGCCAGGGCAGAGGAATTGTCAAAAAGGAGATGAGCGTGTAGTGTGTAAAGTGCAATGTCTAAGCTGGGTGTAATGTATCAATGTGGAAGGAAAAGCAAAATAAAAATATTTTTTGCGTTACACAATAAAACATTAAACCCGTATGACACGTTACGCAATTAACATTACACAAATTGGCATAAGGAGTAAGGATGGGTCGTATAGGAATTATCGGCGGCAGCGGCTTATATAAAATCGAAGGTATAAAAGGCGTAAAGGAAACAAGCGTAAATACGCCGTTCGGAAAGCCTTCGGATAAATTTATCATCGGGAAATTAAACGGGAGAGAATTAGTCTTTCTCCCCCGGCATGGCAGGGGGCACCGCATATCCCCCAGTGAGATAAATTACCGGGCTAACATTTACGGAATGAAGAAGCTGGGAGTAGAAAGGATAGTTTCAGTTACTGCTTGCGGCAGCCTGAAAGAGCATTTAAAGCCTTTAGACTTTGTTGTGGTTGACCAGTTTGTTGACCGGACTAACCACGCCAGGAATATGACCTTTTTTGATAAGGGTATAGCTGCCCATATCGTTTTTGCGCATCCTGTATGTCCGGAATTAAGCGGGTGCGTATATGAATCCGGAAGAGAGCTCGGCCTGGCTATGCATAAAGGCGGTACTTATGTCAATATGGAAGGCCCGGCTTTTTCCACCCTGGCCGAGTCTAATCTTTACCGCAGCTGGGGCATGGATATTATCGGCATGACCAATATGCCCGAAGCAAAATTAGCCAGAGAGGCGGAAATCTGCTATTCCACGCTTGCTGCCGTAACGGATTATGACTGCTGGCACCCGCAGCATGAATCGGTAACCCTGGATATGGTCATTGCGAATTTATTGAAAAATATCGAGAACGCCAAAAGGATAGTAAACGCCGTATTGAAAAATATCCCCGCCGAGAGAAATTGCCCCTGCAAAGATGCGCTAACGCACGCAATCCTAACGGATAAGAAATTAATCCCTGCGAAAGTAAAAAAGGACCTGGGTATCATTATCGCAAAGTATGTCAAATAACACCGATTACAAATCCACGTTAAATTTACCTAAAACAAATTTCCCAATGAAAGCGGATTTACCGAAGAGGGAGCCGCTCTTATTAAAAGAGTGGGAGAAAAATGGCATTTACCGGCTTATCCGCGATAAGTCAAAGGGCAGGCCAAAATATGTGCTCCATGACGGGCCTCCTTATGCCAACGGCGATATCCACATAGGCCATGCCTTGAATAAAACCCTGAAAGACATTATAGTTAAGTATAAGACCATGCAGGGGTTTGATTCTCCCTTTGTCCCTGGGTGGGATTGCCACGGCCTGCCCATAGAGCATCAGCTGTTTAAAGAGTTAAAGATAGCCAAGTATCAGATTTCCCAGGTAGCGTTCCGCAAAAAGGCCTATGATTACGCGATGAAATATGTGAACAACCAGCGGGAGCAATTTAAGCGCCTGGGCGTATTCGGCGATTGGGAGAATCCCTATTTAACGCTTGCCCGCGATTACGAAGAGGCCATTCTTCGTTCGTTTAATGAATTATTTAAGAAAGGTTATATCAAGCGCGGGTTAAAGCCGGTTAACTGGTGCTTTAAATGCGAGACCGCGCTTGCCGAGGCAGAAGTAGAGTATGAAGAACGCGTTTCACCCTCGGCGTACGTGAAATTCAAGCTTGAAGATGACAAGGATTTTCTGAAAGACGCGTTCCTGTTGATCTGGACAACAACCCCCTGGACTTTAATCGCTAATGTCGCGGTAGCAGTACACCCGAAATTAAAGTATGCCTATGTAAAAACAGAGAAGGGTAATTTAATTATTGCCAGCGTCCTTCTGGAAAAGGTTTTATTGCCGGCCGGCATAAAAAATTACGAAATAATTAAAGAATTAAACGGCAAAGAACTGGAAGGTTTAGTTTATGCCCATCCTTTCGGGCTGCGTAAAGGCAGGATAGTCCTGGCGGACTATGTTTCCCAGGAGGAAGGAAGCGGCCTGGTGCACACCGCACCCGGGCACGGGGTAGAGGATTATCAGACCGGATTAAGATATAACCTGGAAATAGTTATGCCGGTTGACGCCCGGGGGAAATTCGAATCTTGCGCCGGGGAATTCGCTGGGTTCAATGTATATGATGCCAATAAGCTTATTGTCGAGAAGCTGAATACCCTGGATGCCCTGTTTTTTGCTTCGGATGTTTCCCATTCTTATCCCCATTGCTGGCGCTGCAAGCAACCCATAATTTTCCGGGCGACAAAGCAGTGGTTCTTGCTCATTGACCACGATAATTTACGGAAAAAAATCCTTGAGGCGATCAGGACAGACGTAGAGTGGATACCTGCCGCAGGGCAGGAACGCATCTCGGCGATGATGGAATTAAGGCCTGATTGGTGCCTCTCGCGGCAGAGATATTGGGGAGTGCCTCTGCCGGCGTTAATCTGCGCAGAGTGCAAAGAAGAATTTTTTGACCAGAGGGTAATTGAAACCTTCGCGCATTTTACGTCTCAGGAAGGCTCCGACTGCTGGTTTACCAGGGATATTAAGGATTTTCTGCCAGAGGGTTTATCCTGCCCTCTTTGCAAAAAGGGAAAAACCTTTTCCAAAGGCACTGATATCCTTGATGTCTGGTTTGATTCCGGGGTAAGCCATGAGGCGGTATTGAAGAAGAGGCAGGAATTGGAATTCCCGTCCTCTTTGTACCTGGAGGGTTCTGACCAGCACAGGGGCTGGTTTCAGTCTTCGATTATCCCTTCCGTCGCAAATAACGGCAGTCCCCCGTTTAAAACCGTGCTTACCCACGGTTTCGTGGTTGACGGAGAAGGCAGGAAGATGTCCAAGTCGCAAGGAAATGTCGTTTCGCCCCATGACATAATTAAGGAATACGGCGCGGATATCCTGCGACTCTGGGTTGCTTCGAGCAATTACAATGAGGATATAAGGATTTCCAAAGAAATATTAAGCCGGCTATCGGAGTCTTACCGGAAAATCAGGAATACCGTGCGCTTTATCTTAAGCAATTTATACGATTTTGACCCGCAAATTAATACGGTAGATGATAATAAACTGAAGAAAATAGATAAATGGATATTAGTTATCCTCGATAATCTTTTATCCGGCCAGGTTATCCCGGCATATGATAATTTTGAGTTTTATAAGGCATATCAGAAAATTTATGAATTTTGCAATATAGAATTATCATCGCTTTACCTGGATATGATTAAGGGCAGGCTTTATACATACGGGGCCGATTCCCTTGAAAGGCGCGCGGCACAGACTACTATTTATAAGATATTAAATATTTTAGTAAGGACAATGGCGCCGATATTGACATTTACCGCCGAAGAGATATGGCAGAATATGCCTAAACGTAAGTCTGATATGCCGGTTGCAAGCGTGCATCTTTTGGATTTTTCGCAAATGGGCGAATATGTTATCGCCACAGGCCCCGATAAAGAAGCCGTCGCGGAAGGATTTGAGTCGGTATTTGATATTTATCCGCTTGTCGCAAAGGCCCTGGAAGAGAAGCGCGCGAAAGGGTTGATAGGCAGTTCTTTTGAAGCAAAAATAAAACTATTGACAAACAGTAAAGTTCGTTATACATTCTTACAAAGCTTAAGCGGCGACCTTGAAGAGATTTTCAAAGTTTCTAAAGTTGAAATGCCCGGGCCGGATAAAAATTATCCGGATATCGCAATAGAAGTTTCAAAGGCAAGCGGCCAAAAATGCAGCCGTTGCTGGAATTATTCTCGTTCCGTAGGGAAAAACAGCGCGCACCCTTTAATCTGCGGCACCTGCTTAGAAGCCATGGGAGGAAACCAAATTGGGAAAAAGGTTTAACAAAAAGGAATTACTGGAATTCAAAAAACTTGTCATAAAAATAAAAGATAAGATACAGGAAGAAATCGGCAAGTTGTCAGAAGATACGCTCAAGAAATCCCAGAAAGACGCTGCCGGGGATATATCCGGCTATACCTATCATATGGCCGATGTCGCAACCGATACTTATGACAGGGAATTTTCGCTTGGTCTGGCCTCCAACGAGCGCAAACTTTTCTATGAGTTAGACGATGCGCTGAAAAAAATAGAAGAAGGCACATTCGGTATCTGCGAGGGGTGCGAAAACCTCATCACTAGGACCAGGCTCAGGGCCATACCTTACGCGCGCCTTTGCCTTAAGTGCCAGGAAAAACACGAAAAGAGATAAAGCCGCCTCTTTTTAATGGCCTCAATTATCACAATACTTGTTTTCTTTCTGGACCGACTCGCCAAATACCTCGCAGTTAAAAACTTATTATTGAACCAACCTCTGCCGCTAATCAGGAATTTTTTAAGCCTTACGCTCGTCTATAACCGCGGCGCAGCTTTCGGTATATTAAAGGGCCAGTTCCCTTTATTTATATTTACGTCGGCTTGCGCAATACTTTTTATTTACTTTAGCCTCAAAAACCATAAGTCTAAAAAATGGCATTACCGCCTATCATTAAGCCTTATCCTGGGAGGCGCAGCGGGAAACCTTGTAGACAGGCTGTCCCTGGGTTATGTTATTGATTTTATTGATTTCCATATCTGGCCGGTATTTAATCTCGCGGACAGCGCCATAACTATCGGGGCGGTATTGTTGGGGTATTCGATAATATGCAGGAATACGCGTTAACTGTTCAGCCGGAGGACTCCGGGAAGCGTCTGGATTTATTCCTGATAGATTTTGCCAAAAATAAAAAACTGGGCCTTTCCCGCACGTCCATACAGGCAGCAGTTATTGCGGGAAATGTAAACATAAACGGCCTAAAGGCGCTTAAGCCGCATCAGAAAGTAAAAACAGGGGATGGAATAAAATTTTCCCTCACAGAAAAGCCCGCCGCAAGCGCCCAGCCCGAAGATATAAAACTGGACGTTATTTATGAAGATGAGGACCTAGCGGTTATCAATAAGCCTTGCGACATGGTTGTCCACCCTGCGCCGGGAAATTTTCGGCACACATTGGTAAATGCCCTGCTGCACCGTTTTAAAAACCTCTCGGATGTCAATCCCCAGAGGCCGGGGATTGTGCACAGGCTTGATAAAGACACCTCCGGGCTTTTGGTTATTGCAAAAAATAATCCCGCACACCATGCCTTAGCGGCACAATTCGCTGCCCATACCATAAAACGCAAATACATTGCTTTAGTTAAAGGCAGGATGGAATTTGACGAGAACATAATTGAAATGCCCATCGGCAGGCACCCCAGGAAGAGAGAGGCGATGTCCGTGGGTTTTGGCAAAGGCGTAAAATACGCCAGGACCCGCTACCGGACTTTAAGACGCGCGCAGAATTTCAGCTACCTGGAATTAGAGCCGTTTACAGGCAGGACTCATCAGTTAAGGGCGCATCTTGCATATGTTGGACATCCGATTTTAGGGGATAGTAAGTACGGCAGGAATGATGAATTCGTGCGCCTTGCCTTGCATGCCCGGCTACTGGCTTTTACGCATCCGTCAACAGGAAAATTAATGGAATTTTCCTGCGGGATACCCAAAGAATTTACGGAGTTCATAAAAAAGCCTCTGTTTGAAACCGGGGTCAAACCACCCAAAAAAACTGGGGTCTGACCCCGTCTGTATTGCTAAAAATAAAAATATGAAATTTCTATATTGCTTTTACATTCGAAAAAATAAGTCTTGATTTTTACTGCGGTAATGTTATATTAAAATTAAATAAACGTGAAACCGTATAACTTGTTATATTGGAGGAGGTAAGATATGGGCGGGCCAGGCGGCGACAAGGGAAAACTAGTTCTGTCAATTATTATAATCTTAACTTTATCGGCATTGGCAGGTACCGGTTTTTATCTACTACATAATGAAAAGGTCAAGAACATAGCCCTTCAGCAGGAATTGGAAAACCTCAAAATAGAGCAGAAATTAACCGTAAATAAGCTCGCTGAATCAAAAAATATGATTTTAGGGCTGGAAAAGAAACTGCAGGAGGCCAAAGCGCAAATTGATAAATTAACCTTTGATTTCGAACAGGAAAAGGCGGCGAAACAGCAGAGAGAGGCGCAAAATGATAGTTTAAAGCAGGACCTGGAGTTTCAGAAAAGTTTACGCACGGATTTAGAAAAGAAACTGGGCAGGTCCCAGGACGACGTAAGACTGCTTCAGGATAAATTAAAAGACCTTGATTCAAAAAAGACGGCATTGGAAAATAAGATAAAAGATTTGGAGGCGCAAGTAGAAAAAGTGGAATTGGGTAAAATTGTTGTTGCCCCCGAATCCAAGCCGGCTGCGGAAGAAACTAAGCCGGCTCCCGAAAAAAAGGCGGTTAGGCCAGCGAAAGAGTCTAAACCGGCTAAGCCTCTAAGTAAAAAGCAGGAAACCAAGCCGTCACCCGCAACGTCTGCCCAGCCGGCGACCGTTGCCGTAACCGCTAAGCCTGCCTCTGCACCGGCGTTAGAGGGTAAGGTTTTAGTTGTAAACAGGGATTATAATTTTGCCGTAATAAACTTAGGGAATAAAGAAGGCGTGGCCATTGATGACATATTCTCGGTTTACCACAACAACAAAGATATCGGCGATATAAAGGTAATGAAAGTCCATGACGCCATGTCGGCAGCGGATTTCCTATCCATGGATATAAAATCCAAAATTGCTGAGGATGATAAAGTTGTGCGCAAGGTTAAATGAGTTCTTTTTCAGTCACCCAGGCGCAAGGCGGTATAATCGGGGGGGTTTCTCTCCCCGGCGATAAATCTATTGCCCACCGCTACCTCATCTTAAGCGCAATATCCCGCGGTAAAACCATCATAGAAAATTTCCCACTTAATAAAGATTGTCTTGTTACGTTGAGTAGTTTTAAAAAACTGGGTATAAAAATAAACGGTAGTTTAAAAGGTCACAGTAGTGCCTCCGTTATTACCATATTCGGAAAAGGGCTCCATGGTTTAAGTAAGCCGGAAGGGCCTATTTTTGTGGGTGATTCCGGCACAACTTTAAGGCTTATCCTGGGGATTTTGGCCGGCCAGAATTTTCAAACAAGGTTAAACGCCGGCGCTTCGCTTTCTCAACGGCCGATGCTGCGCGTTACAAGTCCTTTAAGGATGATGGGCGCGGCTATAAAATCAAAAATCAAAAAATCCCTCCCTGCCGGCAGGCAGAAAAAATCAAAAACAAAAATAGAGGAATACCCGCCAATAATAATTAAGGGAGGTAATCTTAAAGGCATTACTTATAGAATGCCGGTTGCCTCTGCCCAGGTAAAGTCCGCGCTTTTATTAGCCGGACTTTATGCTGACGGCAAGACTAAGATTATAGAGTCGGTTAAGACCCGCGACCACACCGAGCGGGCGTTAAGATTGTTTAAGGCAAACATAAAAATCAGGCAGGATGGAATAGTTATGAGTGGCGGCAGGGATTTATCCAGCCCCGAAAGGCTATATATCCCCGGAGATATATCTTCGGCAAGTTTTTTTATTGTCCTGGGCACGATAATACCCGGCTCAAGGATTTTAATAAGAAACGTCAGTTTAAATCCTTCACGCACCGGCATAATCAAGGTTTTGCAGAGGATGGGGGCGGATATAAAGGTGTCAAGTCTTAAGTCGCAAGTGTCAAAATTTGAGCCGATGGGGGATTTAATAGTAAAAAGCAGCCGGTTAAAAGGCACAAAGGTCAAAAAGGAAGAAATCCCCTCCTTGATAGATGAGCTACCCATTTTAATGGTAGCTGCCTGCAATGCGCGCGGCAAAACTATTTTCGAAGGGGCGGGAGAATTGCGTGTAAAGGAGGCCGACCGTATAAAATCAATGTCCGACAATCTGAAAAGAATGGGCGTTAAGGTAACGGTTTCCGCGGCCTCAGGTTCAGAAAATATTACCGTGGAAGGAGTAAAGGAGTTTAAAGGCATCCGGGCGAAAAGTTTCGCTGACCACCGCACAGCGATGAGTATGATAGTTGCCGGGCTCAAAGCCAAGGGTGAAACTGTAGTAGATGATATCAAATGCATAAATAAGTCTTTTCCGGATTTTGTGCGCATCATTTCGAAACTTATCCACTGCTAAAACAATGGAGGTTTGTGTTTTTGCGTTCAAATTTTTATTTGACAGGGTGTTTAAACTCTGATAGAATTCGTTTATTAGTTTAATAGGGAGACTGATATGCCAAAAATCAAGGATATACTGAAAAAATCAGTAAATTATCTCCTGGGTTTATTTTCAAACGATATGGGCATTGATTTGGGCACAGCTACAACCCTGGTTTATGTGAAGGGTGAAGGCGTTGTTTTGCGCGAGCCTTCGGTAGTTGCTATTGAAAGGGGTACTTCCCATGTTTTGGCAGTCGGTGAAGAGGCGAAACGCATGCTTGGCCGCACTCCGGGAAATATCATTGCCATCAGGCCGATGAAAGACGGGGTTATCGCGGATTTTGAAATAACCGAGGCAATGTTAAGGTATTTTATAAAGAAGGTGCACCACCGCCGGGTTTTAGTGCGGCCCCGGATTCTTATAGCCATACCTTCTGGGATTACCGAAGTCGAAAAACGGGCAGTTAAGGATTCGGCGGAACGCGCCGGGGCAAGAGAGGTATTTTTAATCGAAGAGCCTATTGCCGCGGCAATAGGTGTGGGCCTGCCTATACAAGAACCCGTGGGGAACATGGTAATTGATATCGGCGGCGGGACAACCGAGATTGCGGTAATTTCGCTTGCCGGCACTGTTTTTTCCAAATCTATACGCATCGGCGGCGACGAAATGGACGAAGCGATTATCGAATATCTGAAGAAGACCTACAACCTGATGATAGGCGAACGCACAGCCGAAGATATAAAGATAAAAATCGGTTCAGCCTATCCTCTGGAAGAGGAGGTTAGTTTAGAGGTAAAAGGCCGCGACCTGGTTTCAGGGCTGCCTAAAGCGGTGACTATAACTTCCGAAGAGGTCAGGGAGGCCTTGCAGGAGCCCCTGCGGGCTATCTTGGAGGTAACTAAAATATCCCTGGAGAGGACGCCCCCGGAATTAGCCGCGGATTTGATTGAGCATGGCATTGTTATGGCAGGCGGCGGCTCATTATTGAGAAGTATAGATAAGTTGGTTTCCGAAGAAACAGGCCTGCCCGTGCATATCGCCGAGGACCCTCTGATTGCCGTGGCTTGCGGGACAGGCAAAGTCTTAAACGAAATACATTACCTGAAGAAGGTGACTGTCCCCGTAAAATCCGAGATGCACTCTTGAAGCGCTTACGGTAAAATGTGTTTAAGTTTACAAATAGAACCCTAATCTCCTTCGGAATTTTCCTTGCCGTCATTGCCCTGCTTTTTGTTTTATTGCCCGTCTTTAAAAACCCCCTATCGGACCTCCTGGGCTACCCCCTAATTGTGCTGAAAGCAGTTCAGACCGAAATAAAGGGGCTTGTTTTCTACCATAGGAATTTTATCCAGAATGCAAGGTTGAAAAACGAAATTGACTTATTGAAGAATAAACTTTCGGAGGCAGATGAAGTTTTTCTGGAGAATGCCCGCCTGAAAAACCTTCTTACTTTCAAGCAAAATGCCCCGTATAAAGTCATTGCCGCAAGGGTTATCGGCCGCGACCCTTCAAACTGGTCCTCGGCCATTATTATAGATAAAGGAAAAAAAAGCGGGATAAAAAAAGGATTTGTCAGTGTTACCTTCCTGGGCCTCGTGGGGAGGGTAGCCGAGGCAAGCGATTCCACAAGTAAAATTTTGCTTATTACCGACCCGAATTTAAGCGTTTCTGCCATGGTGCGGCGCAGCCGCCAGGAGGGCCTGGTGGTGGGAAGTTTGGGCGGGTCGTTAATAATGAAATACCTGCCCAAAGAATGCGACATTAATCTGGGTGACCAGGTTATAACTTCCGGTTTGACGCCGAACTATCCTAAGGGCCTCTTAATCGGCACTGTTGCTGAAACCGGCGAAGAATTATCCAGCTCGCTGCGCTACGCCGTAATAAAACCTGCGGTAAACCTTGCGGCCTTAGAGGAGGTATTGGTAATAATCCCATGAAAAAATGGCATTTTTTATTAACTACTCTTGCCCTCGGCTTGTTAGAGGCGGGGTTCCCGGATTTTTTTAGGGTATTTAATGTAAAACCCGACCTTATTTTAATCTCTGTAGTTGTAGCAGGCATCTATCTTGAATTCCGGACGGCACTGGGCGCAGCTGTATTCGGCGGGATTCTAAAAGATGTCCTGGGTGCAAACGCCATAGGCATAAACACTGCCTTATTCCCCACCTGGTGTTTTCTAATCAGAAAGTTGTCTAAGGAAGTATCTTTAAGCGATGATTATCTTCATCCGGTTTTCGTATTCCTTACCGTAATCTTCAACGATGTGGCGGCAAGGATGATATTCATGTTTCTGGGGAGTTTTCTTTCGTGGGGAATATTTTTGCGCGTTATATTCCTTGAATCCCTCTATACGGCGCTGGCCACATATTTAATTTTCAGGTTCATCAAGCCCTTAAAATTTATCATTTAAAATGAGGACGAAAACCGCAGGCTTCGTAGTAATTTTTGCCTTTTTGCTCTTGATCCTGAGTTTTTTTAAACTTATCCTTATAGAAGGCAAAAAATATAAAGAATTAAGCGCTAAGAATTCCATCCGCCTCCTGTCCCAGCCAGGCGGTCGCGGCAGAATCCTTGACCGCACCGGCAATGTAATCGTAGATAATACTATGTCGTATGATGTTATGGTTCTACCGCAGGATAAATCCCGGCTGGACAAGACGCTTGGGGCAATTGCGCAGATTCTAAACGTTGACTCCAGGGAGTTGAGGCTCAAATTCAAAAGCGGCTTTCTCTCGCAGAATATGCCGGTTGCGGTTAGCCGGAATATAGACATAAAAAAGGCAATTTTGCTTGAAGAGCTGAAATTTGATTTCCCGGGTATTCTCATACAGCCGCATCCCCTGCGGCATTATCCTTACGGAAGGCTTGCGTCTCATGTAATAGGATACCTGGGTGAGATTGACCGCTGGCGCCTTACAAAATTGGAAGATTACGGGTATAAGACGAAGGATATAATGGGTTATGGCGGCGTCGAAGAAAAATACGATTATTACCTTCGCCAGGAAGACGGTGGCCTGTCGGTTGAAGTGGACAGCCGCGGCAACCTCAAACGCGTCCTGGGGTTAAGGCCTGCGCAGAGTGGAAAAGACATACAGCTTACCCTGGATTTAAGAATCCAGAAAATAGTCGAAAATGCCCTTGCCGGCTGGAAAGGGGCTATTGTGCTTATGGATCCCCGTAGCGGAGAAATTATAGCCATGGCAAGCCTCCCGAACTTTAATCCCTCTGTCTTTGTCCTTAGGTACAACTCGCTTGTGCGCGGGCTTTTTAATAATCCCGGCGGGCCGTTATTAAACCGGGCAATAGGCGGAAGTTATCCTGCGGGTTCGCTGTTTAAGGTAATTGTGGCGTCTGCTGCTCTGGAGACGGGTAAAATCGGAGTTAATACGACATTTTACTGTCCGGGCAACATGCGCCTGGGAAACGCCGTATTCGCCTGCTGGGGTATGCATGATAGCCAGAATTTAATCGGAGCGATGGCGTATTCCTGCAACGTATTTTTTTACCGCACCGGGCTTCTTACGGGGCCTCAAGGCTTGCACGAATATGCCGCCAGATTCGGCTTGTCAAAGCCTGCTTCCGTGGACCTGCCTTATGAAGTCGGAGGGCTAGTCCCCCACCCTTTATGGAAAAAGATTCACAGGTTCAGGAATTGGTTTGACGGGGATACATTAAACCTTTCTATCGGCCAGGGTGATGTTCTGGTCACGCCTTTGCAGATGGCGCGGGTGATGGCTGTATTTGCCAACAGGGGGAAATTAGTCACTCCCTATATTGTCAAATCCATAGATAACAAGGATATTTCGGGTTATCATGCGAGAATCGCGGACTTGGCCTTGAAACGAAGCACTATTGAATATATAAGGCAGGGGTTGAGGGCTGTGGTTAATGATGAAGCAGGGACCGGCAATGTGCTTTCGCAACTTACGGTTCCGGTGGCGGGAAAGACTGGCACTGCCCAGGCAGCAAAAGGCCAGCCGCATGCCTGGTTTGCGGGTTTTTTCCCGTATAAGGACCCTAAGTTTGCCATATGCGTATTGCTGGAGCACGGTGGCCCGGGAAAAGAGGCGTGCATTGTGGCAAAAGAGATAATAGAAAATATGGTCAGGGAGGGATTATTGTGAGAAGCCCGTTCTTAAGAATATCGGCAATCGCCGTTTTCATCTGTATATTAGGTATCCTCTCTATCTACAGTAATACTTATCAGCAAGAAGGAAGGGTCTGGCAGGCCATTTATAAGCGCCAGATGGTCTGGGTTTTGTTAGGGGCAGTTTTTTCCTTTGTAGTATATAATTTCAATTACCGCAGGTTAATTGATCTGACATATTTTTTATACGGCATAACATTGTTTCTGCTGGGCCTGGTCCATCTATTTGGCGATGTCTCTATGGGCGCGCAGCGCTGGCTTAAGGTTGGAGGGTTTAATTTTCAGCCTTCGGAGCTGGCGAAGTTAACCGTCGTGATATTACTGGCAAAATATTTCAGCAACAAGTCGGCAGACGACGTTTCGCTGAGGGCGGAAAGATTAGACATATTCCGGGGGCTTGTGCTGCCATTCATATTCGCCGGAATTCCTATGGGGTTAATAATCCAGCAGCCGGATTTAGGCAGCGGCATGCTCATACTGTTCATATTTTTTGTCATGCTTTATTTAAGCAACGTGAAATTGAGGTATATCATTATATTTTTATCGGCAATACTTGTTGCCATGCCGTTACTATGGAATTTTTTGCGGGATTACCAGAAAGACAGGCTCCTGGTATTTTTAAACCCGAATATTGACCCCCTGGGAGCAGGTTATACCATTATCCAGTCCAAGATTTCCATAGGTTCATCCGGTTTCTGGGGCAAGGGCTGGCTCTCCGGGCCGCAGAACCAGCTGCACTTCTTGCCCGAATCTCACACTGACTTTATAGCCGCTACTTTTATCGAAGAGCATGGGCTTCTGGGCGCTATACTCCTTGTGCTTTTATATTACCTTTTAATCCGGCAGGGAATAAAAATAGCAGCGAGGACCAGCGACGATTTCGGGAAACTATTAGCCTACGGGATCTCGATGATGCTTTGCGCGCAGGTTTTTATCAATATGGCCATGAATATGGGCCTGGCCCCTGTTGTGGGGATACCCCTGCCTTTAATGAGCTACGGCGGTTCCTCGGTTTTAATAACTTTCATCGCATTGGGGATACTTGCGAATATAGACCGGACAAGGGCAGTATTTTAGCGTTTAGCGGCTAGCGTTTTCCCGCTCCGAGTTTCCCGGCGGGATTCTGCATAGCAGGAAAGGTATAGTTTTTCTATCCGCTATACGCTCTACGTTAACAGTTTGTAATATATGTTGAATGATATCTTATCGCAGGTCAATAAACCCGGCAGGTACATCGGCGGGGAATGGAATATCCCTCCCAAGGATTTTAAAAAAGCGGATATTAAATTTGCCTTATGTTTCCCGGATTTATACGAAGTAGGGATGAGTAACCTGGGCCTGCGGATTATCTATGGCATATTGAATTCCATGGAAGGAGTTTCCTGCGAGAGGGTTTTTGCGCCCGATAGAGATATGGAATATTTATTGCGCAGTGGTAATCTCGGTATTTTTTCCCTGGAATCCAGGTTTAACTTAAAGGAATTTGATATTATAGGTTTTTCTTTAGGCTATGAATTAGGTTATACCAATGTCTTGAATATCCTTGAATTGGGCTCTATCCCTCTGGAATCCTCATCGCGCGGTGCAGGTTTTCCCCTGGTAATCGCAGGAGGGCCGTGCGCCCTGAACCCCGAGCCGATGCATGAATTCTTCGATTTATTCGTTATCGGCGAAGGCGAAGATGCCCTTCCCGATATAATCAAGGTTTACCGGGAATATAAAGATGCATTCAGGGGCGCAAAGATAAGCAGGCAGGAATTATTGCTGAAACTGGCTGATGTTGAAGGGGTTTACGTCCCTGAATTTTATAAGGTAGAATATAATCCTGATGGAAAAATAAAAGAGTTTGCGCTTCAGATCGGGAATGCGCCCGTTAAAATTCGCAAGCGCGCAGTCAGGAATTTGGACAACGCGTACTTCCCTGCGGATTGGCTGGTTCCCTATATACAAATTGTCCATGACAGGATTAGTTTAGAAGTCGTGCGCGGCTGCCCTAATCAATGCCGTTTCTGCCAGGCACGGGCGCAGTATTTTCCTTACAGGCAGCGGGAAGTTGCAACATTGATTAATCTGGCCTGCGATGCATACCGCAGGACCGGTTACGAAGAGATATCTTTAGGGGGGTTATCGCTGAGCGATTATCCGGGATTAGAAGAGCTTTTGAAATCTCTGATTGAATTATTTAAGGAAAAAGGCATAAGTATATCTTTACCTTCTCTCAAGCCAAGGTTTGCCTTAAGGGGTGCATCTTCCTTAATCGCACAGATTAAAAAGACCGGCCTTACATTCGCGCCTGAAGCTGCTACGGAGAAACTGCGTATGGTGCTGGGAAAGAGTTTTGTCGAGCAGGATTTTTTTCAGGTGTTGGAGCAGGCTTTTATGTCCGGCTACCAGCACGTAAAGCTTTATTTTATGCACGGGCTGCCCGGAGAGGATTTGGGCGATTTAGGCGCAATCGCGGATTTTGCGTCTTCCGTTTCGGAATTAAGAAGAAAGGTAGCGGGCAGGCCCGCGCAGGTAAATGTAAGCGTAAACACCCTCATCCCTAAGCCGCATACCCCGTTCCAGTGGCTCAGGATGGATAGTCTGGACGATATGGCATACAAGCAGGATTACCTGTTAAAAAAGATAAAGAACAAGAGGCTTAAATTAAGCCTCCACAACCGGCATATGAGTTTTCTTGAAGGTGTGCTTTCCAGGGGCGACAGAAGGCTCTCTAAGGTCATTTCGCGCGTTTTTAAGAAAGGTGCAAGGTTCGATGCCTGGGATGAGCATTTTAATTTTGAAAGGTGGCAGGAGGCCTTTCGTGAATGCGGTATAAACCCGGATTCCTATTTAGAGGAGAGGGCTATGGATGAACGTTTGCCCTGGGATTTTATAGATACAGGCATAACTAAGGACGCACTTATTAAAGATTGTCAGAATATGAAATTAGAGTTATAATTTAAACAAAGGCGAAACTTAAGGAGTGGAGCGAACGTAAGTTTCTGTCTGAATTTACCTCACACCCGCCCGGCATGATATAATGCTATGAGTTCCTGGGTGTGGGGTTAAATTCGCACTTTATAACTTACGGAGCACGGAGTGCGACGTAAGTTATGTGCTCATTGAAGGAGGTAAAAATGCCCAAGCCGAATATTTCCCTTTCCTCGCAGCGCCTTACTTATAAGTTACGCATAGCATTTGTCCTTATGTCCATATTGCCGTTGCTTATTTGTATATACCTGGCCTCAAATTACATATTGCCGTATTCCCCATTTAAGTTTTATGTAATTTTAGCGATATTGATAACCATATTTATCGCTTCCATCGGTTTTGTCCTGGTAAAAGATATATTCAGCGGTATTTTATCTGTCAGCGCAGAGGCAAAGCTTATTGCCGCCGGGGACATAAGCCGTAAGGTCGAAATTAGCCGCGAAGACGAAGTGGGAGAGCTGGCCGAGTCGTTGAACCAGCTTACGCAAAATATCCGCAGCAATATGGAGGAGTTAAAGAGTTACGGGGAAAAGACTACTGCGATAAATATTGAAATACAGAAACGCATCCTGGCAGTCTCCAGTTTATTGCAGGTAAGCTCATTGATTTCTCAGGGGGCCGAGCTTGAAGACATACTTAAACTTATCGTAGAGAAATCGCGGCTATTGGGGGAAGCCGAGGTGGCATACCTCTTTTTAAAAAACGAGGACGCCGGGGATAACTTTTACATGCGGGCGGTTGACGGCGGAAATTCCAGCTATCTTTTGAAAATCAAGATAGATAGCAGGGACGCTGCTTTCAATAAACTTATTAAGAACAGGGGCCCCTTGATACTGGATAAAGATAATGCCCTGCCGGAAGCGTCCCTATCTGAATTTTATGAAAAATTCAGGATTAAGAATACGGCGGCCCACCCCATTTTCCTGAAGGGAAAGCTCGCCGGGATATTAGGCGTAGGGAATGCGAAGGAAGGGTTTTCTTATGCAAAAGACGATATAGAATTGCTGGATATTTTTGCCAAGCAGATATCCATTGCCGTTGAAAATGACATCTTGATACGCCAGGTTGAGATATTGGATATCAAGGACGCCCTTACCGGGCTTTATAACAGGGTGTTTATCTGTAACCGCCTTCAGGAAGAAATAAGGCGGGCAATCGCCTACCAGAGGCCCTGCTCGTTTGTGCTTTTGAATATTGACAATTTCCAGAGGTTCCGCAGGGATTTTGATTTACTGCAAGTCGAATCGATATTGAAGAAAGTAGCCTCGTTAATCAAGGAATCGGTCAGCGAAATTGACCGCGTGGCCAGGTTCGGGGATAATGAGTTTGCTATAGTCCTGCCTGAAAAGACCAAGCGCCAGGCGCAGAAGATAGCCGAAGAAATCAGGCTCAAGATTGAGTCTGCTTTTAGTAATGAAAGGTATGCGGAGAAGAAGGTTACGGTCAGTGGCGGATTAAGCGAAAACCCTCTTGACGGAGTGACTGCCGATGAATTGATTACAAAGGCAAAGGAGTTGCTTGGCCTTGCCAAGGAGCAGGGTAAGAACCGTATTGAGGCTTGAGTATGTACCCGCGAAAAATTATAAATAAACAATTAGGCGAACTGCTTATTGAGCAGGGGATTATTACCCAGGCGCAGCTGGAAAAGGGATTGGCCCTTCAGAAAGAAAAGGGAGGCCTCATAGGCGAGATACTGGTTGCTTTAGGTTTTGCCAAGGAAGAGGATATTGCCCAGGCCCTTACCGTCCAGTACGGCTTTCCCTTTTTGCCTCTGGCCAATTATGAGATTGACCCTGAAATTACGGCTATTATTCCTTTGAGGGTCTGTCGGCAATACCTGCTCATACCCATAGATAAAATCGGAAATAACCTTACGTTGGCCATGTCTAACCCGCTTAATGTGCAGGCAATAGAAGACGTGGAGTTACTTTCCAAGTGCAATGTGCAGATATTCGTATGCACGCAGTCGGAGATCAGAAAGGCAATTGAAAAATATTATAAAAGCAGTAACCAGTAATCCAGTAACCAGTAACTTGTAATTAAATACAAAAGCCAATTCAAAAACTTAAAGCCAAAAATTTTAAATCATTTTTAGTTGTATTGTTTGTTTTAAAATTACTAGTTACTCGTTACTAGCGTACGGGTTACTGAT
>SBBM01000033.1 GCA_005239725.1 Planctomycetales bacterium | reverse complement strand
GAATCATGCCATTACCAAAGAAACGACATTCGAAAGCGCGCGGAAGAAGACGCAGAACCCATTGGAAATTAGGCGGCCTAAACCTTGCGCCGTGCCCGCAATGCAAGCAGCCGAAGCTGTCCCATAAAGTTTGCCCTATCTGCGGTTATTATAACAAACGGCAGGCAATAGAAATAAAAGTAAAAGAGAAAAGGAGTAAAGAAGCCTAATATTGCAGCCAGGGACTGTCCCCGTCTTGCCTATGGCGAGGTAACGGAAGGGGACTCTTCCCCAACAAGAAACGGTTTGGTTAGGAGATTAGATAATGAGAATAATCGTAGACGCAATGGGTGGCGATTATGCCCCCGATGTAGTGGTTAAGGGAGCGGTAGCCGCAGTTAAAGAATACAATATCGAAGTTGTCCTTGTCGGCAATACGGCAAAGATTAAGACCTGTTTAGCTAAAGCTAAATATAAAGGCAACAAAATCTCCATAGAACCTGCCAGCGAAACAATAGATATGTCCGAGCCTGCCGCAATCAGCGTAAGGAGAAAGAGGGATTCTTCTATTGTGGTGGGGTTAAACCTGATTAAAGAAAACAAGGGGGATGCCTTTTTTAGCGCAGGCAATACGGGTGCGGTTGTCTGCGCGGCAACATTGAGCTTGAGGATGTTGCCGGGGATTGAGCGGCCGGGCATTGCCATAGTTGTTCCGACATTAAAAGGCATAGCCTTGATTATTGATGTCGGCGCAAATATAAATTCCCGCCCTAACCAGTTATTGCAATACGGCATAATGGCAGACGTTTACTTTAATTACATATTGAATAAGCCAAGCCCTAAGGTCGGGCTTTTAAATGTCGGCGAAGAAGAAACCAAAGGCACGGAATTTATCAAGGAAACATACGAATTATTTGAGAAGAGCCACCTTAATTTTATCGGAAATGTCGAAGGCAAGGATATTTACTCGGGAAAGTGCGATATCATTGTCTGCGACGGATTTATAGGGAATGTAACGTTGAAGGTTTCGGAGAGCCTGGCAGAGGCCCTGCAGGTATTTTTAAAAAGGCATTTAACCGGCAGCCTGCTCGGGATGATAGGGCTTTTCTTTTTAAGGCCAAGCCTTTTAAGGTTTAAGAAGGAGATAGATTATTCCGAATACGGAGGCGCTCCTTTGTTGGGGGTTGACGGCGTAGTTATTATCGGGCACGGCCGCTCCAATGCCAATGCCATAAAAAATGCCATACGCGTTGCCAAAGAGGAAGTAGAGCGTAAGTTTACCGAGAAGATTTTAGAAGCAATAAAAGCAAAGACAATATAAAAAATGAAGAAGGTAGGCATAATAGGATTAGGGGAGTACTTACCTGCAAAGATCCTCACCAATGCGGACCTGGAAAGAATGGTGGATACCTCCGACGAATGGATTACTACCCGGACCGGGATAAAGGAAAGGCATTTGGCGGCAAGAGGCGAGGCTGCTTCGGACCTTGCGGCTAAGGCAGGCGGGCAGGCTTTAAAAGATGCCGGGCTTAAGCCTGAGGACATAGATTTAGTCATTGTCGCCACAATCACCGGGGATATGCCTACTCCCTCCGTAGCCGCAATTCTGCAGGATAAGATGGGAATGAAAGATGCGGCATGTTTTGATATTTCCGCTGCCTGTGCAGGTTTTGTTTATGCCATTTCCACGGCGCACCAGTTTATAGCCTGCGGCAGTTATAAGAATGCCCTGGTTGTGGGAGTCGAGGTTTTATCTTCTGTTACTGACTGGCAGGACCGGAATACCTGCGTTTTATTCGGAGACGGCGCCGGTGCAGCAGTCTTATCGGAAGTGAAATCCGGCGGGATTGTATCTACTTATCTTGGCTGTGACGGCTCAAGGACAGGCGTATTAAATATACCTGCCGGCGGGTCGGGGAATCCGGCAACCCATGAGACTGTGGATAAGCGTATGCATTATCTAAAAATGCAGGGCAACGAACTCTTTAAAATTGCGGTTAACACTATGACCAGGGCAGCCGAGGAGGCTTTGAGGCGGGCAGGTTTGACCTTTTCCAACGTGAATTTAATTATCCCGCATCAGGCAAATTCGCGTATTATTTTAGCGGTCGCCAAGAAATTAGGGATTCCGGAAGATAAGGTTTATCTTAATATTGAGAGATGCGGAAATATGTCCAGCGCCTCTACGGCGACGGCTTTATGCGAAGCAGCCAGGGAAGGCAGGGTAAAGAAAGGGGACATTGTTCTCTTAGATGCTTTTGGCGCGGGCCTAGTCTGGGGAGCTATGGTCATAAAATGGTGAGCATGGTATTGCGGCCTGGGACTGTCCCCGGATGGGGACTGTCCCGCTACAAGAGGAGTGTTGATTGGGAGATATGCCAGAAAACATAGCCTATCTTTTCGCCGGCCAGGGTAGCCAATATATAGGTATGGGCAAAGACCTCTACGAGGCTTTTCCTGAGGCAAAAGCGGTTTTTGATAAAGCGGATAATGCTTTAGGGTTTTCAATCAGTAAGCTTTGTTTTGAGGGCCCGCAGGAAAGACTGACCCAGACGGATAATTGCCAGCCGGCGATATTAACTATGAGTATTGCTGCCTGGGAGGCGTATAAATCAGTTAGTCCGTTGCCTGTTAACCCGTTAACCCGTTATGCGGCGGGTTTAAGCCTGGGAGAGTATTCGGCATTGGTTGCCAGTGAGTCTATCGGTTTTGAAGACGCGGTTCGCCTGGTCAGGTGCCGGGGTAAATTTATGGAAGAGGAGGCTGCGAAAAAACCCGGCAAGATGGCCTCTTTAATCGGACTTGAGCTGGCGGCAGCCAAAAAACTTTGCGCCGATACAGGCGCGGAAATTGCCAATATAAATTCACCGGGCCAGATTGTCATATCCGGAGGCCCTAAAGAAATCGAGGAAGCGCAAAAACTGGCGCAGGAGAGAGGCGCTAAGAGGGTTATTGTTTTAGATGTAAGCGGGGCATTTCACTCTTCATTTATGAAGGGTGCGGCATTGAAACTGGCCGGCGAGCTGGACAAAATAAAGATTAATAAGCCTAAAACAAATTTCATCAGCAATGTTACGGCAAAGCCGGCTGATTCGCCGGAAGAAATAAAAGCCAACCTTGTTAAGCAAGTTGCAGCGAGTGTCCTCTGGGAAGATTCGATGAGGTTTATCTTGTCTAAAGGCGTGAAGAATTTCATCGAATTCGGGCCTAATAAAGTATTAAAAAGCCTTATGCGGCGAATAGATGCGGATGCCCAGGTAAGGAATGTAGAGAAGAAGGAAGACTTGGCAGGAGGCGGATAAATGCGGTTAAAAGACAAAGTAGCTCTGGTAACCGGGGGGGCAAGGGGGATAGGTCGTTCTATTGCAATGCTCTTTGCAAAGGAGGGGGCGGATATAGTAATCTGGGATGTGAACATGCAGGAGGCCGAAAAAACCTGCGCGGATATCGAGGGATTAGGAAGGAAAGCCATGGCCTCCCAGGTAGATGTGACAAAATATGCTGAAGTGGAAGAATCTCTAAATAAAATTCTTGACAAATTCGCAAAGGTTGATATATTAGTTAACAATGCCGGGATTACCAAAGACGCTCTTCTTTTAAGGATGAGTGAGGCAGATTGGGATGCGGTAATAAACGTAAACCTGAAAGGTACGTTTAACTGCACAAAAGCCGCGTCTAAGGCGATGATTAAGCAGCGGTTAGGAAAAATCGTAAACATCGCCTCGATCATTGGCATAATCGGAAACGCAGGCCAGGCGAATTATTCGGCATCCAAGGCCGGGATAATCGCCCTTACCAAAACTTCGGCTAAGGAGCTGGCATCGCGTAACGTAAACGTCAATGCCATAGCCCCGGGTTTTATTCAGACCGAGATGACGGCAAAGCTCCCTCCGGAACTAAAAGAGAAGATGCTGGCCAATATTCCTTTAAATAAGTTTGGGAGCCCGGATGACGTAGCGCGCGCTTGTTTATTCCTGGTTTCCAGTGAAGCCGATTATATAACCGGCCAGACTATAATAGTGGACGGCGGAATGGTTATGGCGTAACGTTAAAAGGAGGAAAAGAATGGCAGTTGAAGAAAAAGTAAAATCCATCATCGCAGAGCAATTAGGCGTGAAACCGGAAGAAGTCACTCCGCAGGCATCGTTTATTGACGACCTGGGTGCGGATTCTCTGGATACCGTAGAGCTTGTTATGGCATTCGAAGAAGAATTTGGTATCGAAATATCCGATGAAGACGCAGAAAAGATTACTACCGTTGGCGATGCGGTTAAGTATATCGAAGAAAAGTCCGCCAATAAATAGTGGTTTCTATAGATTGAAATAAAAATATACCCCACACCCAGCAGATTAAAAATACGAAGTAACGCTGGGTGTGGGGTAAATAATATCATGGAGAACAGGGTTGTAGTTACAGGATTGGGAGTAATTTCGCCGGTAGGAAGCGATATACCTTCTTTCTGGAGCGCTTTAAAGGAAGGCAGGTCCGGTATTGATAAGATTACCTGCTTTGATGCAGCGCAATTCGACAGTCGTATCGCCGGAGAAGTGCGGAATTTCAGCCACGAATTCTACGGTATTACCAAAAAAGACACCAACCGCACCCCCAGGTTTGTCCAGTTTGCCATCGCGGCAGCCAAACAGGCAATAAAAGATTCGGGCCTGGACATGGAGAAAGAAAACCGGGAACGCATGGGGGTTGTTGTCGGTTCAGGCATAGGAAGTTTACATATAGTTGAAGAACAATACAGCATTTTGATAAAGAGCGGGCCTAAAAGGGTTTCTCCATTTATGATACCGATGATGATTGTAAATGAGGCTGCGGGGCATATCGCGATCAGGTACGGGTTAAAAGGGCCGAATTTGTGCGTAACTACCGCCTGCGCTACCGGGAACCACTCTATAGGTGACGCCTTTAGAATCATCCAGCGCGGCGATGCCGATGTCATGGTTACAGGCGGAACTGAAGCCTGTATTACGTCTTTAGGTATAGGTGGTTTTTGCGCTTTAAAAGCCCTTTCGGTCCGGAATAATGAGCCAGAGAGGGCTTCTCGTCCTTTTGATGCCCAGCGCGATGGTTTTGTTATGTCGGAGGGTTGCGGCCTTGTGGTATTGGAGTCATTGGAGCATGCCAAAAAAAGGAATGCCCGGATATATGCGGAGATTATTGGTTTCGGCATGTCCTGCGACGCGTATCATATAACTGCCCCTGACCCTGACGGCGACGGAGGTGCCAGGGCAATGCAGATTGCTTTACAGGATGCCAAGATTAATCCGGAAGAAGTAAGTTATATCAATGCCCACGGCACATCCACAAAGCTTAACGATAAGGTTGAGACTCTGGCAATAAAAAAGACCTTAGGCAACCATGCCAAAAAGGTTATGGTCAGTTCTACTAAATCAATGACTGGCCATTTATTGGGCGCTGCCGGAGGCGTAGAGTTTATTGTCTGCGTTTTGAGCATAAGAGACAATGTAATCCACCCCACCATAAATTACGAATACCCTGATCCGGAATGTGACCTTGATTATGTGCCGAATACGGCGCGTAAGGCACAAGTTAACGTTTGCATCTCTAACTCTTTAGGCTTCGGCGGGCACAACGCTACCCTCGTAGTGAAGAAATTCACAGGATAGAGGATAGCGTAGAGCGGATAGCCTTTAGTAAACTTATCCGCTAAACGCTAAACGCTATTGGATTACACAATCGCAGAAAAAATATTACTGGCGCATGCTGATAAAGAAGAAATAAGGCCCGATGAATTTATTGAGGCTAATGTGGATTTGTGCCTGGGCAATGACATTACGGCCCCTCTGGCTATCGAAGAGTTTAAAAAGGCAGGATTCGCCAGGGTATTCAACAGGAATAAGATTGCTCTTGTCCCAGACCATTTTGCCCCGGCAAAAGATTTGCGGAGCGCAAATCAATGTAAGCTTCTGGCGGATTTTGCCAGGGAACAAAAAATAAAAAATTATTTTGAAGTCGGTTGTATGGGCATTGAGCACGCGCTATTGCCGGAGCTGGGCCTGGTCCTGCCCGGAGATTTAATCATCGGCGCAGATTCGCATACTTGTACTTACGGGGCATTAGGGTGTTATTCCACCGGAGTGGGTTCTACGGATTTGGCGCGGGCGTTTGTTGACGGAAAAGTATGGCTTAAAGTCCCGCATTCCGTCAAGTTTATCTATAAGGGCAAATTAAAGAAGTGGGTCGGCGGCAAAGACCTCATTTTATTTACCATTGGAAAAATCGGGGTTGACGGTGCATCTTATAAATCAATGGAGTTTTCCGGCCCGGTAATACGGAATTTAGGCATGGATGGCCGGTTTACCATGAGCAATATGGCGATTGAGGCCGGGGCAAGAGCAGGGATTATTGAACCGGATGATATTACGTTGAAATATATTCAGCAAAATCCAAAATCAAAAATCAAAAATCGAAAATACAAATCAAAACTTAAAAATTTAAAATCAGATAAAGATGCTGTTTATGAGAGGACTTATGAGTGGGATGTTTCGGATTTGGAGCCCATAGTTTCCTGCCCCCACTTACCCGGCAATACGAAGTTTGCAGCGGAATTGGGCAATGTGAAGCTTGACCAGGTGGTTATCGGTTCCTGCACAAACGGCAGGATTTCTGATTTGCGGATAGCCGCCAGAATCTTAAGAGGCAAAAAGATTAAGACCGGACTAAAGCTTATTGTAATTCCGGCAACGCAGAATATTTACCGGCAGTGTTTAAAAGAAGGATTGGTGGATATTTTTGTTAAAGCAGGCGGTGTATTTTCCACGCCTACCTGCGGGCCTTGTTTAGGCGGTCATATGGGAATTTTAGCCGAAGGTGAAATTTGCCTGGCTACAACCAACAGGAATTTTATCGGCAGGATGGGTAGCACTAAATCCTTTGTTTATTTATCTGGCCCTGCGGTAGCCGCTGCCTCGGCAATAACGGGCGTAATTACACATCCGGATTATTTATAGCGTAGAGCGTATAGAAAACGCTAAACGCTAAACGCCAATGATTATTAAAGGTAAAGTTCACAAATTTGCAGATGATATAAATACCGACGATATCATTTCGGCAAAATACCTGGTTTCTACCGATGCAAAAGAATTGGGTAAACATTGCATGGAGTCGATAAGCCCTGATTTCGCAAATAAGGTTCAGCCCGGAGACATTATTGTCGCCGGCAAAAATTTCGGCTGCGGCTCATCGCGCGAGCATGCGCCTTTAGCAATCAAGGGTTGCGGGGTTTCGGCGGTAATTGCCAAAAGTTTTGCCGCGATTTTCTTCAGGAACGCCATAAATATAGGGTTGCCGTTTTTAGAGTCGCAGGACATAGATAAAATAAATGATGGAGATTCGCTGGAAATTGATTTATCCGCAGGCGTAATAAAAAATCTGACCCAGGATAAAACTTATAAAACGCAGCCCTTCCCCGTATTCCTGCAGGAGATTATAGGGGAGGGTGGCCTTATGAACTGGATTAAGGCAAGCCTGCCTACCGGCAGGCAGGGAGGTAAATATGAAAGTGGAAAAGGAAAGACACAACGTCAATATCATCTGTGATAGGGAGTGCCAGCTTAAAGGTTTTATCCATATCAACCCGGGCGAGCGGGTCCTGGATTTTATGAATCGTGAGCGCGAAAGTTTCATCGCGGTAACCGAAGTGGAATACGTGACAGGAGAAAAAAAGAAAAGCATTGTTTTAAACAAATCGTCCATAAAGTGGATTGAGGAGATTTAGGCTTTAACGCGAGGACAGGATAAATGCATAAAATAGCGGTCATACCCGGAGACGGTACGGGGCCAGAGGTAGTTAATGAGGGCCTGAAGGTTTTGCAGGCCGCAAGCCGCAAATTCGCTTTTAAATATGAAACAAGGGTTTTTGATTTTAGCGGCCAGAGGTATTTAAATACCGGTAATCTCGTTAGCGATAGCGATGTTGAGGAATTAAAAAAATATAATGCAATTTATCTCGGCGCTGTGGGCGATCCGAATGTAAAACCGGGGATTATTGAGACCGGGGTATTGCTTAAGTTAAGGTTTGCCCTTGAGCAATATATAAACTTGCGGCCGGTGAAATTATACAATTCCAATTTCTGCCCCTTAAAGGATAAGAAGCCCGAAGACATTGATTTTGTAGTCGTGCGCGAGAATTCGGAAGGGCTTTATAAGGGAATGGGAGAATTTAAGGATAAAGGCACTAAGGATGAAGTGGCCATACAGATTTCTTATAATACCCGTAAAGGCGTTGAGCGCTGCATCCGTTATGCCTTTGAATATACGCGTAAGCGCAACAAAAAGAAAAAGCTTACCCTTTGTGGCAAGACCAATGTGTTGACTTACGCCTGGGATTTATGGGAAAGGACTTTTAATGAGATGGCCAGGGAATACCCGGATATTGCCACAGACTATACCCATGTTGACGCTACCACGATGTGGTTTGTTAAAAATCCCGAATGGTTTGACGTGATTGTTACCGATAATATGTTCGGTGATATTATTACCGATTTAGGGGCGATGATTCAGGGTGGAATGGGTATTGCCGCCGGCGGAAATATCAACCCACAGGGCGTATCTATGTTTGAGCCCATAGGCGGAAGCGCTCCGAAATATACCGGCAAAAATGTAATTAACCCTTTGGCGGCGATTTGCGCCTGCGGGATGATGCTGGAAAATTTAGGCGAAGAAAAAGCAGGTAAGGCAATTGAGGATGCGGTTATAAAACTGGTTAGAACAAAATTAAAATCCCTTGCCGCGGGCAAAATGGGGTATTCGACCACCGAAGTAGGGGATTTAGTCGTGGAGAATCTATGAAAAAATATAATGTTGCGGTAGTAGGTGTGGGCGCAGTGGGATTAGAGATGCTGCGCTGTCTAAAGAAACGTAGTTTTCCCGTCGGGGAATTGCGCGTTTTTGCCCGTTCGGCAAGGGATATCGAGGTTGACGGAGAAAAATATTCGGTAAAGCTTATCTCTCCGGAAGGTTTTGACGGAATAGACATTGCTTTGTTTGCCGGCACGGAAGGGGAAAAAGGCGCGGCCGTAACTTACGCGGCTGAAGCGGTAAAAAGAGGGGCAATAGTTATTGATAACGGGGCAGACTTTCGCATGGACCCGAAAGTCCCCCTCGTAGTCCCGGAAGTAAATGCCAGGGATATTAAAAAGCATAAAGGTATAATTGCCAATCCCAACTGTTCAACTATTCAGATGGTTGTGGTTTTATGGCCGATTTACAAAAAATTTGGGATAAAGAGGATTATTCTGACAACCCTTCAGGCCTCTTCAGGAGCCGGCAAAGGCGCGGTTGACCAGCTGAATGAAGAGATTTCTTCAATCGCAAGTTCCGGTTTTACAACTATTGAGGCTAAAGTGGAAAAGAAATCCATGCCGCAGCAGCTTGCCTTTAATGTTTTTCCCCAAATCGGCGGATTTGCCGAATGCGATTATACGAGCGAGGAATGGAAGCTGGTCAGGGAAACGCATAAAATCATGCACGACGCCAAGATAAAGATTACCGCGACTACCGTCAGGGTGCCGGTAAGGACAGGTCATTCCGAATCTATCTACCTCGAAACCGCTAAAGCCATTACTGTGCAGCAGGTGAGGGCATTGTTATCCAAATCCCCGGGCACCATTGTTATGGATGACTCAAGGAAGGGCCTTTATCCCATGCCCAAAGACATAGAGGGTAAAGATGAGGTTTTTGTCGGCAGAATCCGCAGCGACTGTTTTGTCAAGAACGGGCTCTGGTTGTGGGTGGTTGCCGATAACCTCCTTAAGGGTGCTGCGTTAAATGCCGTCCAGATTGCCGAAAAACTAATTGAGTAAGCAGTTGATGCGTAACATAAAGCTTACCCTTGAATACGAGGGGACGAATTATTGCGGCTGGCAGCATCAAAAGAATACACCCCGCACGATTCAGGATATAGTTGAGGCAGCCTTATTTAAGGTCCTACGCGAAAAAGTTAAAGTTATTGCAGCCGGCCGTACTGACGCCGGGGTGCACGCCCAGGCACAGATAGCGAATTTTACCACCAAGAGCAAAATTCCCCTTCCCAAACTCCAATATTCATTAAACTCTATTCTGCCCGAAGATATTAAAATAACCGCATTCCGCCGGGTCAGGCCTGATTTTCACAGCCGTTATGGCGCAAAGTCTAAAACTTACCGCTACGTCATATTGAACCGGAAGTTTCCTTCGGTTTTTCTGCGCGGCAGGGTTTATTTTTATCCGCATCATCGCTTAAACCTGAAACGTATGCGCCAGGCAAGCCGTTATTTGATAGGCAAACATGATTTTACAGCGTTTAAGAATGGTGCAGATAATAAGGACAAAGCCGGCGTGCGTAACATCAAGAGTATAAGAATAAAAAAAAACGGGGATTTTATTTACCTGGATTTTACGGCCAATGGATTCCTGCGCAATATGATACGTAACATTACCGGCACCCTTATTCAGGTGGGCGAAGGTAATCTTCGACCGGGCGGGCTAAAGCGCATACTTGATTCAAAAAACAGAAAACTTGCCGGGCCGACTGCGCCGGCTTGCGGGCTTTGCTTGTTAAGGGTCAGGTACTAAAATATTTTTAAAGGTGCTTGTTTTTTGGAGGAATTTTATATATAATATACAAACCATGTTAAATGCTATTCAGCCCTATATACTTACGTTTATACCTATATTTGTTGCGGTAGATGCCATAGGCAATATACCTTTGTTTATTTCGCTTGTTGAGGGCACCAGTAAGAGACAAAGGCATAAGATTATTATAAACTCTACTGCCACAGCGACTATAGTGGCTATTTTATTTATGTTCATAGGCAAGTGGATAATCAGGTTCATCGGTATTACCATATCGGATTTTCAGATTGCCGGAGGTCTGCTTCTGTTTTTTATCTCCGTGCGCTTGCTTATGCCGGCGGCAGGCAAGGTTTTTTCTATGGACAGTCACGATAAGGATGCCGGAGTTTTTCCGCTCGGCACGCCTTTGATTACCGGCCCTGCGGTATTGACTACGACGCTCATGATGGTGGATAGCTACGGAATGTTTGCGACATTTGTCTCCTTGATTTTAAATATGTTTTTTGTTTGGGTAACTTTAAGCCGCGCGGATTTCTTTATGAAATTAATGGGCCCCGGAGGCACCAGGGCATTCTCTAAGATTATGTATATTTTACTTGCGGCAATAGGCGTAATGATGGTAAGAAGAGGGATGATGGGGGTACAGCTATAATGAGAGGGGATGTTATAACTTTTATTATGGCAGGGGGGAAAGGCGAGAGGCTGTGGCCTTTGACCAAAGACCGCACAAAACCGGCTGTCCCCTTTGGCGGGATTTACCGGATTATTGATTTTACCCTGAGTAACTGCGTCAATTCGGGGTTACGCAAGGTTTTTGTCCTGACGCAGTATAAGTCTGCATCTTTACAACGTCACATACGCCTGGGGTGGAATATTTTGTCTTCGGAATTGGGCGAATACATTGAATTATTGCCTGCCCAGCAGCGCCTGGGTGAAACCTGGTACCTGGGCACTGCCGATGCAATTTATCAGAACCTCTATACCCTGGAAATGGATAATCCCCGGGATGTGTTGATTTTGGCCGGCGACCATATTTATAAAATGGATTATTCTACTTTAGTAGATTTTCACCGCCAAGAAGACGCGGATTTGACTGTGGGGGTTGTTGAGGTGGATAAGTCCAAGGCCGGACACTTAGGCGTGCTTGATGTGGACACCCACGGCCGGGTTCAGGATTTTCAGGAAAAACCGCATGCCCCCAAGACTATACCGGGGCACCCCGATAAAATATACGCCTCAATGGGTATTTATGTATTTAAGCATAAAATCCTGGATGACGAATTAGCCGAAGATGCCAGAAAAAAAGACTCTACCCATGATTTCGGCAAGGATATAATCCCCCAGATGCTTAAGAAGAATTTAAAGATAGCAATCTATAACTTTATCGATGAGAATAAAAATGTGGCGAAATACTGGCGTGATATCGGGACATTGGACGCCTATTATGAGGCAAACATGGACCTGGTTGAGGTGGACCCTATTTTTAACCTCTATGACAAAAACTGGCCGATACGTACTTACCAGGAGCAGTTCCCTCCAGCAAAAACGGTTTTCGCCGGAGAGGAGATTACCGGGAGGGTGGGCCTGGCCTTGGATTCTCTTGTCTCCGGAGGTTGTATTATCAGCGGCGGGCAGGTAAAACGTTCGATACTTTCTCCCAACGTGAGAATCAATAGTTATTCCCAGGTTTACGATTCCATACTTATGGAAGGTGTCAATGTGGGAAGGCATGCCAAGATAAAAAGGACAATAATAGATAAGGATGTAAATATACCCCAGGGCATGGTTATCGGTTATGACCTGGAAGAGGACAGGAAGAGGTTCTTTGTCAGCGAGTCGGGTATTGTGGTGGTAGCAAAAGGGACTCATATATAATGGTTACAATAAGAAAAGCAAAGATTCCGGATATAAAACAAATACAGAATTTGATTAATTTTTATTCAAGACAGGATATCATGCTCCCGCGTTCTCTTAATGAATTGTATGAGGGGATAAGGGATTTCTGGGTAGCCGAAGAAAATAAAAGGATTGTGGGTTGCGCTGCCTTGCATGTTTCATGGGCTGATTTTGCCGAGATACGCTCATTGGCAGTGCAAAAAAATAAGCAAAAAAAAGGAATAGGCGAGGAACTTGCCCTGACCTGTATTAGAGAAGCAAAGCATTTGGGCGCAAAAAGGGTTTTTGTGCTCACCTATAAGCCTGAATATTTTAAGAAGTTCGGATTTAAAAAGGTAAAACATTCCGAATTACCACATAAAGTATGGGCTGAATGCATAAACTGCCCCAAATTCCCGGATTGCCAGGAAATCGCTTTAATCAAACAGTTGTAACCCGTTCCATTTCTTAAATGCCTGCCGCCAGATGGGTGGCAGACAGGGTAAAGGTCAAAAGGAGGACTGATGGATTATTTGTTGACTGAAGAGCAAAAAATGATTAAAGATTTGGCGCATAAGATAGCCGAGGAAAAGATACGGCCGGTTGCCGCAAAATATGATATCAGCGAAGAGTATCCCTGGGAAATCATAAAAGTCTTGGCAGGGGCGGATATGTTCGGTTTGTTTATACCCGAAGAATACGGCGGGATGAGCGTAAACGTATTGAATTTATGCCTTGCTACCGAGGAACTGGCGCGCGCCTGCGGCGGTATCGCGGTTTGCTATGCTGCTTCGGCTTTGGGCACGTTCCCGATAGTGCTTTTCGGAAGCGATGAACAGAAGAAGAAATACCTTCCTGACCTGGCAAAGGGCAAGAAAGTAGCGGCTTTTGCCGTTACCGAGCCCGAGGCAGGCTCTGATGCCTCGGCAATTAAAACCACTGCCAAAAAAGAAGGCAACTACTATGTTTTAAACGGGCTGAAGCATTTTATAACTAACGGCGGCGATGCCGAAACATATGTTATCATTGCCATGACGGACAAGAGCAAAGGCGCAAGGGGCGCTTCTGCGTTTATCGTGGAAAAGGGCACGCCCGGATTTACATTCGGCAAAAAAGAGGATAAATTCGGCATACGCGCTTCTTCAACCCGCGAGCTTATATTTACCGACTGTAAAATCCCCAAAGAAAACCTGATTGCCAGGGAAGGCATGGGTTTTATTGTTACTATGAAGACGTTTGATATGTCCCGTCCGGGCGTGGCAGCCCAGGCGCTCGGCATTGCCCAGGGTGCGCTGGAGTTGGCGGTCAAATACGTCAGGGAAAGGCAGCAGTTTGGAAAAGCTATATCCAGTTTTCAGGGCGTGCAGTGGATGATTGCGGACATGGCCACCGAAATTGAAGCGGCAAGAGGCCTGGTTTATTCTACGGCCAGAATGGTTGACGCCGGGATTAAGGATGTGGGCAAGGAATCGGCAATGGCCAAGATGTTTGCCTCGGATGTTGCCATGAAGGTTACGGTTGACGCCCTGCAGTTGTTCGGCGGTTACGGATATATGAAGGATTATCCTATTGAAAAATACGTGCGCGATGCCAAAATTACCCAGATATACGAAGGGACGAATCAGATACAGCGCAATATCATAGCGCTGGAGATAATCAAGGGGATGGCAAAATAAGATGAATATCATAGTTTGCATAAAGCAAGTTCCCGAGACAACGGATGTCAGGATTAACCCCGAAACAAACACCCTTATCCGCGAAGGCGTAAAATCTATCGTCAATCCCTTCGATATGTACGCGATAGAAGAGGGCGTAAGGCTTAAGGAAAAATTCGGCGGCAAGGTAACTGTTATTACTATGGGCCCTCCGCAGGCAGAGGCGTGTTTAAGGGAAGCAATGTCAATGGGCATAGATGAGGGTATACTCCTTTGTGACCGCGCCTTTGCCGGAAGCGATACCTGGGCAACCAGCTATACTTTAGCAGGAGCGATTAGGAAGATTGGGCAATTTGACTTAATAATCTGCGGCAAACAGGCATCCGACGGAGATACAGCTCAGGTCGGGCCGGGGATTTCAACGCATCTGGATATACCTCAGGTTACTTACGTAAAGAAAATAGAGGAAGCAAAAAATAATGTTATGCGCGTAGAAAGAATGATGGAAGAGGGCTTTGAGGTAATTGAGGTGCCCCTACCGGCATTACTTACGGTTGTAAAGGAAATAAATGAGCCGCGCCTTCCGTCGCTTAAAGGGATAATGCGCGCAAAGTCGGCAAAGATTACAATCTGGACGCAAAAGGAATTGAATTTAGACGGGCAGCAGATAGGCCTTAACGGCTCTCCTACCCAGGTAATCAAGATTTTTACCCCTCCGCAGAGAAAGGGCGGGGAAATGCTTACTGGCGAACCAGGTGATATTGCGGAAAAATTAGTAAATCTATTGAAAAACGAGGTCCATTAATCATGTCTATCCATATTATTTCTCAGAAATGCACGGGCTGCGCTTTGTGTGTTAAGGTTTGCCCTTTTGACGCCATACGCATTACGGAAAAGAAGGCAAGCATTGACATGGCCAAGTGTAATATCTGCGGGGCGTGCGTGCATAGCTGTAAACTTAAGGCCATAATAAAAGAAGAGCCGGTTTCAACCTGCGCAGTCCCCGATAGCAAAGATTACAAAGGGATATGGGTGTTTATCGAACAGAAGAACGGCAAAGTCCAGTCTGTCGCTTATGAACTTTTAGGTAAGGCCCAGGAATTAGCGAAAAGTTTAAACTGCCAGGTAAGCGGCGTATTCATAGGGAATAATTTAGATGACCAGCTGGATGAGCTAATCTGGCATGGGGCGGATAATATTTATTTAATCCAGGCGCCGGAACTGGCGAATTTCCAGGACGAGCCGTATACGAATATCCTGGTTGAATTAGTGAAGAAACATAAGCCTGAAATTTTACTCTGCGGGGCAACGGCAATCGGCCGGTCTTTAATTTCGCGCGTGGCAATCAGGATAAAAGCCGGGCTTACCGCTGATTGCACGGGATTGGATATTGACCCGGTAAGGAAGATATTGTTACAGACCCGCCCGGCATTCGGCGGCAATATCATGGCTACGATTATTTCACCGAATTACCGGCCACAAATGGCAACTGTCAGGCATAAAGTCATGCAGCCGATCGAGCCCGATAAACACCGTAAGGGCAGGATTATCAGGGAAAATTTTGACCCTTCTTTATATGCTTCGCGCACAAAACTTCTGGATATCGTTGAAGAAATAGAGACGTTAGTAAACCTTGCGGAAGCGGATATAATTGTTTCCGGCGGCCGCGGCATGGGCGGGCCTGAGAATTTTAAAATACTGGAAGAACTCGCCCATGTGTTGAACGCTGCGATGGGGGCTTCACGCGCTGCAGTTGATTCCGGATGGATGCCTTATTCCCATCAGGTAGGACAGACCGGCAGGACAGTTGCCCCGAAGATATACATAGCCTGCGGTATTTCCGGACAAATCCAGCACCTTGTCGGGATGTCTTCCTCAAAAATCATCGTTGCTATTAACAAGGACCCGGATGCGCCTATTTTTAAATATGCCACTTATGGAATCGTTGGCGACCTGTTTCAGATAGTCCCCGCCTTGACTAAAAAATTTAAAGAAGCCCTCAAAAAATGAGCTCCTGAATAAAGATTACCTAGCGAAATCCCGCAAAGCGGGATAAAAACTAGCCAGTATTCTTGGCTGAAAACGCTTTCTTAAACTGTTCATTCTCTATTGCAATCTCCTGAAAAATAAGTTAAATTTTATTTGGAGGTGTTATGGATTACGGCCGGGGAATAGAGAGAAGACTATTTACGCGATTTACTATAGGCATACCGACAACTTATCTTGAAAGCGGCCCGAACACAGAAAACCCGAGCAAGACTTATGATATAAGTATTGAGGGAATGTGTTTATTAACCAATAAAGGATTACCGCCCGGGACCCGTTTAAATATAGACCTCAAAATGGTTGATACCGGCGAGACGATTAATGTGCGGGGCCACAGCGTTTGGTCAAGTATGCTTGAGCCGGGCAAATACAGAATTGGCATTAAATTAGAAGAGACGAAGTTAAAGCCCATACCAATTGTTTTACGCACAATCAAAGCCCAGAGAAAATATTAGATAACCTGCCGAACAAACGTTCCAAATAATCCTTCATTTTTCCAAAATAACATTTGCATTCTTCTGCATGTTATAAGTCAATAATGGAAATATATGATTAAATATGAATTTTTATAGGATAAATAACTATTTTAGAGAATAATATGTAAAGAAATGTAAATATTTTCCTTGACAAAACAGCGGTTTTATTTATAATCGGAGTTAGTCAAAGAGGAGATGCATGGGCCTAACCACACTGATGACCATAGAAGATTTGGCGGATTATTTAAAGGTGAGTCGCAGGACTATTTATGAATGGTTAAGGCATAATAAAATCCCTGCGGTGAAGCTTGTCGGCCAGTGGCGCTTTCGAAAAGAAAAAATAGATGACTGGGTGGAGCACCAATCCCAGCAATAATAAAAGGAGATAGGGCATGTATTTTAAAAAATTGGAATTAATAGGCTTCAAATCATTCATGGAGAAGACAACCCTGCATTTTGAGCCGGGGGTTACGACTATTGTCGGTCCAAACGGTTGCGGGAAGTCAAATATCTTCGACGCAATACGGTGGGTTTTAGGGGAGCAGTCGGTGAAGTCTTTGCGCGGCTCTGCCATGGAAGACGTGATTTTTAACGGCACGGATAACAAGCAAGCCTTAGGGATGGCAGAGGTGAGTTTGACATTCGACAATGACAGCAGGTTTTTTAACCTCGACCACAATGAGGTAGTTGTAACGCGTAAGATTTTCCGCTCCGGGGAAAGCGAATACTTTATTAACAAGGCGCAGGTTCGGCTTAAGGATATATTGGATTTACTAATGGGCACCGGCATAGGCGCTGAAAGTTATTCTCTCGTCGCACAGGGCAAGATTGACCTTATCCTGAGTTCCCGGCCGGAAGACAGGCGTCTGGTTTTTGACGAAGCCTCGGGGATCACCAGATATAAAACCCAGAGGAGAGAGGCGGCCAGGAAATTAGAAGATACGGAGCAAAACCTCTTACGGATTAACGATATTATCCTGGAAGTAAAGCGCCAAATCGGGTCCCTGGAGCGCCAGGCAAATAAGGCGCGCAGGTATAGGGAAGTTTTTGCCGAGGTAAAAACCAAGGAAATAAATTTGGCTGTTTTCGAGCGGCACAATTTAAACAGGCAAAAGGAGGAAATAAGCAGCCGGCTGGATGTATTGAAGAATGAAGAAGGGCTATTGCAGGCAGAGATTGTGGAAAAAGAATCGGGGGTCGTCCGGCGCAGGGAAGAACTGGAGGTTTGGGAGGACGAAGCCGCAGAAATAAATAATCAGATATTAAACCTCGAAAACCTCATTTTAAGGAACAAGCAGCATATAGGCTTAAACCGGCAGAGAATAGAAGAACTCGAGCGCGCCCAGAAGAATGCCCAGGAACAGATTGAACAGGCAGAATGCCGCCTTGAACAGGATGAAGCCAAGTTGAATAAGCTTAAAGAAGAGCATATGGCGGTAAAGAAAGATATGGAGGAGAAATCATACCTGCTTGAAGAAAACCAGAGCCAGCTTGAATCTATTATTTCGCAGATGAAGACATCTTTGGAGAATATAGCCCGGGCAAAGAAGAATATTATGGGGCTGGCAACGCAATCTGCGCATGTAAAAAACGAAATTGGCGATTTAAACTCCAGACAGCAGATTCACCTTGCGCGTAAGAAAAGGCTTGCTATCGAGAAATTAAAAGCGAAAGAAGAGAGAGCCCAGATAGAAGATAGTTTAAATAACTTGCTTTCGGAATTGCGTCGGATGGAAGCAGATTTGGAGGACTTTAATCTTAAAATATCCGCTTTTAAGAATGAATTAAATGTTGCCACCTCGTCTTTTAACCAGATAAATTCCGATTTAGACGATTTGGAGAAACAAAAAGTTGCCCTTGAGTCTCAGAAAGAGTTCTTGGAAAAATTAAAGGTGCAATATGAGGGCATAGATACTTCTATGAATGCGGTTGTATACCTGGATAAGCTCCCTGGCGAGAAACTGACCGGTTTAGTTGTAAAGATAAAGCATGTGGATGAACCGAGCCTTAAGTTTTCCGGCGAAGCAAAACCCATGGATTTAGATACGCAAAGGGTTATTGCGAAAATAAAGGCGGTTGAAGAGAATATTGCAAGCCTGCGGAACCTTAAGGCCGAGAAAGAAACCTGCATTGAGCGCTTGAATCAGGAGATGAAAGCCGTTGAGCAGAAAATGCAGGAGCAGGGAGTGCTTGTCGCGGATAAGAAGGCCTCTCGCCAGGCTGTCCTGGAGCAGTTTAATAAAATTAAAGAGGAAGAAGAAATAGCCGATATGGAATTGTCCGAAGTTGATAATGAACTTGCGGCCCTGGGGGAAAGATTGTCTGTGCTTGGCGCGCAGCTGGCTGAGTTGGATGCAGGGCAGAAGGCCGAGGAGGATTTTATCCACAATGAGCAGGAAAGGAGTATTGCGAATAATAAACTGAAGGAAGACACCCTCGTCATCATTGCCAGGACAAAGACCGAAGTAGAGACGTTAGCCAAGCGCCTGTCTTCCGAAGAGGTTACTTTAAAGATGCTCGAAGACGCTTACGAGCAGGATAAAGAAGGGCTCTTAAATCTCCAAAGGCAAATTGGAGAGTCCACCCAAAAAAAAGGACTGCTTACCCTGGAAATAAAAGGCCTGGAAGGTAAAATTGCCCAGGCAGGGCTGGATATAGAGGCTCAAAACGCGCGTTTAAAAGCAGGACAGGAGAAATACGGAGGAATCCTGGCGGATTTGGAACGGATATCCGAAGAGATAGAAGAGGGAAAAAAGAGAATGGATGCCCTGAAAGAAAATTTGCATTCGCTGCAGATGGAAAGCAAGGACCTGGATTTTAAGAATATGAGCATAAAAGACAGGATAATGCAATGCTATAAAGAAGATATAGACGCACAGGAGATTACGCCTGCTGAGATTAACCCGGATACGCTATCACGGGAAATCCAGACGCTAAAAGAAAAACTCGATTCTTACGGCACGGTAAACCTTGTGGCGATTGAGGAATACGATGAATTGAAAAAACGCTATGATTTTCTGACCCAGCAGCAAAATGACCTGGTTACTTCCCGGGATTCGCTTAAAGAGGCAATACAAAAGATTAACCGCACCACCAGGGAGATGTTCTGCGAAACCTTCGAAAAGATAAAGGTCGAATTTAAAAATTATTTCAGGTTGTTGTTTAACGGAGGGGATGCCCAACTCTTCTTGATTGATGAGCATGACCCTCTGGAATCCGGGATAGAAATCATCTGCAGGCCTCCGGGCAAAAAGCTGCAGAATGTGCTTCTGCTTTCAGGCGGCGAAAAGACGATGTCGGCCATAGCCCTTATATTTGCCATTTTTAAGATTAAGCCTGCGCCGTTCTGCGTTCTTGACGAAGTAGATGCGTCTCTGGATGAAGCGAACGTGGACAGGTACGGCCGGCTTTTGCAGGAATTTGCCGGCTCATCGCAGTTTATTATTATTACCCACAACAAAAAGACTATTGCCAATGCCGACGTAATGTACGGCATTACTATGGAGGAATCCGGCGTTTCAAAGATAGTATCAGTTAAATTTTCGTCGGATAAGGTGTCCGCCACCGCCAAAGCCAAGGAAGAATCTGAGGTTTTGGCTGCAGTTTAGCAGTTTAAACAGAAACAGGGGTCAAGAAACAGGGGTCAGAATTATTTTTTGCTAAAAATTACCTTATCAAAAATAATTCTGACCCCGTGACCCCGTGACCCCGTTTTTTGACCCCGTTTTTCTTAACAGGTTTTATTTTTCCCCTGATGTTTTGCTTGGTACAGGGCTTTATCGGCAGAAGCGATTAGTTCGGATGGCGATAGACCTTTTTCCGGAAAGGACGCAAGGCCAATGCTCACGGTGAGGTTTTTATTGGGGAGTATTTCCTGGTGGGCGAAAGAATGCCGGGCAATATTTTCCCTTAGCCGTTCGGCAATCAAAAATGCCTCTTTCTTATCGGTTAAAGGGAGTACAATAGCAAATTCCTCTCCACCGTAACGGCAGGCATAATCCATTTTCCGCGATTGGTTCTTGAGTAATAACGCCAGCTCCTTTAATATCATGTCTCCTGCCTGGTGCCCCAGCGTGTCATTATAAATTTTAAAATTGTCAATATCGAGTAGAAGCAGACTTAGAGGCGAAGATGTGGCTTTTGCTTTTTCCAGGCTTGTCGAAAGCAGGTACTGGAAGTGCCCATGGTTCCATAGTTCCGTCAAATAATCGGAATGGGCGCGGATAACAGTCTTTTCAAAAAGCTGGGAATTTTCTATGGCAAGCCCTGCCTGGTTGGCCAGCATAATCAGCATGCGCAGGTCATCTTTGGTGATAGGTTTTTGGGTGATGAAATTATCAGCCAGGATTATGCCGTTTACCTTGTCTTTGGCTTTTAAGGGGACAAGAACCAGCTCTTCGGTTTTCAGCGACTGTACTATCGGGTCATGGCTGTAATTCTGTATGGTTTCTTTAGTCAGATGCAGGGGCATCCCCTCTAAAGCCCCCAGGAGCAGGAGTTTTTCATCGGGGTTATCCAGCCGGTATTTTAACTGTTGCACCTGGCGGTTGAAGCCAGATTCCTGGATATGTTTGGAAACCCGGTAAGTATTTATAAGGTCGTCTAAATCCATCTTTTCCTGTTCAATCTGTTTCCAGACACGGTTAGCCTCTTCGCCAGTTTCAGGGCCTATGCCCATCTTCCCTTCAATAAGCCCGTCTTTTTCGTTCACCAGGAAGAGTATGGCCCGGTTAAAACCCAAACCTATGTGCGCAGTCACGCTGGTGAGGATTATATATAAAATCTCCTCTAATTTTAAGGTTGTGCGCATGGCGTTGGAGATTTCGTAGAGGATAGTCAGTTCGTTCCTGGTGCGCTCTGCTTCCTGCTTAAGCTTGTGCAGTTCTTCCATAATGTTTAAATCTAACATATTTTTCGGCGGGTGTCAAGAGTCCCGCTTCGCCCGAAAATTTATTCAAGCTAAAATTGTGTTAGGTTAGAAAAAAGGTTTTCTTTCGTCTATTTTAGTAAAGAGTTAGTTCGAGAAAGGAGGTGGCTGCTTACGGATATTGTTTGACAGGGGGGTGTTGCTAAGTTATAATTAAACTTCGTTCCGCCTTTGGCGGGATGCCGTGCGAGTAAGATACCGCAAAAGTCTTTGCGGTATCAAGAAAAAATTTGAGCACAAGCAGGTTTTGTTTAGCGAAATCCCGCGGTAAGCGGGTAAACGCCAGCCGGCATTTTTACCCGAGGAGGTTTGACATGGTTGTTGAGAAGGTTGAGAAGAAAGATTCGCGCGATGTTTCTGACCGCCAAAAGGCCCTGGAATTGGCGCTTTCCCAGATAGAGAAACAGTTTGGCAAAGGCTCAATTATGAAATTGGGCGGCAGGGTAATAGTCCAGGTGGAAGTGATCCCTACAGGCGCGCTTACCCTGGATTGCGCTTTAGGCGTAGGGGGTCTGCCGCGCGGCCGGGTAATCGAAATATTCGGGCCTGAGGCTTCCGGTAAAACCACGGTTACATTATGCGCCATAAGGGAAATCCAGAAAAAAGGCGGGGTAGCCGCATTTATTGACGCAGAGCATGCCTTTGATTCTACATATGCCAAGAAATTAGGGGTTAACCTGGATGACCTTTTGATTTCCCAGCCTGATACAGGGGAACAGGCGTTGGAGATTGCCGAAACGCTGGTGCGCTCAAATGCCGTGGATTTGGTGGTTATTGATTCTGTTGCCGCGCTTACTCCCCGGGCGGAAATTGAGGGTGCGATGGGCGAGTCGCATATGGGCTTACAGGCGCGGCTTATGTCGCAGGCATTGCGAAAGCTAACCGGCGCCATAAGTAAATCGCACACCTGCGTTATTTTTATTAATCAAATAAGAGAAAAAATAGGGGTTATGTTTGGCTCGCCGGAGACGACACCCGGCGGAAGGGCGCTTAAATTTTATGCTTCGGTAAGGCTGGACCTGCGCAAGATCGCTACCCTTAAGTCAGGAGATAATGTAATCGGCAACCGGGTAAGGGTAAAGGTGGTAAAAAATAAAGTCGCCCCTCCGTTTAAAGAGGCAGAGTTTGAAATACTTCACGATGAGGGGATGAATAGGCCAGGCAGCGTTATAGATGCCGCCATTAATCTTGAGGTGGTGCAGAAGAGCGGGACCTGGCTTTCTTTTAAGGATGAAAAAATCGGCCAGGGGAGGGATGCCGCCATAAAATTATTAAAAGAGAAGCCGAAGCTGCAGGATGATATAGAAAAGGAAGTAAGGAAAAAGATCAGTATCACATAAGAAAGCAGGGGGTGCCAAAAATGAAAAGAAGAGGGATATTTTCTGGTTTGACTCTTTTGATGACATTCATTGTTACCGGCGCAGCCTTTTCTTTTTCGGAAATGGCTGACATGGAAGAGGCGATAGTCAAGGTAGCTAATATTGCCGGGAAGGCTGTTGTCTCTATAAGTTCAGAGCATACGACTAAGGTCAGAAGCGGCAGAAGGTTTTATTTCAATTATCCGGGAGGTAAATCTCCGTTCGGGGAAGATGACCCCTTCCGTAAATTTTTTGAAGATTTTATGGGCGAGATGCCGGAGCGGGAGTATAAAGAAATGGGGCTTGGCTCGGGGGTTATAATTGACCCGGATGGTTACATATTAACCAATGAGCATGTTATTATGGATGGGGATAAGATCAAGGTGACTCTGCCGGATGGGAGGGAATTTAAGGCTGAAGTTAAGGGACAGGACCAACGTTCGGATTTGGCAATAATAAAAATAAATGCCCGCAACCTTCCCGCGGTAACGCTGGGCGATTCTTCAAATTTGAAGATAGGGCAATGGGTGGTGGCTATCGGTAATCCATTCGGTTTTGCCATGGAAAACCCTGAGCCCACAGTAACCGTAGGCGTAATCAGCGCCTTACACCGTTCTTTAGGCAGGGCCCTTTCAAGGGATAAGGATTACAATGACCTTATCCAGACGGATGCTGCCATCAATCCGGGTAATTCCGGCGGGCCCCTGGTTAACCTCAGAGGAGAAATTGTCGGCATTAATGTTGCGATATTCTCTACCAGCGGGGGATATCAGGGAGTAGGGTTTGCTATTCCTATAAATAACGCAAAGAGGATTATATCCCGTTTGATTGAAGGCAAAAAAGTCCTCTACGGCTGGCTGGGTGTTACGGTACAAGATTTGACCAGCGATATGGCTGCTTACTTTGGCTTGCCCGATAAAAACGGAGTTTTGGTGGCAAAGGTCCTGGCGAAAAGCCCGGCAGAGAAGGCAGGAATAAAAGAGAGCGATATAATCAAAGGGTTTGACAATAAAACAATTAATAATGTAAGAGAGCTATTGAGTATTGTGGGCAGCGCCGAAGTTGGCAAGAAAATAAAAGTTACGGTGCTGCGTGATAAAAAAGAATTTTCGCTGGAAGTCGAAATCGGAGAGAGGCCCGATGATTTAGAAAAAATCGAAGGTGTTTCTTCTGGTGTCTGGCGCGGTTTAGAAGCAGAAGCTTTGACTCCCGAGAATGTAAGAAAATTCCGGATTGAGGAAGAATCCGGCGTAGTCGTGGTGGATGTTGCGCCGGGAACCCAGGCAGACCAGGCAGGCATAATTCCCGGAGATGTAATCTTGGAAATAAACAAGCAGCCCGTAAAAAGTGTTTCCGATTACGAGAAACTCACCAAGAAATTACATGGCGATGCGTTGGTGCGGACCGGCCGCGGGTATTTCCTGATAAAAGAAAGTGAATGAAGCAGCGACGTTTCAGAAAGCCAAAGAGTATTCTTTTTTACTCCTTAAATTCCGGTTGCGCAGCGAAAAGGAAATTTCCGAACGCCTGAAAAAGAAAAAATTTCCCGAACAGGTAATTAACGCAACAGTCGCATTCTTAAAAGAAAAAAAATTCATTGATGATGATGAATTTGCCCGCGCCTGGATTGAATCCCGGATAAAAAAACCCCTGGGTTTGCGCAGGCTTAAAGAAGAGTTAAGGGTAAAAGGAATAGATAAGGAAATTATCGAAAGCAGCATAAGGGAAGTAAGGCGGGATTACGCGGAAGCGGATATTGTCGCAGAAGCGGCCGCAGAGAAATTAAGCAGGATAAAGGGTGTTGAACCGCAAAAGGCAAAGAGCCGTGTTTACGCATATCTTTTGCGCCGGGGCTTCTCGCCGGATGTTGTTATTGATACGATAAATAAGATAAGAATTTAGTATGAATCCCGCCCTTTCTAAGAAGGGTATGGGGAAGAGAGGAAGATCGGGGTGAAAGCGGATATTTTAAGAGAAAAATTCCTGAGGTTTTTTAAAGACAAAAAACACCGGATAGTCGAAAGCGATTCTCTTGTTCCCTGGGATGACCCTACCATATTATTCACTCCCGCAGGCATGAATCAGTTTAAAAAAGAATTTATGGGTTATGATTCTGGCTTTAAGCGCGCGGCAACTTCCCAGAGGTGCCTACGCACCGACGATTTAGAAAAAGTCGGCAAAACCTGCTGCCACCATACATTTTTTGAAATGCTGGGGAATTTTTCTTTCGGGGATTATTTTAAAGAGGAGGCGATTGCCTGGGCATGGGAATTCCTGACCGAAGAACTTAAGATTAAGGCAGACAGGCTTTGGGTTTCGGTATATAAAGACGATAATGAAGCATATAAAATCTGGAAGGACAAAATAAAAATTCCGGCAGATAAAATTGTAAAATTAGGGGACAAAGAAAATTTCTGGCCTTCTCAAGCAAAGGAAAAAGGACCAAACGGGCCATGCGGCCCCTGCTCGGAAATATTTTTTGATTTCGGCAACGATACAGGCTGCAAAAAACCTGACTGCAACCCTTCCTGCAGTTGCGGCAGGTTTACTGAAGTCTGGAATCTGGTTTTTACCCAGTTTAACCGCAAAGACGGAGGGGTACTTGAGCCACTGCCGAATAAGAACATTGATACCGGAATGGGTTTGGAGCGGTTGGCTGCGGTAATGCAGGGCGCGCCGAATAACTTTGAGACGGATTTATTTAAGCCACTGATAAAAGAAATTGAAGAGGGACTGTCCCCGAAGGGGGCTGTCCCTAAGAATGAATTAATTTATGCGATCGCAGACCATATCCGCGCGGTAACCTTTGCGGTTTATGACGGGATTTTGCCTTCTAACGAGGGGCGGGGTTATGTGGTGCGCAAGATTATCCGTAAAAGCATATTACATCTAAAATCTCTGGGCATAAAACATGAATTTTTATATAGGCTGGTTCCGGTGTTAGCTGAGATTATGAAAGAACCGTATCCGGATTTAGGGAAGCGCAGGGAAAATGTTTCCCAGGTCATCCTGGCGGAAGAGAAAAATTTTATTTCAGTTTTGAATTCAAGTGACGTTTTATTTAAAGAGAAATTCCGCCAACTAATTAAAAATCCTGACCCTGAATCCGCAGGGGCAATTGCTTTTAATCTCTATGATACCCATGGAATTCCTCTGGAATTGACAAAAGACTGGTTGAGTAAACAGAATATTAAATTTTACCAAGCGGACTTCGTTGATTTAGAGAGGGTTTTTAACCAGGAATTAGAAAAGCAAAAGAGCCGCTCCAAACTTACCAGCAGTATGAGGGGAGATGTTTTTGATATTAAAGATTTAGATGTAGATGTAAAAGAGACTAAATTTTTGGGTTATGAGGATTGTGAAACCAGCGCAAAAATATTAAAGATAATAAAGGATAATTCGGCAGTTAAGAAGGTATCCTCCGGGGAAGAGGCAAAAATAATCCTGGATAAGACCGTGTTTTACGCTGAATCGGGGGGGCAAGTCGGTGATAGAGGAGAAATAGTAAAAGGGAAAAATATATTTGAGGTGCTGGATACAAGAAAATCCGGGAAAGCAGTGGTGCACATAGGAATGGTTAAGGCGGGCACCTTTAAAAAAGGCGATACTGTTGCGGCAAAGGTAAATATCGGACGCAGGCTTTCTATCGCCAGAAACCATACCGCAACCCATCTTTTACAAGCAGCATTGCGCAAGGTTTTAGGCCAGCACGTGCAACAACAGGGTTCGCTTGTAGCCGAAGATAGATTACGTTTTGACTTTACGCATTTTAAGGCAATAGATAAAGAGGAATTGGAGAGAGTGGAAGAGGCGGTAAATAACTGGATAATAAATAATTATCCGGTTGTTGTTAAACAAAAGACATTGGCAGAGGCGAAAAAGACGGGGGCGCTGGCATTTTTCGGGGATAAGTATGAAGGAAGAGTGCGCGTAATTTCGATCGGAGATGTTTCCAAAGAGTTATGCGGCGGAACGCACCTGGATGCGGTCGGCTCAATCGGCATCTTTAAGATAACCCATGAGGGTTCCATCGCCAGCGGCGTAAGAAGGATAGAGGGGGCAACAGGAGCCTTCGCATATAAAGTGATTAACGCAAATGAAAGGATTATCTCTGAGGTAGAATCAATTTTAAACGTGGAAAAAGATAGGATACCTCAACAGATTCAGGCAAAATTGTCGCGCATAAAAGAATTGGAAAAAAAACAGAGCACGGAGAAACTGGGCAATATAAAAGATTCGGTGGATAATTTCCTTAACAACGCGCAGGTAATAAACGGTATCAGGGTTATCACCGATGTTATTGCCGATGCGGATATGGATTTATTGCGCAGGACGGTTGATTTAATCAAAGAGAAGACGGGAAATTCCATTATTGCCTTAGGTTCAAAGAAAGACGGCAAGGCATTGCTGGTAGTGGGGGTAACGGGAGATTTAACTCAAAAAGATAAGGACGCATCAAAGATAATCAGAGAGATAGCCATGCCAATCGGAGGTTCAGGCGGCGGCAGGCCTGATTTTGCCCAGGCAGGCGGGGGAAAGCCGGAAAACTTCGCGTCAGCTTTTGAGAGGCTAAAGGAAATCCTAAAATGAAAATTATCCGTTTTAACAATAAGAAGCTGGAGAGGATTTATAACCGCAGGTTCATAAGGTCCAAGCGCATTGAAGAGAAGGTAAAGCAAATCCTGGAAGACGTGCGCCTGTTCGGGGACGATGCGGTCATAAAGTACACCAAGAAATTCGATAAGGTCAAGTTAGCCCCCAGGCAGCTAAAGGTTTCGGAGATAGAAATAAGCGGTGCTTACCAGAATATAAGCCAGAATTTTGTTTCCAACCTGAAAATTATAATTGAGAATATAAACCGGTTTTACCGTAGAACGCTAAGGAAATCCTGGAGGATTAAGGATGCCGATGGTTTTATCCTGGGGGAAAATTATGAGCCGCTTGAAAAGGCAGGCATATATATTCCCGCAGGGACAGCGCCTCTTGTTTCTACGGTCTATATGACCGCACTCCCAGCAAAGATAGCCGGAGTAAAAAAGATAATTTTGATGAGCCCGCCGGACGCAAAAGGGAATATTAATCCTCATATTCTGGTAGTCGCTAATTTATTGAAGGTAGACGAGATATACCGGGTAGGGGGGGCGCAGGGCATTGCGGCTATGGCCTATGGCACAAAAACCATACCGCGCGTAGACAAGATAGTCGGCCCCGGGAATATCTACGTAACTGAGGCAAAACGCCAGCTTTTCGGTTACGTTGATATTGATATGCTTGCCGGGCCGACAGAGCTTGTTATACTTGCCAACCGCCACAGTAATCCGAAATTCATTATTGCTGACCTTAAGGCGCAGGCAGAGCATGCGGGGGGGGTAGCAATATTGATTACGAATTCCAAGGCCCTGGCTAAAGAAGTAAAATCACAAGTTGATAATATAAACGGTTTTATAATTTTGGCCAAGAATATGGAACAGGCAGTTGAGGTTGTCAACAAAATCGCGCCTGAACACCTGGAAATCCTGGTAAATAACCCGAATAAACTGGTTAAGCAAATAAAGAATGCCGCTGCGATATTCTTAGGTCCTTACAGTCCTACGGCACTGGGGGATTACGTTGCCGGGCCAAGCCATGTCTTGCCCACAGGCGGGACCGCGAGGTTTTTCTCCGGGTTGTCTGCCCTTGATTTTATCAAGTCTAGCCACATAATCGGCTACTCCCGGAAGGCGCTTGAGAAAATCAAGGAGCCGTTGGAAAAGATAGCCGGCATCGAAGGCTTAAACCAGCATCTTGATTCGCTTAAGGCGAGGTTCGAATAAAAAAATTCAGGAGAAGCATATTATGAAAAAGAGAGAAGCAATTATAAAAAGGAAGACCAGGGAAACAGACATAACTGTTAAATTGGATATTGACGGCAAAGGCACAAGTAAAATAAATACCGGCATCGGCATATTGGACCACATGCTGGATTTATTTGCTTTTCACGGATTCTTTGATTTGGATATTGATGCCAAGGGTGATTTGAATATCGACATTCATCATACAAACGAGGATATCGGGATTGTCCTGGGCGAGGCCTTTAAGAAGGCGCTGGGTAAAAAACAAGGGATTAAAAGGTTCGGCTTTTTTTCCGTGCCTATGGAAGAAGTGGTAGCGGTTGTAACGGTGGATATAAGCGGAAGGGGTTCCTATAAGATGATAGCCGGCACAATGAAGGTAGCCAGAGTTGTTCCTGAGCAAGAGGATGGCTATGAGTTTAAGGATACCGAGCATTTCTTTGAGGCATTTGCCAAGCATCTGGGCATGAATTTAAATATCAAGGTTGACCCCATAAGCCGGGATTTGCATACGACTTTAGAGCCTATCTTTAAGGCCTTAGGCATCGCTTTAGACCAGGCGACCCAAATTGACCCGCGCCGAAAAGGCGTCCCTTCCACAAAAGGCGTAATAGACTAAGTGGGGTATAAGTTATGGAGAATTATATTGGAGATAGTGCAATCGACATAACTTATAAGTCCGAACTTACCCCACACCCGGAAAACCATAGCCATGTAGTTTGTCGGCTGGGTGTGGGGTTAATTCGCGCAAGTAACTTACGTTGCACTTCGTGCTGCCGTAAATTATGCGCTCATTAAAATGATTGCGATTATTGATTACGGCATGGGAAATATCCACAGCGTGCGTAAGGCCATTGAATCTATGGGCGCAGAAGCGCTTGTAACCAATAAACCGGCGGATATTAGAAAATGCGATAAAGTCGTGCTGCCGGGAGTAGGCGCTTTCGGCGATGCGGTGGCAGAATTAGAGAAACAGGGTTTAATTCCGGAATTAAAAGAGCACATCCGGGCCAAAAAGATGTTCCTGGGGATTTGCTTGGGGATGCATATTCTTTTTGAGAAAAGCACGGAATCACCGGGAGCAAAGGGTTTGGGTATATTTACGGGCGAGGTAAAGAAATTTGATGTTAAAAATGGCATCAAGGTGCCGCATATGGGATGGAATGCCTTAAAAAAATCTGGGGAATGCCCGCTGTTAAAGGTTGTTCCGGATAATTCTTATGTTTATTTCTGCCATTCGTTTTATCCAAAGCCGGAGGATAAGGCTGTAGTTGCCGCTACGACGGACTACGGCATTGATTTTGCTTCTATCGTTTGGCAGGACAATATATACGGCTTGCAGTTTCACCCGGAGAAAAGCCAGGATGTGGGTTTAGCGATGCTGAAAAACTTTATTAGCTTATGTTAGTTATTCCTGCGGTAGACATAAAGGAAGGCCGCGTAGTCAGGCTTTACCAGGGTAAGCCCGACCAGGAAAGTGTATATTCGGAAAGGCCTGCCGATATGGCGCTGCGTTGGGCAAAAGAGGGCGCGGGGCTTATCCATGTTGTGGATTTGGACGGTGCATTTAGCGGGACACCTAAGAACCTGGGGCTGCTAAAGAATATATCTGAAGTTTTTAGAGAAGAGGGAATAGATAAAACAAAGGTTGAATTCGGCGGCGGAGTAAGGACAAAAGAAGATATTGAAGAGGCCTTGAATATCGGCGCATGCCGGGTTGTATTGGGAACAGTCGCTTTTGAGGATAGGGATTTCCTTGAAAAAGCAGTAAATAAGTATGGAGATAAAATTATTGTCAGTATTGATGTCAAAACCAAGGGCAGGATTGCTTTAAAAGGATGGCTTGAAGATGCTGGCGAAGGCGATGCCCTCCTTAGTTTTGTCAAATACCTGTATCGTATCGGGATAAGCAAGGTGATTTATACGGATATCGCAAAGGACGGTACACTTTCAGGGCCAAACGTGGATTTATTATCGGGTTACCTGGATAAATTCTCTGACTACAAAATATCCTTAATTATCGCCGGAGGGATATCTTCTTTGAAGGATATCGAATCACTTAAGAAGTTTGAAAGCAAGGGCCTGGAGGGCGTGATTGTAGGTAAGGCATTATATGAGGGCAGGTTTACGCTGAAAGAGGCGCTGATGCTGGCAGCCCCGCCTGCGGCGGGGTTTCGCTAGATAAAAACTCATTGTGCTCAAAAAGGGGGAGTAAAATGTTTAGAAAAACAGCATATGTTTTCGGAGTTGGTGTGTTTTTATTTTTGTTTTCCGGATGCGCAACAATGGGCAAAAAAAGCGACCTTACGATACAGGGCCTTAAAAACCAGATTTCAGTTTTAGAGGCGCAACTTCAGAAAAAAAACCGGGAAATCATTAATTTAAAAGAGGCCCTAAGCAGTAAGTCGGAGACGGAAGAAAGAGCGGTTGCAAAGCCGCTCGTCAAGAAAAGGGTTATCGGGGAAATAAAGGCCAGGCCGAACGTAAGGCAGATTCAGATAGCATTGAAAAATGCCGGGTATAATCCCGGGGCGCTTGACGGAAAAATGGGCAAAGAAACCCGCGATGCCATACGGGCATTCCAGCGGGCAAATAACCTGGGCGTTGACGGGAAAATAGGCAAAGAGACCTGGGGATTGTTGCGAGATTATTTATACGATAAGAGAAAATAAGGCGTGTTAACCAAAAGAATAATTCCTTGCCTTGATATTAAAGACAGCCGGGTGGTGAAAGGCATAAAGTTCCTGGGCCTGAGGGATGCAGGTGACCCGGTTGAGGTAGCTAAAGTTTATGACCGGGAAGGCGCGGATGAGTTGGTTTTTTTAGATATCACCGCCAGTTTTGAAAGGAGAAAGACGCTTATTGAACTGGTTGAGAAAATCGCAAAAAATATATTTATGCCTTTTACCGTGGGTGGCGGTATCAGCGGAATCGCAGACATCAGGGATTTATTAAATGCCGGAGCGGATAAGGTATCAATAAACACATCAGCGGTAAAATGCCCGGATTTAGTTTCTGATTCCGCGGCAAAGTTCGGAAGCCAGTGTATTGTCGTCGCGATTGATGCAAAGAAGAAGGGGCAGGCCTGGGAAGTTTACATAAATGGCGGCAGGACGCCGGCAGATTTAGACGCCTTAGAATGGGCGAAAAAGGTTGCCGGTCTGGGGGCAGGAGAAATACTCCTGACCAGCATGGATTACGACGGCACTAAAGAAGGCTATGATGTGGCATTGACCACAACGATAACGGGCGCTGTGCATATACCGGTTATAGCTTCGGGTGGAGCCGGGAAATTGGAGCATTTTTATGATGTTATCGCAGGGGGAGGCGCGGATGCCTGTTTAGTGGCATCGCTTTTTCATTACCGGGAGTATTCGGTAAAAGAGGTGAAAGAATATTTAAGGGAAAGGGGAATAGCAGTCCGCTTATGAACCCCGCCCTTTCTGATGCATGGTATTGTGTTTATCTCCTTGGAAGCAAAAAAGCACATTGTCTCTATATAGGCTGTACAGATAATTTGGAAAAGAGGATTGAAGATCATAGTAATGGTAGAATCTTTTCAACATCTAAAATGCTTGCGGTTAAATTATTATATTATGAAGCATGCAACTCTAAAGATTTGGCGTATAAAAGAGAAGAAAAATTAAAATCATATGGAAGTGCTTTGGCTAAGCTCAAATTACGAATAGGATATATAAAGGAAGGAAGGGCGGGGTGAAAACTACTACTAAAGAAAAGAAGTTTAACCCAAAGCATCTTAAGTTTGACGCTAACGGCTTAATCCCGGCAATAATCCAGGATTATAAAACAAAGGAAGTGCTTATGCTTGCCTATATGAATTGCGAATCAGTCAGGCGGACCGTAAAATCAGGCAAGACTTGTTTCTGGTCGCGCTCAAGGCAGGAGTATTGGGTTAAAGGTATGACCTCCGGGCATTTCCAGTTTGTAAAATCAATCAGTTATGACTGCGATATGGACGCGCTGCTTATAAAGGTGCGCCAGGTGGGAGTTGCCTGCCATACGGGCAACAGGAGTTGCTTTTATAGAAAGATAGAGCAGTAATTAGCAATTCCGTAACTAGTGGCTGGCAATAAAACCAAATGCAAAAAATCCAAAGTTTTGCGCTTTAAAATTACTAGTTACGAGTTACTAGTTTGCTAGTTACTAAAATTATGTATAAAATTATGTATACTCCTTCCTTAAAAGAGTTCTTAAAATTATCCAAGCAGGCTAATGTCATTCCGGTTTATAAGGAAATCAGCGCGGATCTGGATACTCCGGTGTCGTCTTTTCTGAAGATTAAAAAAGGCGATTATGCCTTTTTACTAGAGTCGGTTGAGGGACAGGAGAAGATTGCCCGTTATTCTTTCCTGGGAAGCAGCCCCTCGCTTATATTTAAAAGCAAAGGAAAAAATATCCAGATAATTTATTCGGATAAAAAATATACGCAGAGGTTTATAACCGCAACCGACCCTCTGGATGAAATAAAGAAGCTCATGCGGGATTTTAAAACTGCCGAGATTAAGGGCCTGCCGCGTTTTTCCGGCGGGCTTGTCGGTTATATGGGTTACGATATGGTAAGGTTTTTTGAGAAGCTGCCCGATAAAAACCCGGATGACCTTAAAATTCCCGACTGCATTTTTATTATGACGGATAATATCCTGGTCTTCGACCATATCAACCATACCATAAAGATTATCAATAATGTTATATTGCCCAAACAGGCAAAAAACCTTGCTAAAGCCAAAAAGGTAAAGATTTATGAGCAGGCGCTCAAGAAAATAGAATCCGTGCACGAAGATTTCAAAAGGCCTGTTATTGCGAAGAGCGAGAATATCAAAACAGGCAGGCAGAAAATAAAAATAACATCCAATTTTACAAAATCCGGATTTTGTAGTATAGTTGATAGGGCCAAAGGATACATAAAAAGGGGCGATATTATCCAGGTGGTCTTATCGCAGAGGCTTAAGGCAAAGATAGACAGGGAGCCCTTTGACATTTACCGCAATTTAAGGAGTCTTAATCCTTCGCCTTATATGTACTTTTTGAATTTAAAGGAAGTGGCGCTTATCGGCTCTTCCCCTGAGATGCTTGTGCGCTGCGAAGACGGGCTCGTGGAAACCCGGCCTATCGCGGGTACGCGCAAGAGAGGCGCAAGCGAAGAAGAAGACAGCCTGCTTGAGAAAGAACTCCTGAATGATAAGAAAGAGCGCTCAGAACACCTTATGCTCGTGGATTTAGGCAGGAACGATTTGGGAAGGGTCTGCAGGATGGGTAAGGTAAAGGTCGGCGAGTTTATGTCTGTTGAGAAGTATTCGCACGTGATGCACCTGGTAAGCGATGTGAGCGGCGAACTTGATAAGAAATATGATATTTACGACTCCTTACGGGCGTGTTTTCCCGCCGGCACAGTGAGTGGAAGCCCAAAAATCCGCGCCATGGAAATCATAGACGAATTAGAAAACGTAAGGCGCTCGACATACGCCGGATGCGTGGGGTATTTCAGCTTCTCGCAGAACATGGATACCTGTATAACTATAAGGACTATAGCCATAAATAAAGGCTATGCCTATATCCAGGCCGGGGCAGGGATTGTTTTAGATTCGGTTCCCGAGAAGGAATATGTTGAGTCAATTAATAAAGCCAGGGCTTTAATAGAAGCAATTAATAATTAAAAGTAAACAAAAGTATCGGTCGAAAGGAGAAAAAGCGATGTCGGTAAGGATAAGGTTGCGAAGGATAGGCAAGAACCCTAAAAAAAGGCCGCATTTCCGCATCACGGTTTTTCAGTCCAGCCGGGGCAGGGATAGTAAATTCATAGAAGAATTTGGGTTTTATAATCCGGTTTCGGGCGAAGTGAAAATAGACAAAGAGCGGCTTGATTATTGGGTAAGTAAAGGCGCGCAAGTTTCAGAGACCATAAAAAGTTTAGCCAAGAAAGCAAAGAAAGAATAAGCCAAAAATTATTCTGCTCAGGGAGGGAATATGCCGCAGGCTCAAGGAGTAAACCCGTTAATAAACCTTTTTCCTTTTATTTTGATGTTTGTGATTTTTTATTTTTTGCTTATCCGGCCGCAGAATAAGAAGGAAAAAGAGCGCCAGAAGATGATAAACAGCCTCAATAAGAATGATGAGGTTGTTACCTCCGGTGGCATCCACGGCACGGTAGTAAATGTCAAGGAGAAGAGCGTTGTTTTGAGGGTGGATGAGAACGCAAGGATTGAAGTGGAAAAGAGCGCAATCGCTTATTTAAAGAATAAGCCCGACAGCGGACAAAAGGCGTAATCTGTGAAGAATAAACTGCTTTATAAAATAATACTTATCCTGGGAGTATTGGGTTTATCTGTCTATTTTGCTTTTCCCCTGGATAAAAAGATAAACTTAGGCCTGGATTTAAAGGGCGGGATGCACCTTGTGTTAAAAGTAGATACTGCCCATTTGCCCGAAAAGGCAAAGGCCGATGCCGTTGAGCGGGCATTGGAGGTAATCAGGAACAGGATAGATGAATTCGGCGTGCGGGAGCCTTCGATACAAAGGCAGGGGGAGGATGAAATTGTTGTACAACTTCCCGGTGTCACCGACAGGGACAGGGCCATAGATATAATCGGTAAGACCGCGCTCCTTGAATTTAAGCTTGTTTCTTCGGAAGCGGAAAAACTAAAAGAGGCAATAGCCGGGAATACCCCGGAGGGTTTTGAGTTAAAATATGCCAAAGAAGATAATGAGCCGTTGCTCCTTGAGAAGCAGACTATTTTGACGGGCGACGCCCTTATAAATGCTTCTGTGCGTTTTGACCAGAGCCAGTTTAATGAGCCGATTGTCGGCTTGCAATTTAATTCCGAAGGTGCTAAAAAATTCGCAGAGATTACGGCGAGTAATGTGGGGAGAAGGTTGGCTATTTTATTAGACGGCAAGGTCCAGTCTGCTCCACGTATAAGAGAGGCTATTCCTTCCGGCGAGGCAGTAATAACCGGGAGGTTTGCCATTGAGGAAGCGCAGGACCTGTCCATTATTCTAAGGGTCGGTTCTCTGCCTGCGCCTATGCACATAGAGGAGGAGAGGACTATCGGGCCTTTACTGGGCCAGGATTCCATAAATAAGGGCGTAAGAGCAAGTATAATCGGCAGCGCTCTCGTATTTCTGTTTATGGCGGTTTATTATCTTTTGGCAGGCATTGTTGCCGATACTGCCCTTTTGCTAAATTTGCTTATTATTTTGGGAGGCATGGGTATGCTGCCGGTTTTATTCCCGGGGGTAAGTGCGACTTTGACCCTGCCCGGTATTGCCGGTATAGTTTTGTCTTTAGGTATGGCAGTTGACGCCAATGTCCTTATTAATGAGCGCATCAGGGAAGAGATATCCATTGGAAAATCACTGGCTAGCGCGATAGCAAACGGATACAGTAAGGCATTTAGCGCCATACTCGATTCCAATGTTACTACCTTAATCGCCGCCTTCCTGCTTTTCCAATTCGGCACCGGGCCCATAAGAGGCTTTGCCGTAACATTAACTATCGGTATCATTGCAAGTATGTTTACGGCGATTGTGGTTACGCGCACCATACTTGAAGTGCTCCTGAAGATAGGCTGGTTAAAGTCCTTGCCGATGTTCAGGTTGATTAAAGAAAGCAAACTGGACTTTATCGGAAAGAGGAAGATTTTTTACGCTATATCATTAATTGTCATAGCCGTTGGTTTTACTTCTTATTTTATGAAGGGAAAACATGCTTACGGAATTGATTTTGCCGGAGGCCAGTTACAGGAATACAGGTTTAAGAATGCCCCGGATATCCAGAAGGTGCGCGATACATTAAAGGAATTAAATATGGAGGATGCCTCTATCCAGCAATTCAAAGATAACCCGCAGGTTGTGCTTATCAGGACCGCGCAAGATAAGACAAAAGCCCTGACGGAAAAGTTAAGGCAGGTTTTTCCGCAAGACGACATCCAAATCTTAAGGATAGAACGCGTAGGGCCGGTAGCGGGAAAACACTTAAAAACCAAAGCCCTATATGCCCTTATATGGTCCTTAATCGGTATCCTGATTTATGTTGCCTTCAGGTTCAAGCACTTTAATTTTGCCGCTGCCGGCGTTATAGCGTTATTCCATGACGTAGCCGTGGCCCTGGGGTTCTTAGCGCTTACCGGCAGGCAAATTGATTTATTAAGTATTACTGCCTTCTTGACCATCGCAGGTTATTCCATAAACGACACCATTGTTATTTATGACCGGGTCAGGGAAAACAGCCGGCTTATGCGCAAAATGAATCTTTTTGAGCTGATAAATTTAAGCGTTAACCAAATGTTGGGCAGGACGATACTCACCTCGGGCGTCACGCTGCTGACGGTTATCGCAATTTTATTTTACGGCGGAGAGGTATTAAGCAATTTCGCATTTGCCTTGCTGGTCGGTTTTATCTCCGGTGTTTATTCTACCATATACATTGCCTCGCCCCTCGTGCTTGCCTGGCAGAACCGCAGAGAGCGCAGATTGTAAACGCAGATGGCGCAGATAAACAAAGAATTTTTAAATGGATTAACCGAAAAGATAATAGGTATTTCTTTTAAAATCCATAATAAGCTGGGCCAGGATTTACGGAAGGTATTTATGAAAAGGCTTTAGATTATGAGTTAGAAAAAGCAAAGATGCCTTTTGTTGGGCAAAAGACAATTAAAGTAGAATACAAAGATGCGCAATCAGGCAGCCAAAGGGTTGATTTTCTGATTGAGGATTCAGTTATTGTAGAACTAAAATGCGTTCCAGGGGTATTGCCTATACATAAAGCCCAAATAATCTCCTACCTTAAGACTTCTCGTAAAAATATCGGGTTAATTTTAAATTTTGCTAAAAACAGGCTAGAGATTGCACGAGTAGTTAATAATTCTTAGAATCGCAGATGGCGTATATGATATCTGCGACGCCTGCGGCAAATATTTAATGAAGTATTAAATCTGCGTAATCTGTGGTTGCAATGTTTAAGTCTATAAAATTATACACCGAAGGCTCCCTGGATAGCGAGGGCCTTTTTGCTGACCTGGTTACCTTCGGATACAGGAGGCAGGATGCCGTTTCCGAAGAAGGGGATTTTTCCCGACGGGGAGGGATAATTGATATATTTCCTTTTACCTTTGAGCTTCCCATACGCATCGAACTGGATATGGATAAAATAGCCTCCATCAAGGCATTTAACGTATCGACCGGCGAGCCTCTCTGGGAACACAAAATGGTGATTATACTGCCGGTAAGAAAACACCGCGCTTTCCGCGCGGTAACCTTCACCGAAGAATTCCCTCTGGAAAATTTTGTGGATTTGAATACCGGAGATTATGTAGTCCATAATCAGCACGGCATAGGCAGGTTTTTGGGATTTCAGAAAATAAAAGTTAAGGATAAGGCTAAGGACCATCTTATTCTCGAATATGCAGGCAAGGAAAAATTATTTGTCCCGGTTGAGCAGATGCACCTGGTGCAAAAATATATTGCCTTCCATACCCGCCGAGGCCCTAAGCTTTATAAACTTGGAAGTAAAGAGTGGCAGGGGGTTAAGGAGAGGGCAAGGAAAGGCATACAGAAATTGGCCTGGGAACTTCTGACGTTACAGGCAATGCGGCTTTCCGTAAAGGGATTTGCTTATTCCCCGGACACAGAGTGGCAGAAGGAGTTTGAGGAGAGATTTCCTTACCAGGAGACCCCCGGGCAGGTCAAGGCGGTTAGCGAAGTAAAATCCGATATGGAATCAGAAAAGCCTATGGATAGGCTTCTCTGCGGAGACGTGGGGTACGGAAAGACCGAAGTTGCAATGCGGGCGGCGTTTAAGGCAGTGATGGATAATAAACAGGTAGCTTACCTTGTACCTACGACAATTTTGGCAGAGCAGCATTATCAGAATTTTTCCCTGCGGCTTAAGGATTTTCCCTTGAATGTAGAGATACTCTGCCGTTTTAAAACAGAAGGCGAACAGAAGGAAATTATAAATAATATTGCCAGGGGCAGGGTGGATATAGTGATAGGAACGCACCGGCTTTTATCAGATGATATAAAATTCAGGGATTTGGGCCTCGTGATTATTGATGAAGAGCAGCGCTTCGGCGTAAAGGCGAAGGAGAAATTAAAGGCACTGAGGCTATCTACCGATGTGATTACCCTTACCGCAACACCTATCCCTCGCACTTTATATATGAGCATAATGGGGGCTAAAGACCTATCCGTAATCAATACCCCTCCGGAAAATCGTTTGCCTATAAAGACGATTGTGGTAGAATATGACCAGGACCTCATCCGCCAGGCGATTTTAAGAGAGGTCAAGCGAAAGGGACAGGTTTATTTTATACACAACCGCGTCCATGATATTGAAAGGGTAAAAGAGAAGGTCGCAAGGATACTTCCGTCCGATGTCAGGCTGGCTACGGCTCACGGCCAGATGCCGCCGAAAACCCTGGAACAGGTAATGTCCGGATTCCTGCGGGGAGAAATAGATGTCCTGATCTGCACGCAGATAGTTGAATCCGGCATTGATATCCCTAATGTAAATACGATTATTGTTAATAACGCCCATATGTTCGGGTTGTCGGATCTGCATCAGCTGCGCGGCAGGGTAGGGAGGTTTAACCGCGCTGCCTACGCTTATTTTATGGTTCCCGGGAATGAGGCGCTTGACACAGACGCCAGGAAGAGGCTCGTCGCCCTCCAGGAGCACACAGAATTAGGCTCGGGTTTTAAGATTGCCATGGAGGATCTGGAAATCAGGGGCGCAGGTAACCTTTTAGGCATAGAGCAGCACGGCTTTATCGCCACGGTGGGTTTTGACCTCTACTGCCGGCTCTTAAGGGAAGCAATCAGCACATTTAAGAAAGCAGGTGTTTTAAATGGTTAAGTTATTAAGAGTTATTTTTCTATTTATGTTTATTACTAGTTACGGGTTACTAGTTACTATTTACGAATCTTTTGCCCAGGACAAAATCATCGCCATTGTCAACAAGGATGTTATTACCCAGAAAGACCTGGATGATTTCATCCATTTTACCCGCCTACAATTATCCGGGCAATTTACTCAAGCGGCACTGGAGGATAAGATTGAAGGCATAAAACCGGACCTGTTGCAGAGGCTGATAGAAGACCGCCTGATTCTGCAGGAAGCAAAGAAAGCCAGTATAAAAATAGACCGCAACAGGATTAAGGCAAGGGTATCCGAAATCAAAAAAAACTATGGGACAGATTCCGCATTCCAGGAATCCTTAAGGAGACAGGGGATGGTTGAAGCCGATATTGAGTCTAAAATCGAGGACCAGCTGCTTATGTACAATATTATTGAGGACAGGATAAGGAGCAAGATTATTATAAAGCCCGCAGAAGTAACGGATTTTTATACTAAAAATATCCAGGACTTCCGGGCAGAGGAGGAGCGGGAGTTCGATTCCCTGGTTGTAAATAGCGAAAATACAGCCCTGGACATATGCCGCGGCCTTAAAGAAGGCAAGGCGCTGGAAGATTTGCTTAAACAATACAATTTACAGGCAAACAAAGTTTCAGCGCGCAAAGGCGGAGAGTTGCGCAAGGACATTGAAGATGCCGTATTTAAACTGAATAAGGATGAGGTTTCCGGGCCGCTTAAACTCGGTGAGAATTTTTATATATTCAAGGTAAATAATATAACTCCTCCCAGGCAGCAGAGTTTGTCAGAGGTGCAGGACGGCATCTATGGTTTCCTCTATGATAAGAAAATGCAGGAAGAATTGACAAAGTGGCTGGATGAACTTAAAGAAGATGCCTTTATCAAAATCCTATAAAATTAAAATAGGCATTACCATGGGTGACCCTTCGGGTATCGGCCCGCAGATAATCGCGAAATCCTTAAAAATACTCAAAGGAAGCGCTGAGTTTGTAATTATCGGCGACGAGTTTGTATTCAAACTGGCTAATAGACTAATGAACAAGCGGATAAGGGATAACGGGCAACGGCCAACAGGTGTCAAATTTGTCGATTTAAATAATGTGGCGCATAAAAATTTCCGGTTTGGCAGGATAAAGGCAGAATACGGGAGGGCATCCATACAATACCTTGATAAAGCGCTGGAGCTACTTAAGAATAAGGAAATCGACTCTCTGGTGACCTGCCCTATTTCCAAGGAAGCAACGGCTTTGTCCGGTTTTAAATATTCCGGGCACACGGAATACCTGGCAAAACAAACGCATACAAAGGATGTTGTGATGATGCTCCTGAATAACATCCTTAAAATCAGCCTGGCGACTACGCATGTGCCGCTAAAAGATGTGCCGCAAAAAATAACTAAAGACAAGGTATTTAACACTATCCTGTTGACTCATAATGCGTTAAAAGAATTATTTTTAATTAGAAAGCCAAAAATAGCGGTATGCGGCCTTAATCCCCATGCCTCTGATAACGGTGTTATTGGAGATGAAGAGCAGAAGATTATCAAGCCGGTTTTGGAAAAACTAAAAGCGCGCCTTGGAGGTATTGACGGGCCAATGCCTTCGGATATTGCCATACTCAGGGCAAAAGAGAAGAAATATGATTGTGTAATCGCGATGTACCATGACCAGGCGCTCATCCCCCTGAAGTTATCCGGCGGACTTACCGGCGTTAACATGACTTTAGGCCTGCCCTTTATAAGGACCTCTCCCCTGCACGGCACTGCCTTTGATATTGCCGCAACAAATGTAGCCAATCCAGTGTCTCTGATTGAAGCCATCAAGCTTTCCGTAACTTGCGTAAGACATTCAGGTCTTTTTGCTTGACAAAGCGCAAATAAAGACTTACCATATTTTTTATAACTATCGCTATTTCAAATAGATACAAAATAGGCATAAAAGAAAGGCAATCAGATGGGGAAAGGCAAAGTCCTCCTGATAGATGACAATGAAATTGTCCTGCGCGCCATTGAAAAATTACTGATAAAGGAAGGCTACGAACTGACCGTTATTGACGACGGCAAAAAGGCACTGGAGGTAATAAAGAATATATCTTTTAATCTCATCATCACCGACCTGAGAATGCCTGATTTTGATGGTATCCAGACCATAGAAAAGATAAGGCAAATCCAGGCAGAATCAAAATCCTCCCTGAGTAAATTCATGATAATCACCGCATATCCGGATGCCGATGTATTCGATAAGGTATCACGGCTTAATATCTACCGCTTTATGATAAAGCCTTTTGATAAAGATATATTTCTGGATGCAATAGAAAAATGCCTTGATGTAAAAGAGGGCATGAGGGGTGAAAAGTCCGATTTTTGGGAAACCTTCGGCAACAAGAAAATAATAGACGATTTTATCGCCAAGCAAACCGAATATAATAAACGCCTTATTATACAAAAAGGCTTGCCTATCCTGGGATGGAATAATACCTATGTTCCGGAAGAGATAATAATCGCAGCTGGATTTATTCCTTACCGGGTTATGGGCGCGTCTATACCTATAAGCCTGTCAAAAACCTACCTTTCGGGAAATCTGTGTTCAAACGTGCAAAGTGTACTGGAGTGCGGTTTAAACGGCGACTATAATTTTTTAGACGGTATAATTATCGGCGGCTCGACTGATGTGACTAAAAGACTCTATGATGCCTGGGTAAGATATGCCAATGTGCCTTTCGGCCACCTTTTTGATATCCCCAAGCGCTTTGATGAAAACGCAATCATACATTACAGAGAGAGTATATGCTTTTTAATCGAAGAGATTGAGAAATATTTCAAGACTAAAATTAGCGGGCTAAATATTGCCGAAGCAGTTTCAATATGTAACAAAAGCCGCAAACTCTTAACCGGATTAAACGCTTTAAGAAAAACAGCTAACCCCCCGGTTACCCCTCAACAGTTCCTCGAGATTTGTAAATTAGCGATGACAGGCGATAAAAACAGTTTTAATATTTCCTTAGCAAACCTGCTTGACAAAATAAAACCCGAAGCCGGTGAAAAGGAGGGTTTTAGAATACTCCTCACCGGCAGCTTCCAGGATCAACCATGGTTGCTTGATGTCATAGAGTCTTGCGGCGGAATAGTTGTCTGCGAAGATTTATGCACAAGGTACAGGTATTTTTCTGGCTTAGCCCGGGAAGGCAGTGACCCAATTTCGGCAATTGCGGAAAGGTATATAAAGTTTAAGGCGCCGTCGGCTACCTTTGTAAGCCAGGACGAGCGGGCCGAATATTTATTGGACCTGATAAAGGAATTTAAAATAGGCGGGGTTATATACCACATACTGAAATTTGACGACCCGTATTTGTTTGAATTCCCGGATATAAAAGAAACTTTGTCTGGCTGCGGCATCCCGGTCCTGCGTATCGAGACAGAGCACAACACGACTGCCGTGGGTCAGATTATGACCCGGATTCAGGCATTCATGGAAACTCTTAAATCAGGAAACCCAAGGCGAGAGACTGCCGGATGCAATAAATAATTAAAAGGTCTATCCTGGAGGGAAACATCAGAAAGGGTCAGTTTAAGAATTTATGCGGCTTATTAAAGAATAGCCGCGAGAAAGAGCCTTCTCCATATCACAATTTACAAGCCACAAAATTACGCTCTGCGCTTACAGGGAAGCTCTTCAGGAAGGCTTACCAGGAGGATTCCGTAGTCGCCTGGAGGAGCTCTTTCGTCCCTAGCGAAATATTATTTGCGCTTGATATCGTACCCTTCCCGCCTGAGAGTATTGTCTCAATGTTTGCAAATTCCCATCTTACCGACGACATCTTGAGAATAGCCGAGGATAATAACCACTCAAGGGATACCTGTTCATTTTTACGCGGCACAGTCGGCGCGGTAATAAATAATTATATGCCTATGCCTGATTTTTTGATTGCCACTTCGCTTTATTGCCATGGTTCGGCCCAGACTTTTTATAGTTTAAGCAAGAAATATAATAGGCCGTTTTATTATATAGATGTCCCCTATGATTACAACCGCCCTTACGCTATAGACTATGTGGCTAAGCAGATTGAAAACATAATGCTGAAGATGGCTGATAATTGCAAAAGGGAATTCAATATAAATAAACTAAAAACGGCTATCGAGTATTCAAACCAGGCGCGGGATTATTATGTTGAAGTAAATGAATTAAGAAAGAATAAACCCACGCCGATGTTGGGCGGAGAGGCTATAGATTACGCAATCATGCTTGCCCATACCTTTGGCTGCAAGGAAATGGTAGAGATTTGCGAAACGTTATATAGAGAGTTAAAAGGCAGGGTAGATAGCAGGATAGGTTCTCTGGATGAAGAAAGGCACAGGATTCTTTGGCGCCAATTAAGGCCCTATTATACGCTTGCGCCTTTAGAGTATTTAGAGCGCAAACACAGGGCCGCAATCGTCTTTGAAGAAGCAAACCACGTTTATTGGGAAAGGATGGATCCCGAAGACCCGTTCAGAAGCCTGGCAAGGAAGCTGCTCAGCAATTACGGATTTGGAGAGGTTCAGCGCTGGCTTGATTCTACCAAAAGTTTTGTTGTTGATTATAGCATAGACGGGATTGTTGAGTTTGCCCATTGGGGCTGCAGATTTTTAAGCGCAAGTACGCAGATGCTTAAAGATGCCCTCCGCGACAAAGACATCCCTGTACTTATTTTAGACGGCGATTGTATAGACAGGAGGGATTATTCCGACGGCCAGATTAAAACGCGCATAGATGCCTTTGTGGAAATTTTAGGCAGAAAGAAAAGGCTTAAGGGATGATTTTTGCGGGGCTTGACATAGGTTCAGTTTCGACAAAGGCGGTTATTATTGATAAAAATAAGAAAATTTTATATTCGCAAATATTGCGTACAGGCGCAAGCAGCAAAAAGGCTGCCGAGGAATGTATACAATTGGTCCTGGACAAAGCAAAAATTTCATTCGGCGACATAACTAATTTGATTGCCACCGGCTACGGAAGAAAAATTGTACCTTTTAAGTCCGATGAGGTATCAGAAATAAGCTGCCACGCCAGGGGTGCTCATTTTCTTTTCCCGGATACAAGGACGGTGATTGATGTAGGAGGCCAGGACAGTAAGGCTATACGCCTGGGCGATTCAGGGGATGCGGTAGATTTCCATATGAACGATAAGTGCGCTGCCGGCACAGGCAGGTTTCTGGAAGAAATGGCAAAGGCATTGGATACTACCGTAGAAGATTTCGGGAGGCTGTCGCTTGAATCCAAAAAAAATTTAGTAATCAGCAGTATGTGCGCCGTATTTGCCGAGTCGGAAGTAGTTTCTTTGCTGGCAGAAGGCGAAACACGCCAGGATGTTGCCCGCGCGCTTCATAATGCCGCGGCAGACAGGGTGTTAAGCCTTGCCCATAAGGTCAGATTAGCCAGCGCCCTGACTTTAACAGGAGGGGTCGGTAAGAATATCGGTATCATAGAAGCCATAAAGGCAAAACTTCCGAATATAAAGGTCAATATTCCGGAAAACCCCCAGATTATCGGAGCGTTGGGGGCGGCGTTGATAGCCTCAAATTTAGCAAGGAAAGATGCTTGATTCTACACTAAAACAATACTTTATCGCTTTATTGGCAACCGGTATTTTTAACGGCGGCCTGGGAATATTTGTCCTTTTAAAAGGCTTTAATAAAAGGCTGAACCAACTGTTCGCCCTTTATTCCTTTAGCTTATTCCTCTGGAGTATTTTTGAGGCCCTGGGAATCACCCGATACGACAAATCGCTCGCTCTTGCATTATGGAGGATTAACCATATAGGCGTTGTTTTTATACCGATATTCCTTGTCCACTTTATATTTCTCCTGATTAATATCAAAGGCTGGAAGAGAAAGTTAATCCCGGTTTCTTATATACTAGGCAGTTTATTTGTCATATTAGACGCTACGCCGCTTTTGATTTTAGAGGTAGTGCCCAAGTTTTCTTTCCGCTATTTCATCAATCCCGGGAAGTTATATTACGCGTTCTTTTGGATGTGGATTGCCTGGGCGGTTTACGGCAATATTGAATTGTTTAAAGAATATTTGCGGGCAAGCGGGCACAGAAAAAACCAGATGAAATATTTTTATTTTCCGCTTTTATTTTCGTACATCGGAGGCGTACCGAACTTTTTTCCGACTTTTAATATTGAAATTCCGGTTCTCATGCCGTACGGAACGTACGCCATAACTCTTTATACGCTGGCAACCGCCTACGCCATAGTTAAATACAACCTGATGGATATCAACCTTGCCCTTACCCGCGCAGGGATATTTGTTGTTGTGTACGCTTTAGTCCTGGGCATCCCGTTCTTCTTGGGCTATGAATACGGGCGGTGGCTGGCGGCGACCTGGGTTATGTTCTTCTTGGCGGGTACAGGGCAGATTGTTTACCAATACCTGAGAAAAAAGGCTGAAGAGGCCATGCTCAGGGAACAGCACCGTTATCAAAGGGCATTAAGGGAACTCTCCCGGGAAATGGCCCGGATACGCGATTTAGGGCAACTCCTGAAATCTATTGTATTAACTGTTGCGGATGTCGTGAGGGTAGACTATATTGCGTTTTATTTGAAAGATGAATTACATAAAAGCTATGGATGTAAATATCGCCATCCGGAAGATTCGGAAAGTAAACTTGCAGGATTTATACCTTTTGATGCGCCTATCGTAAAGTTGCTTTCTGCCAACAAGAGGCCGCTACTTGGCGAAGAGCTGCAACACCTGCTTAAATCAGGCCCGAATTGCAGTCTTATCGTGCCTTGTTTCGTGGAAGATGAATTGTTGGGTATAATGATGCTGGGCTCAAAGCCGCAAAACCGGATGTATACGCCAGATGATATGCTTGTTTTTGAAACCCTTTCTTATTCAACGGCATTGGCCATCGAAAATTGCAATTTCTGGAAAGAGATAGAGGACAGGCAGCGCGTAGCCCGCCTCCAGGAGATGGATACTTATTCCTATTCGCTTGCCCACGAAATAGACAACCCCATATATACCATTATCGGCCAGGCGGAAACCTTGGAGAATACCCTGCTCAAAGAACTGAATTTGTCTCCTAAGAAAGAAAGGGAAATAAAGGGTTCGCTTTCTTATATTTTAGATTCCGCCTGGAGGGTTTCTGCCATGGTAGAGGCAATAAGGGACTTCGGCCGGCCCGTAACCGGGGAATTGAAGCCTTTAAGAATAAACGATGTCATTGAAAGTTTTAACCAGCTTTACTTCCCCAGGTTTAAATCCGCAGGCATAACTTTTATTAAGGAAATACCCGAAGGGCTGGGTTTTGTGCGCGGAGAAAAGCCACAGCTTATGCAGGTGTTGGTTATTCTGGCCAATAATTCTTTGCATGCCATGCAACGGTCAAAGGAAAAAACGATTATCCTTAAGGCAGAGACCGTTAACCATAAATGGGCGAGGATTTCTTTCCGCGATACAGGCTGCGGCGTAAAGAAAGAAGATTTGGGGATAATCTTTCAGCCTTTCGTTACAACCAAGGCCTCAAGCGAAGGCTCCGGAATGGGCTTATATAATGCGAAAAAAATTATTGAAAGACACAAGGGGATGCTTTGGGCGGAATCGGAAGGCGATGGTAAGGGCGCCGTCTTTTTTATTGACCTGCCTCGGACAACGGAGATAACGCCCGAAGAACAGGATAATATAGATAACGAAATAAACCTTTTTAAAAAATAAAGGAGGAAGTTATGGCAAGTAGCGCAGAATTAAAACTTTTAGTTGTAGACGATGAGCCGGGTATCGTGGATTTTGTGAAAAAGATTTTTACAAGAAAAGGTTTTACCGCATTTGGCGTGACTGATGGCGCATCTGCGGTTGAGGTTTACCAGAAGGAGAAACCGCACATTTGTCTCATAGATATACATATGCCATATTCGGCCTTTGACGGCGTCGAAACCTTAAGGAGAATAAAAGAGATAGATAAGGATGCCGTTTGTATAATGGTTACGCGCCTTAGCGATAAAGATAAAATGGAAGCTGCGCGCAAACTGAATGCCTTTGCCTACCTTCTCAAGCCGGTAAAATTGGACCAGCTTGATGCGGCGGTTAACCTGGCAAAGGGGATGTTAGCTTAGATTATGCCGGTTAGGCCCAGGAAAAGTTTAGGCCAGAATTTCCTTATTGATAAGAATATCCTGCGGAAGATAATTGCCTCCTGCGGGCTTACGCCATCCGACGTTGTGCTGGAAATAGGGGCAGGCAGGGGAGAATTAACGCGCTTGGTTGCCGGAAAGGTAAGAAAGGTTTACGCGTTAGAGATAGACCGTTCTTTGTGCGGTATCCTCGAAAAGAATCTTAGCGATAATACAAATATTGAAATTATTAATCAGGATATCTTGAAATTTAATTTGGAGAAGTATTTAGATGAGGCAAAAGCAAAAGTGATAGGCAATATCCCTTATTATATTTCCAGCCCCATATTGGAGCATCTGATAAAATTCAGGAAAAGAATTGATACAATATTCCTTACCGTGCAGAAGGAATTTGCCAAAAGGATAGTTGCTAAAGAGGACTCAAGAGATTACGGTTCGTTCAGTTGTTTTATACAGTATTATACTCTGTCCGAGAGTTTATTTTTTATAAAGAACACCTGTTTCGTCCCTCCTCCGAAAGTGGATTCTTGTTTTTTACGTTTGAAGGTAAGGGAGGAGCCGGCGGTGAGAGTGGCTGATGAAAAGGCATTTTTTAGGATTATCCGTTCGGCGTTTAATAAACGGAGAAAAACCTTACGAAACAGCCTTAACGGAGTTTTACCGCGGCATAAGTTAGATGCCTTTTTTGAAAAATACGGAGTTGATGCAAATGCCAGGCCGGAAAGACTTAGCTTACAGGATTTTGCAAACCTTGCTAATATATAAAAATTACCCTAGCCCTTTGATTGGGTCAATATTATGTGCTATACTTAACCAGGAGGAGAGGCAAGATGGCGATACTACTTCCCAATGAAACAGAGCTTTGCGAAAAAATTAAGTCCGAGAAAATTA